>VSQE01000001.1 GCA_009775705.1 Prevotellamassilia sp.
TTGCTGTCGTCTTCGGAGCAGGAGCCGAGGACGGCCGCGAGGACGATGGGAAGGAAGATGTGGCGGACAAATGTGCTGAAACGTTCCATGTGTTGTTTTTGGGTGTTCGGATGATGGAAAGCGCACAGACGGCCCGACGGGCCGTCTGTGCGCGGATGAGGATTCTGTGGTCTTACTTGATGGAGATCTTGTCGATTTCCCAGGTGCCGGCAGCGTCGGACGTGCTGGTATACACGAAGGCGATGCGGGCTCCCTTCTTGCCGGCTATGGCACTGATGTCGGCCGTAGCCTCCTTGAAGGACCATCCCGTGGGATATTCGCTCAGGTAGATGTTGCTCCAGTTCTTACCGTCGGCCGAGATTTTGACGAGGGCATCGTCCTCGAACGAGTCGAAGAAGTTGCTGGCGTGGTTCACGGTGAGCGTGGCCGCAGTCATTCCCGTGAGATCCAGCTCGGGCGAGACGAGCCACGATTCGGTGGCGTAGCGTGTGCCGCCGGCGAAGGCCGATGCCTTCATTCCGTATTTGCTGTCGAAGGCCCATACATGTCCGAGATCCTCCGGCTTGTTCTTGTCTTCGATGGTCCAGTCGCCCATGCTGCCGATGGAGAGGAAGTTCCAGGCATATTTGGCTTCGGAAGGCTGGTCGGGCTGGTCAGGTTTGTCTTCGCCGCCTTCAAGACCGCCGTCGGCCGTCACGAGCGAGAAGTCGTCGATGAGGATGGCCTGTGCCACATTCTTGCCATCGTTGGTCTTCGGGTTCATCACGAGGAGGTTCACTGTGGTCTTTTCGGCGAGGGTGAAGTTGTAGGAGAGCTGTGTCCAGTCGGTGTTGCTCACATTGGTATAGCCGTCGTACTTGTAGTCGGAAGCGTCAATCTTTCCGTCCTTCACGATGGCATAGCCCGGACGCAGCTGCGCGGGGTCGGTGGTGGTACTCTTGGCCCAGAAGGACATGGTATAGGTACCGGCTTTCAGGGTTAGTTCCTTGTAGGCTATGCGCTTGTTCTGCGTGGCGTGGAAGCCTACGGAAACGGAGTAGCTGCCGCCGTGGGCATCGGTGCTTTGGCTGAGTGTGGCGCTGCTGGCACTGGTAGTGGATTTCCAGTTGTCGGGGGTGCCGCCGGTCCAGCTTTCAAAGTCGCCGTTTGCCAGCAGGTTCTCGCCGGTAACGGGAGGATTGGGCTCGGAGGCGGAACTTCCTTTCAGAACTTTCAGGTTCTTGACTTCCCAGGTCGATGCATTGGAGGTGCAGCTGTATCTGAGGGCGATGCGCACTTTCTTGTTCAGGAATTCTGCCGGAATGTCGATGTCGGCGGGATAGAAGGTGTTGTAGTCGGCCTTGCCATCTTCGGTGCGTCCGCCCTGGACGTGTTTGGCGAAGAGGACGGTCCAGTTCTCGGCGGCGGCATTTTCGCTGAAGTTGTCGGAGATGAGCAGCTGCTGGTTGTCGTCGTTCTGATTGAACTGGAGAACGTAATCGTAGGTGACATGTGCGGCCTCTACACCTGTCAAGTCCATTTCGGGGCTTACGAGATAGTAGGTGCCGGGAGTGGTCACACCGCCGTTGTAGCCGGTGGCGCAGGCGGTGTTGTATTTGTTCACCCAAGCGCCGCTGCCGTCGGTGGTGTAGTTGTTGAATGGCTGGATGGTGGAGGCGAAGTCGGCCGAGAGAATCAGATTCTCGTCTGTCGGAGTCTCGGGGGTATCGGGCAGTTTGTCGTTGATGCCGTAGGGAGCGGGAACGTCCTCGCAGGCGGTGAAGCCGAGGGTGAGGCAGGCTGCGGCCAGGATATATAACTTTTTCATGATGGTGTGTTTATATAATTATATGAGTATGTATTCTTTGGTTTTGTCCGGTTTTTATTCTTCGGTCGGATCCGTGAGATGGGCGGGGTACCAGGGTGTGTCCGTGGTGTTGCGTACGAATCCCTTGGGCTGCTCGGGTGTATGGTCGTAATAGTCGATGTCACCCAGATCGCGGAGTTGTATCTGCCAGGCGCTGTAATAGGTCAGCATGCCGGTGTAGGTGTGTATGCCGTCGAGTATTTCTGTATAAGAGATGTCGTTGCGCGTGGAGGTTCGGACGGCCACGTTCGAGTTGTTCGATACGAGCGAGCAGGTGCGGTCGATGCCGAAGCCGGCGTCGTGCAGGTTGTAGGGCCCGAATATTTTGGGCAGCGGCTCTTCCTTGCCGAATACGTCGGCACACGAGGCCGAGGTCTCGGAACCTTTGTCGGCCACGGTTTTCTTGCCGTCCTGCACTTCGTCGATGGAGCCGCGTACGGAGGCAAGCATCGGTGTGTTGTAGATGTTGCGGTTGGCCGAGGCACGGAGCCAGCTGTCGCCCTCATCGTCCGTCAGATCCACGGGTTCCAGTTCGGGGGCTGTGGGGTCGGGTTCGCCAATGAGTTGCACGTTGCTCTTGCACAGTTCAAAGAGGATGGGACCCAGCCGCCAGTTGCCGGCCGAGGTTTTATAGGGTTGTCCGATTTTGGGCACCCGGCTGTATACACCGATGTAGAGGCCTTTCAGGTTGACGCGCACACGCTGTCCCAATGCGAAGTAGGGAGCGAGGTTCGTGTTCTTCACCGCCAGCACGAGACACTGGTCGCGGCCCGGGTCACCCTCGGGCAGGGAGGTGTCGATGTTGCGCAGCAGCAGGGTCTGGTAGAGGTTTCCGCTGACATCGTTGGCGCAGACCACGCCTTCGAGGATCAGATCCTTGTCTACGACAAAATATCCGTTGGTACTGGTTCCGACGTTCCGGCTGATTTCGTCCTTGACCTCCTTGATGGTGAAGTTCACTTCGCCGAGGTCTGTCGGGCAGGTCACCAGCAGGTCTTCGGTATCTGCCACGGGCCATTCGTCCATGCACGAGGTGAACGGGCAGGCTGCGAGCAGGGTGAGCATGATGCCGGAAAAAATCTTTTTCATATTCATGGCTTTCTTTTATATATATAGGAGTAAGTGCAACGGCTCAGAAACGGAATCCTGCGTTGAGGAAGAAGTTGAAGGCGTTGGCGTAATAGTATTTGGAATTTTTGGAGAACACATAGGGACGGGCTTCGCCGCTGGTGTAGCTGTCATCGCGGTTCTGTTCGTAACCGCCCGTGCGCAGGTTGCGGTTGTTCGTGATGTTCTGGAGCGAGAGGTTGATGCTGATGCTCTTGCCTTTTTTCAAGCGGATGAAGCGTCCGATGGAGGCATCGAGCATGAAGCCGCCCTTGAATTTCTCTTGCGAGGACGTTTCGGTGTCCACCAGGTTGCCGTTGGCATCGAAGAGCGTTCCGCCCTTCTCTTCCAGTTCGGCCTGCGTTACGTCGAAGACGAGGTTGCCGGTCGAGGCGTCCACGCTGCCGGCCACGTAGTGGGGCACGATGTTGCTCAGGCGTCGGTATTGTGAGAAGCCTACGTACACGCGGTCATAATAGTTGAGGTTGGCCTCGAAGAACCATCCGTTGACGTTGTAGTTCACGCCGAAGCTCAGAGCCGTGAGCGGAGTTCCGCTCACGCGGATGCCGTCGGCGATGACACGCAGCGGCATGGCCTTGCCCGTGACGGGGTTTTTCCAGACGTTGAGTTCGGCAACGGTTTCCGCGTTCATGCCTTCGTAGTTCACCTGTGCCAGCGGGTTGTTGATGTATTGGGCTTCGCTCAGGGTTCCGATGAGCTGGAAGGAGAGTTTGCTGGTAGCCTGCCATACGAAGGCGGCTTCTACACCGTAGTGTTCCTTGTCGATGCCTGTCATGGTGAGGTAGGTGAAGCGCGATTCCTGATCGTTGTAGAAGGCCGTCTGTTCTACCTGGTTCATGAAGCGGGTGTAGTATCCGGTCAGTTTTCCTGTGAGGTTGCCAATGCGGAAGGCGTAGGCGAGTTCCGTGCTCAGAATGTCTTCGAGCGTGAGGTCGTTTACGAAGTTATTCTGCATGCGGGGTGCCACGAAACTGTTGCGTGCCAGCGGAGCCTGGCTGTCCCAGCTGCCCGAGAGCGTGATACGGTGGTTGGCTAAAGGTCGCCACGACAGGCTGAGCTTGCCGCCACCGCCCAGAAAGCTCGCCGTGCCGCTCTTGCCGAAGGAGTTTTCCGGAGCGCGGCCGTTGCGCATGAGGCCTTCGCGTTCGATGGTGGTACCTTCGCCGTGTGCGCCCAGGTTGAGGCCGAAGGCGCCGCGGTTCAGCTGCCAGATTCCCCACAGGCGGGCCTTGTTGACGAAGATGTTATAGTTGTAGCCGAACTTGTCGCCCTCGGCGATGCGGCGGTTGGGGTTGTTCAGGTCGTTCTGGGCCTCGGGGCTTTCCATGCCGTAGTCCTTGGCCGCGAACTTGTCGATGTCCGTATAGGAGTTGCCGCCCAGCAGGTCTTCCATCGTCTTGTAGTGCATGCCTTTGGTGCGGTTGAGCTGGATGCCGAGGGTGTATTTGTTGAAGCGGTTCAGGGCACCGTTGAAGGTGGAGTTCAGGGCGAAGACCTGCTGGTCGTTGTGCCGGCGTTCCTGGTAGTAGAGCGCATCGCCGCCTGTTTCGGCATTTTTTCGGTTCACGTAGTACATGCGGTCCCAGTTGATCTGTCGGTTGGCCTCGTTGGAGGTCCAGTAGTCGTAGAGATAGTTGTACTGGTCGAGCAGGAAGGGATTTTCGGCCAGAAAATCCGGGTTGTTCACCTCGGGGTCGTACACGTTGAAGATGCTCGAGGGCAGGTTCTTGTAGTAGTCGGGTCGCGGGTCGTAGGCGTTGCCGTCCCATCCTAAGGCCGTAGAACCGTAGTTTCCGTATTTGTAGCCCAGCGAAGTGACGAGTTTCTTCGTCTCGCTGATGTTCCAGTCCCAGGTGAGGATAGCTGTCGGCTCGAAGCTCTTCACCACGCGGGCGTTGCGTTTCGCTCCGTTCTGATATCCCCAGTTGGGGTTGTAGTAGTGTGAGTTGGCCAGCCAGTAGGCCTCTTCCGTCGAGGCCGCCTGCTGTCCGCGTTCGGTGGGTGCGCCGAAGGTGGCGAGCGAGAGGGCGTGGCGGTCGCCGAGGCGTTTCTCTACGGCCAGGAAGTAGCTGAAGGCGTTGTAGAAAGTTCCGTCGATGACTCCTTCGTTGGACCACCGGTAACCTAAGGAGGTGGCCACGGCCCATCCTTTTTCCGTGAGTCCCGAGGCATAGGTGTACATGGCGCGGGCCACGTAGTTGCGGTTACAGCCCGACAGGGTGATCTTGTTTCCCTGTGCGAACTGGCTGGCACGGGCGCTGATGTTCTGTCCGCCGCCAATGCCCGTCATGCCGAAGTTGTTGGCTTCGAAGCCGGAGACGCCCTCCTTGTTGCGGGTGGCATCGTTCAGTCCGCCTATCATGCCGTAGCTGAAGCGGCCTGTCTCCACGTCGTTCAGCTGAAGTCCGTTCATGAAGGTCTGGTTGTACATGTTGTCGTAGGCGCGGATCCTGAAGCGCATGGGGCTGAACAGGTAGCCCACTTCCGAGAGGAAGAGATCGCTTTTCGAGGCAGTAATGGACGACACGGCCTGTGAAGCGTCGTTGTCCTCGTCGAGCTGCGATTCGGTGAAAGTGAAGTCGGAGCTGTCGTCGTTCACCGTCCGCAGGGAGTCGGCGCGCTGTTGGGCCGGCAGGGCCGAAGCCATGCAGCAGGCTGCCGCCATAAGAATTAAACCTTTGCTCATATTGTGTTTTGTTGTGTTTAAGTTTCGTAGGTAGAGGCGGCGGCTTGTGCGGCCGTCGTCTGCTTTTTGTGTGGCAAAGTTAATAGAAAAATGTAAAACGAACTTAAATCTATCGGACTTATTGGGCCAATTGGTCCAAGTAAGCCCGATAAACTTTGCTGTCAGAATTTTTTCATTGCCTTCATCGCTCCCGTCTCGGATTTTTTTAGGAAATTTGTCCCTGTTTTACAAAAAGAAATCTTACCGAATAATTTATAACGACTATGAAGAAGACTCTCTTTTCATTTCTCGTCCTGATGCTGGCCCTCACGGCCGTGGCGGGACAGGCCGACGAGAAGCGCTATGCCCTTTACGGCGTGGCGTTCTATAATCAGGAAAACCTTTTCGATACGATCCACGATGCCGGCAAGAACGATTACGAATTTCTGCCGCAAGGCTCCTTCAAGTGGGGAGGCATGAAGTACAACGCCAAGTTGAAGAATATGTCTACTGTGCTCTCGCAGCTCTGCGCCGACAAACTGCCGCAGGGCGCCGCCGTCATCGGACTCTCCGAGGTGGAGAACCGCCGTGTGCTGGAGGACCTGCTGAAGCAGCCCGCGCTGGCCGGACGCGGATATGAGATCGTACACTACGAGGGGCCCGACCGCCGCGGCGTGGACTGCGCCTTCTTCTATAATCCGCGTTTCTTCACGCTGGAAAACTCCATGCTGGTGCCCTACTACTATCTGGACAAGAAGCAGCCCGATGTGGATCTGGGTTTCTATGTGGATGCGGAAGGCCGCGTCAGGGCGCATGAGGAATTGCGTGGAGACACGACGTACATCACCCGCGGCTTTCTCGTCATGAGCGGAAAGCTGGGGGGCGAGGATGTCCACTTCATCGTGAACCACTGGCCTTCGCGGGCGGCAGGCAGCGAGGCCCGCGAGCGGGCCGGCGTACAGGTCAAGGCCCTGAAGGACGCCCTGCTGCGGCAGACTCCCGGATCAAAAGTGATCATCATGGGCGACATGAACGATGATCCCAACAACAAGAGCATGACCGAAGCGCTGGGCTGCAAGCACAAGAAAGAGGGCGTACGCGAGAACGACCTCTACAACCCTTGGTGGGATATGCTTTACAAGACCGGACAGGGCACCCTGCTCTACGATGGAAAATGGAATCTCTTCGACCAGATTGTCTTCACGGGCAACCTGCTTGGCAACGATCGCTCTTCGCTCAAGTTCTACCGCAACGAGATTTTCCTGCGCGACTGGCTCTTCCAGCAGGAAGGGCGTTATAAGGGCAATCCCCTGCGCACCCACGCCGGCGGCGTATGGCTCAACGGCTACAGTGACCACCTCCCCACGATAATCTATCTGGTGAAGGAGATAAAATAAAAAAACAGACAACAAATATATTAAAGAATGAAACCAGGTATTCCCAAAGGAACGCGCGACTTCTCGCCTGTCGAGATGGCCCGCCGCAATTATATTTTCGACACCATCCGTGAGGTGTATCGCCTCTACGGTTTCCGGCAGATAGAGACGCCGGCTATGGAAAACCTTTCCACACTGATGGGAAAATATGGCGAAGAGGGCGACAAACTGCTCTTCAAGATTCTCAACTCCGGCGACTTCCGCAGTGCCGTGACCCCCGAGGACTATGCCGGCCGCACGGCCTTGCAGTTGGCGCCGCGTTTCTGCGAGAAAGGTCTCCGTTACGACCTCACCGTTCCCTTTGCCCGCTATGTGGTGCAGCACCGTGAGGAGTTGCAGATGCCCTTCAAGCGCTATCAGATACAGCCCGTATGGCGCGCCGACCGGCCGCAGAAGGGACGCTACCGCGAGTTCTACCAGTGCGACGCAGATGTCGTGGGCAGCGACTCACTGCTCAACGAGGTGGAACTGTTACAGATCGTGGACGAGGTATTCACGCGCTTCGGCATACGCATCTGTACGAAGATCAACAACCGGAAAATCCTGACCGGTATTGCCGAGATCATCGGCGCGGCCGACAAGATCGTGGATATCACTGTGGCCATCGACAAACTCGACAAGATAGGGTTGGACAATGTGAATGCCGAACTGCGCTCCGTGGGACTGTCCGAGGAGGCGGTGGAGCGCCTGCAGCCCATCATCAGCCTGAACGGGACGAACGGGGAGAAACTGGCCGTGATGCGTTCCGTGCTGGCCGCCAGCGAGACGGGACTGAAGGGTTGCGACGAGGTGGAGTTCGTGCTCGACGCCCTGCGTGACGCCGGTCTGAACAACGCGCTGGAACTGGACCTGACGCTGGCGCGCGGCCTGAACTACTACACCGGCTGCATCTTTGAGGTGAAGGCGCTCGATGTGCAGATAGGCAGCATCACGGGTGGCGGACGATACGACAACTTGACCGGCATTTTCGGCTTGCCCGGCCTGAGCGGCGTGGGCATCAGTTTTGGTGCCGACCGCATCTATGATGTGCTGGGCCAGCTCGACCTCTATCCCGACGATGCCACGGCAGACCTGCGCCTGCTCTTCATCAACTTCGGCCCGAAGGAAGCGGCCTGGTGCCTGGGCCTGGCCCGCCGGCTGCGCCGCGAAGGTATCTCCGTGGAGGTCTATCCCGATGCCGTGAAGATGAAGAAACAGATGAACTATGCCAATGCCCGCCGGGCGGCCTATGTGGCCCTTGTCGGCGAGAACGAGATGGCCGAAGGGCGCATCTCGGTGAAGAACATGGAGACCGGCGGGCAGCAGAGCCTCTCGCCCGAAGAGCTGACGGTGCTTCTGAAGAACGCCTGAGGACATTTCCTTGCAAATGCAGCCGGCCCGGCGATACGGTATGTCACCGCAAATCGCCGGGCCGGTTTCTTTTTGTTTGAAGTTGAAGAAAAAGAGAAAGCTTCCGGCCATGCAGAATTACCCTAAACTGCATTCCGAAGAGCTTTCTCGGGAACCGGTTCTATATGGTCTTGTCCGGATTATTTCTCTTCGTTGGCAGACCAGATGTCGCTGCTCCAGCTGTTCTTGTGCCGGGTCAGTACCTCGGCATCCTTGTCTGCGGCATTATCGCTGACCGAAAGGCAGAGGACATCCTCGATTTCCATCTTGATCACTGTAAGGGACGGTTGAATATATTTTTTCATGTTATTCGGATTTTTTTATTCTGTCCTTCTCCCGTCCATATATCCTTATGTGGACGGGAGAAGTTCTTTTTGTTCTACATCTTTCTTATTTTACCAGTACTTTCTTGCCACCGATGATATAAATGCCTTTCTGCATCTTCTCTACACGGCGACCGCTGAGGTCGTAAACTGCGGGAGCGTCCGTCGGGCTTTCATTCCCGACAGCACCGATGCCGGTGGTCTCTTCACTGAAGAAAAGGGCGCGCACACCCGACTGGGAGGTCTCCTCGGGCAATGTCACATAGCAGCGGTTGGCTCCTACGGTGGGTTGCTGTCCTTCCATTACCTTGTAGAATCCAAGTTTGCCGTCTTTGTTCTGGAGCACATAGGAACCGATGGGAGCTGTCGTGTTTTCATATACGCCGGTCAGAATTCCGGTGGTGAGGGTAGACGCCGAGAGATTGGTGCGGTCATAGCCTATCAGTTGGAATCTGGTTCCTACGGTACCTTGTACGATATACGGAGTGTTGGCCTTGAAACCGGTGGTCAGACGTTCCAGATTCAGGACCCCGTTGGTGGTACTGTTGCAATTGTATGCCGTTACTCCCGTTGGAACGGCAATATTGCCGGGCAGTAAGATGGTGCCGTATTCGGCCTTGAACTCATAGATTACGGAAGCGGGATAACCGTAGCTTGTAGAAAGATCCTTATAGGAGGTGAGGTTGGAGATGGCAGTCTCGATGGCTGCAAGGTCATTGCCGGCAAGTGCGGTATTGGCGTTTGTGAAGAGATCGGCATTGGGCACGCTGAATTCGTACTCGCCGGGCCAGAGGGTCTGCGTCATGCCTTCTTCTATGTCGAAGGGGTATTTGCCTCCTACGGCCTCAAGCAGGTCGGTGAGACGCTGTTTTGCCTGTGACAGCACTTCTTCGGGACTGACATAGAACAGGTCGAATTCGGAGCAGCTTCCGAAGTTTCTGGTGGCTTCCGTGAGCACGAACATGACATAGCGGCCCGTGACGGGTTGGGAAAGCTGTATTTTCTTTTCGTTGTCGAATATGTCTGCGAAGCTGAGAGAACCTTCGGAAACGGCTCCCTCCAGTGCCGATACCTGGGTCTGGATGTCGGCCGTGCACCCTTCGGCCTGGCTGAATTCGGCCGCGAAGGGTTCGCTCTGTACATATAACTTGTATTGCGAGCAGGTTCCGTTATCGCCGCTATAGCGGCGCGAGTAGCTGAACTGGCTGAAGGTTTCTTCTTTTCCGAGATCAATGATAAACCATTGGGGCATCGTATTTCCAATGCCGTATGCATTGTCTGTGCCGGCTGTTTTCCAATTGGAATGCCAGTAGGTGGTGACATCTTCGTCGAGTATGTTATCAATAGGTCCGTTTTCTCCGCTGTCAATGCAGGCGCTTGAAGCTGTTACCGTCCAATTGCTTTTGTCAAGATGAGAGTTGTCTTTTTCATATTTCGTGAAGGCCCATACGGAATTTCCATCGTTGGCATCCCATGTTCCTAAAAGCGAGTTGGCTCCCTTTTCATTATAATTTCCTGCGAAATTCCAACTTTTGCTTCCGGCTGCATTGTCCAGCGTCAGGGAAATGATGTCGTAGCCGGTACCCGGACCGTAGTTCTCGACGATGCGCCAGTAAGAGTTGTCCTCGTCGCATGTTTCCTGAACCACAATGTTGTTGTTGGAGTTGGTCAGATATTTTCCGTTGAAGTCCTGAATGGTGTACGCTTCCTTGGACTCCACGTAGGTGACGGTGAATGCGTATGCGTCGAGAAGTGTTTGCGGAGCATTCCGGATAATCTGGGCTCCGTTGCTGAAGCAATAACCGCTGTTGGCCGAATTACGGATGGTGTATTTTCCGCTTTCCAGCATGACCGGATCGCCTGCTGCGGCATTTGCTCCCAGACTGAAAACTGCGGAGAGCATCAGGCCGAGACAGAAGGTAATTTTCCTCATAGTAGTTTAATGGAATTTGAAGTGAATGTATTTTTTTCGTAATTTTATGTCAAATATTTGGTGCAAAGGTACTTCAAAACCTGTGAATTGCAAAACGGGGGGGTGAAAATATGTTAAACATACGGAAATATTATGGCTTATATGCGTGGCCGGCAAATCCGGCACGGAGAAAAGAAAAAAAGACTTCCCGCAGTTTTTATGCTGCGGGAAGTCTTTTGTGTGAATATGACAGCAGGCCGGCTCTGCGATTATTCGGCCAGAAGCGAGAATTCGGCACCGGAGGCATACTCCTGTCCGTTCTGTTCGTTGAGGGCCTTGAAGCGGATGTAGCGGGCCTTGACGGGGCTGGAGAACATTACGCGCTGCGGCTGGGCCTCTCTCGTGAACGAGCCTTTGGCTACCGGTTCGCCCCACTCTTTGCCGTCCTGGCTGACGTAGATCTCATAGTCCTTCACGAAACCGTTGCCGCCGCCCTGACGCGGGGTGTAGACAAAGCCCTTCATGGTTTTCGTCTCGGCTGCGTCGAAGTCTACCCAATGGGGGTATTTGGCCAGTGTCACGCTGTACATCGTGTGCCAGATGGTGCCCGGGTCGTTGTCGAGCAGATGTTTGGGATCGCCGCTGTTGGGCTCGGCGCTCGAAGCGTAGACCACCTCGAGGGGCACGCTCTCCACCTTGTCGAACTGGCTGGTGAACTTGAGTTGCGGGTTGTCCTTGTACCACGCCTGGATCTTGCCGCCCTGCTTGAAGCTGAAGGGTTCGGCGTAGGCCACGGCCTTCTTGCTTCCGTTGACGCTGTAGACGATGGCACGCCCCTTCTCGGTAGAGTGGATGCTGACGTTGCCCACGCGGTCGCGGGTGATGCTGACGGGCGCTTCGCCGGAGACGGACACCTTGGCCTGTGCGGCGGCGTTGTCGCCCTTGACGGGACGGATGATGAACCCGAAGTCGCGGTTGCCCTGTGCGCGGTCCTGAACGAGGGGGATGTCCTGTCCGCAGCTGGCGCCGCCCAGTCCCGTCACGATGGCATCGAGGTGCAGGCGGGTGTTGCCCGGACGCGGCAGCTGGTAGATGTGCGGTGCGAGCGTCAGGTCCAGCTGGCTCCAGGGCAGTGCCGAGGCCGACATCTGTCTGTCGGCCACGAAGACGGCTCCGTTGCCGCTGCCGTCGGTCAGGGAGCACCAGCGCACTTCTTCGCGGTTGCCCATGGCCTGGGGTTTGGGCAGGATAATCTCGCCCTCGCCCACCTTGTGGCTGTAGAGGCCGATGAACTGGCTGGTCTTGCGGTCGTTATAGTTGTTTACGGGGCCACGGCCGTAGTAGGTGTAGCGGTTCAGGCCGGCCGGCACTTCCATCGAGTAGCCCAGACGTCCCAGCAGCAGTTTGGTGTTGCTCGGGGCGATGGAGGAGCGGAGTTCCACGGATCCGTCGGGATAGACGGTCCAGATTTGGCTGCTCGTGAACTTGAAGGCGCAAGGGCGGTCCTTGTATTCGGTGATGACGTAGCGGCCGGAGGATCCGCCGTTGATGGCAGCGGCGTTGGGAGCCTGGCTTTCAACGGTGAAGGAGAGCGTGATGCTGCCGTCCTTACGCACGTAGCTGTTCCAGTCCGTCACCTTGTGGTGCAGGTTGTGCAGTCCGTTGGCCACCCAGTCTTTGTAGTACCAGTTGTCATTGTCCACCGGAGCGCGGAAGGCGTCGATCTTGGGTCCGTTGCCTTCGGTGATGATGTCCGTTCCGCCGTAGGTGAGTTTGTGGAGGGTTCCTTCCTTGGTGTCGAACACGGCTTTGAAGCCTTCGCCGTCAATGGTGAGCAGGCCGTTGCTTTCGCTCTTCTGCAATTTTGCGGTCCCGGCCAGGTTGCTGAGGGCGGGTGCGGCGGCCGGCTGTTTCACGGCCAGCTGTTCTTCCATCTGCACGTAGCCTTTTGGGGCCCAGGGCTGGTCGCTGCCCAACAGGAACTGTACCTTGGCGAAATATTCGCCTTGCGGCTCCAGCCTGTCGAAGTCATAGTTCATGGCGAAAGTCATGCTTTCGCGCGGACCTACGGCCATGCGCGGACCGGTGAGCGGGCGGTCTTCGGTGACGCGCTGTCCGTCTTTCCAGAGCGACCAGACGATCTGGTAGTCGTCGAGCGGTTTGAAGTAGTTCTTGTTATAGATCTCGATCTGTCCCTTCCGGGCGTCGAGCATCTTCACGGCAACGTTCTGGTATACCTTTTTCACCTCGTAGTACTGTGCCTTGGGGGTGAGGTCGGGGCGCATGATGCCGTTCATGCAGAACATGCCGTCGTTGGGTTTGTCGCCGAAGTCGCCGCCGTAGGCCCAGAAGCGGTCGCCCGTCTTGGAGTCGTAGTAGTCGATGGCCTGGTCCACCCAGTCCCAGATGGCACCGCCCATGATGAAGTTGGTGCTTTCCACGGCAGTCCACAAGTCGATGAGGTTGCCCACGGCGTTGCCCATGGAGTGGGCGTATTCGGAGATGTGGAAGGGATAGCGGATGCCCTTGTCCTTACCGCTGGCAATGTATTGCGTCAGGGGAACGGAGGGGTACTGGTTGGAGCCCATGTCTACGATTTTGTTGTTGCGTTCGTACTGTACGGGCCGGCTGGTGTCGAAAGCCTTGATGGCGTTGTATGCCTCCACGAAGTTCTTGCCCGGACCGGCCTCGTTGCCGAGGCTCCAGATGCAGACGGAAGGGTGGTTCACCGTGGCGTGGACCATCTCCATGTTGCGGGCGATGTGTGCCTTGCGGAATTCGGGCACGTGCGAGAGGCTGGCCTCGCCGTAGTAGTATTCATGGCTCTCGATGTTGGCCTCGTCCTCCAGATAGATTCCGTATTTGTCGCACAGGTAGTACCAGTAGGGATCGTCGGGATAGTGGCAGTTGCGCACGTGGTTGATGTTGCCGCGCTTCATGAGCATCACTTCGTGCTCCATCTGCTTGCGGCTGACGTGGTGTCCTGTCTGGGGATTGTTCTCGTGCCGGTTCACTCCCTTCATCTTGACGGGCTGTCCGTTCAGGTAGTAGTAGCGTCCGGCCAGTTTGAACTCGTCCTGGTCGGCGGGCGTTTCCTTGATTTCAATTTTGCGGAAGCCTACGTTGGTCGAGAAGGTCTCCGTCACGTTGCCCTTCTTGTCCTTCAGTTCGCCTACGAGCACGTAGCGGTAGGGGGCTTCGGCGTTCCAGGGGCGCACTTTCTGTCCGGCTTCGAGGCGTACGCAGACGCTCTGGTCCACACCGGGTTGCAGTTCGTTGACAGGAACCGTGGCCGACACGCCGTCCACGGGCGTGGTCTCGTCCGTGTAGAGGCCGTTGGCATAGAGCGTGTAGGTGAGGGTGTAGCCTTTGGCTTTTTTCTTGTCGAGGTTCTGCACCTGTGCCGTGATGTCGAGCGAGGCATTGGTGAAGGTCGCGTCATAGTCGGGGATGGCCACGATGTCGCGCACCTGCACTTTGGGTTTTGCCGTCAGCGATACGGTGCGGAAGATGCCCGGCAGGCGGAACATGTCCTGCGCTTCGAGGAAGGAACCGTCGGAGTTGCGGTATACCTCGGCGGCCACAACGTTCTCGCCTTCTACCAAATAGGGGGTGATGTCGAACTGGGCCAGGTTGCGCGAGTTCTTCGAGAAACCCACGTACTTGCCGTTGATGTAGAGATAGAAGAAGGAGTCTACGCCGTCGAAGTTGATGTAGATCTCACGTCCTTTCCAGCCGGCCGGCACGGTGAACGTGCGGCGGTAGGAACCCACTTCGTTGCGGTGTTTGTAGGTGGGCCAGTCCTTTGGCGGGGTACGCATCACTCCGCCTTTCCAGTCGCCCACCTTCACCGCGTGCTGGAAGATGACGCGCTGGTTGGTGTAGATGGGTACTCCCCACCGCAGGGAGCCGTCTTTCTGGATGCCCGCCACGTTCCAGTTCATGGGCACCTCCACCTTGTCCCACGCCGAGACGTCGAACGAAGGCTCGTAGAAGTTCTTGGGCCGTTTGTCGGGATCGGGTGCCCAGTGGAAGCTCCACTGTCCGTTCAGCGACTGCCAGTAACGGCTGTGTTCGGGCAGGACCTTGCGGGCGCTCTCCTTGTCCTGGAAGGAGAAGAACCACGCATGGGGCTGCAATTTGTTGTAGGCTACGGAGTCGGGGCTTTGCCACTCCCAGCCTGTCGGTGCGGGCATCGAGCCGTAGTAGAAACCGTCGAGCGGAGTGACGTCGGCTGCGAGCGGACCGGCAGCAAGGCATCCCAGAAGGATAGTCATTGTTGTCTTGCGCATAATGAAGTGTTATGTGGGTTAGATGATGTGATTTGTTTCCGGTTTTTCATGAGGTTAGATACCTACAAAAATACGAAGTTCCGGCGGATTGCGGAAAAATATCGTGTCCTTTTTGAGACGATTTGCAATAAACCGCCCTCTGTGACGAACGAAAGGCTTCCGCCGGTGCGGCCGGGGAATCTAAAAGTAGGTTAATTAACATTTGCTTTTCGCCCTCGGATGCAGTATATTTGCACCGGCAAAGTGGAAGAACCCTGAAAAGCCGCCTAATGGGCGGCTTTTTTCGTCGCTTAACGTGAAAAAAACATCCGATCTTGTTGAAAAAAGGTCCTATCTTTTTCAAAAAAGATACTATGTTGTGAAAAATAGGTCCGGTCTCGGAGTTTTTCCGAAAAGCCTTCAGGTTAAACTTTGTACAGCACTATTAAAAAGATTGAAATGTCGGCCGTGCGGTTTTATGCCCTTTTCAGTTTGGCACGGTTTTTGTATAGGCGGCGTTTTACCGGAACGGACGGAGGGACTTCCGGTTCGCAGTCCGGAAGCCCCTCCGTTGTGGTTTCAGGCAGGTGGCGATCAGAGTCCCAGCGCTTTTTCGATCCAGTAGGTGCCGATGCCGGCTAAATAGCCCAGGAAGGCCACCCATGTGATGTGGCGCAGGTACCAGCCGAAGGTGATTTTCTCCAGTCCCATGACGATGACTCCGGCCGCACTGCCGATGATGAGCATGGATCCGCCCACGCCTGCGCAGTAGGCCAGCAGTTGCCAGAAGATGCCGTCGACGGCCAGATCGCCCGCGGGGGTGATGGTGTACATGCCCATGCAGCCGGCCACGAGGGGAACGTTGTCCACGATGCTCGATACGGCACCGATGACGCCGGTGACGAGGTAGTGATTGCCGCCCGAGGCACTGTCAAGCCACTGTCCGAAGGCTCTCAGCACACCGGTTTCCTGGAGGGAGGCCACGGCCATGAGGATGCCGAGGAAGAAGAGGATGGTGCTCATGTCGATGCGTGTGAGCAGGTTGGTGACGCGGTGTTTCATGCCTTCATCCTCGCCCATTCCCTTTTTGCAGAAGAAGATTTCCGTAGTGGTCCAGAGTATGCCGAGCACGAGCAGGATGCCCATGAAGGGAGGCAGGCCGGTGAGAAAGCGGAAGATGGGCACGAAAATGAGGCCCCCCACGCCGAGGCAGAAGACGGCGGTGCGCTCTTTCTTCGAGAAGGAGTGCTGGTCCGTCTGTTCCTGTTCCGTCTCCCGGGGTGCGGGCAGTTCGCCCTTCAGGCTGTATTGCAGCAGGAAGGCGGGCACGATGACGGAGACGATGGAGGGCAGCAGCACTTCCTTGATGACACCCACGGTGGTGATGTTACCCTTGATCCAGAGCATGATGGTGGTCACGTCGCCGATGGGCGAGAAGGCTCCTCCGCTGTTGGCGGCGAGGACGATGAGGCCGGCGTAGATCAGACGGTCCTTGCGGTCCTGCACCAGCTTGCGCAGCACCATCACCATGACGATGCTGGTGGTGAGGTTGTCGAGCACGGCGGAGAGCACGAACGTGATGGCGGCGATGCGCCACAGCAGAGCGCGCTTGCTGCGTGTCTCGAGACGGTCGCGAACGAAGTTGAACCCGCCGTTGGAGTCGACGATTTCGACAATGGTCATGGCTCCCATGAGGAAGAAGAGAATCTCGCACGTGTCGCCGAGATGGCTCAGCAGGATGTGTTCGTTGACCCACTGGGATATTTCGGAGGGGGCGACGGTGAGGCCGTGCATGGCCTGGATGAAGCTGCCGGCGTCGAACATGAAGAACACCCAGCAGAGCACACACATGAGAAGCGCGATGGCGGCTTTGTTGATCTTCAGGCCGCTTTCGAGCGCGATGCCGGCATAGCCGAGCACGAAAATGGTAACGATGATTGTTGTCATAAGGGCTATTGTGGTTTTCGGTTGATTTTCAAGTTGCAAAGATAGCGTAAGACGAGAAAGCGGCAAAATGTAAGTTCTGATTTCTGTCTTGTGCGGGAGTTATTATCAAAAAAAATTATAACTTTGCCGTGTCTAAGGACACAGGGCCCTTGTAGTTCAACGGATAGAATAGAAGTTTCCTAAACTTTAGATCCGAGTTCGATTCTCGGCGAGGGTACGTTTCACGGATGAAAATCCAAGGCCGGCGGAGGAGCAGGATTGCTGTTCTCCGCCGGCCTTTTTGTATTTTATGGAGCCATGGTTATTGTGTGGTCTTATTTGTTGAGGCGCCAGGACGATCCTTCGCGTGTGTCCTTGATTTCGAAGCCCAGGGCGGCCAGTTCGTCGCGGATGCGGTCGCTGGTGGCCCAGTCTTTGGCTTCTTTTGCCTTGCGGCGCATGTCAAGCAGGAGGTCTACGGCGCGTCCGAAACTTTCCTCGCGTCCGGCGTTGCCCGCGGTTTCGGCGCTAAGGCCCAGTAGGTCGAAGGCAAAGGTGCGGAACACGCGGCGCAGTTCTTCCAATACTTCGGCGGTGACGGTGGCTTTCTTGTCGGCCAGCTGGTTGATGGTGCGGCAGGCGTCGAAGAGGTGGCCGATGACGATGGGAGAGTTGAAGTCGTCGTCGAGGGCGGCATAGCATTTCTCCTCCAACTGCTTCACCTGTTCGGGTCCCACGGTGCCTTCGGCGGCGGGAACGATGCCGTCCAGACGGGCGTTGGCTTCAAGCAGGCGTGCCAGCCCCTTTTCGGAGGCCTGGAGGGCTTCGTTGGAGAAGTCCACCGTGGAACGGTAGTGCGCCTGAAGGATGAAGAAGCGGATGGTCATGGGCGAGTAGGCCTGTGTGAGCGATTCGTGCTCGCCGCTGAAGAACTGCGCGAGGGTGATGAAGTTGCCTAAGCTCTTGCCCATCTTCTGCCCGTTGATGGTGATCATGTTGTTGTGCATCCAGTATTTCACCATCTGGTCGCCCTGCGAGGCCACGGCCTGCGCTATCTCGCATTCGTGGTGGGGAAAGACGAGGTCCATGCCACCGCCGTGGATGTCGAAATGCGTGCCGAGGTATTTGCGGCCCATGGCCGTACATTCGCAGTGCCAGCCCGGGAAACCGTCGCCCCAGGGCGAGGGCCAGCGCATGATGTGTTCGGGGCGGGCTTTCTTCCAGAGGGCGAAGTCCACCTGGTTACGCTTCTCCCCTACCCCGTCGAGCGCGCGGCTGGCGTTGATCACGTCCTCAAGGTTGCGGCCCGAGAGGATGCCGTAATGGTGCTTTTTGTTGTAGGCCTCCACGTCAAAGTAGACCGATCCGTCGGATTCGTAGGCGAAGCCGTTGTCGAGGATCTGGCGTACCAGTTTTTCCTGTTCGATGATGTGTCCCGTGGCGTGGGGCTCTATTGAGGGCGGCAGGCAGTTCAGCCGGTCCATGCTCTCGTGGAAGCGGTTGGTGTAGTGCTGGGCCACTTCCATCGGCTCTAACTGTTCCAGTTTGGCCTTTTTCGCGATTTTGTCCTCGCCCTCGTCGGCATCGTGTTCCAGGTGTCCCACGTCGGTGATGTTGCGGACGTAGCGTACCTTGTAGCCCAGATGGCGGAGGTAGCGGAACACGAGGTCGAAGGTGACGGCAGGACGGGCGTGGCCCAGATGGGCGTCGCCGTAGACGGTGGGGCCGCAGACGTACATGCCCACGTGGCCGGGATTGACCGGCTCGAACGGCTCTTTCCTGCGGGAGAGCGTATTATAGATGTGCAAATTGTGTTTCATGATGTTGCAAAGGTAGAAATTTTAATTGAGACAGTAAAAAGCGTCTTCAACATTTTTTGACGGATGGCCTCAGCCGTCGTATTCGCGCCGGAGGGGGTAGTTGCCGCGCAGCAGTTCGAAGTCTCCGGGCGAGGATTTCAGGGCCTGGCTGTCGCGTTCCGGGTCGTAGAGGCGCAGCGGGGAACCGAGATAGTTCCGGCTTCCGGCCGCCGGATTGCCGTTTTCGAAATAGAGGAAGCCTTCCGGCAGTGCGGGCGGACGGATGCCGTCGAAGTTTTCCGGAAGGCCGAAGTGGCGGGCTACGGCGGCGAGTGCCATGCGGGTGCCGTTGGCTTTGCCGTCGGCGGAATAGCCGGCTATGTGGGGAGTGCCGAGACGGACGGCGGCGAGCAGGGCGCGGTCGATGCAGGGTTCGTTTTCCCAGGTGTCGATGACGGCCGTCCTTACCTGTCCGAGCCGCAGGGCCGTCCTGAGGGCTTCGGTGCAGACCACTTCTCCCCGTGCGGCGTTGACCAACGCGGGGCGGCGCGCTACGCGGCGGAAGAATTCTGCGTCGGCCAGGTGAAACGTGGCGTGGGGGCCGTGGTGGGTGAGCGGGGTGTGGAGCGTGATGATGTCGGCCTCCCGTTCGATGGTTTCCTGCGGGACGAACTCCGCCCCACCCTCCCGCTCGCTGCGAGGAGGGTCGCACAGCAGGAGCCGGCAGCCGTAGGGGCGCAGCGCGCAGGCCACAGCCTGTCCCACGTGTCCTGCGCCGACAATGCCGACGGTGCATCCTCCGTCGAGACGCACGGTGCCTTCGGCGTGGAGCAGGAGCAGGGCATTACGGACATACTGGGCCACCGAGGCGGCGTTGCATCCCGGCGCGTTGGTCCAGCCGATGCCGGCCTCGGCCAGATAGTCCGTGTCGAGGTGGTCGTATCCGATGGTGGCGGTGGCGATGAAGCGCACACGGCTGCCGGTCAGCAGGGCGCGGTCGCAGCGGGTGCGGGTGCGCACGATCAGGGCATCGGCATCACGCACGTCCGCCGGACGGATGGATGCGCCGGGCAGGTAGACCGTCTCTCCCAGCCGCTCGGCCTGTCCGCGCAGGTAGGGAATCTTGTCGTCGGCTACGATTTTCATCGTGAGGCAGGTTATTTCAGTTTGGCGGCCTGCGGGTTGCGCAGTCCGCGGGCACCGGTCAGGAAGGCTTTGGCCGTTCCGAAGTTGAGGTTCATGTCAAGGCGCACGGGCAAGTGGTTCTTGTCATCGGTCACCCAGAACGTGACGATTTCCTTTTCTTTCTTGCCCTTTTCCTGTTCCATGAACGAGAAGACGAGGCAGCGGTAGGAGGTGTTTGAATTCTCCATCTTGAATTTCTTCTTTCCGCGATAGACGATGCTCTGCCATTCGTAGTTCTTTCCGTCGGCCATGAGGAAAGCGATGCGGTGACCTATTTTGAATTTCGAGGGATCGAAGGAGCGGGCGCGCAGGAGCATGCTCAGCATGTCGTAGGCGCAGTATTTGCTCTTGTGTTCGTTGCGGCGCACGTTGTTGTCGTTACGCTGGTGGGTCATTTTGACGGCGCATTGCCCGCCGGGATAGCTGTACCATACGTCGTCGCGGTAGTAGTTCTTGCCCTCGTGTGCGCGTTTTTTATAGTAGCGCGGAATCAGGTCGAAGTCTACGTAGGAGGTGAGCGTGTCGCGCATGATGAAGAATTTGTCGGCCTTGTTGGAGCCGCGCGTGATGAGGTAGGTGCGGTAGGCCGGTTTCCCGTCGTAGACGGTGCGGGTGATGTTCATCGAGGCCGTGCCCACCTTTACCCAGACGAATTTCCAGTTGAAGTAGAGGTCGTACATCAGTGTCTCGCCGCTTTGGAAGGCGGAGTTTTCCGAAGAACATTGTGCGTGGCCCGTTGTCGGGGCGAGGGGCAGCAGCGCGAAGGCCGTTGCGATGATCAGGAGTAGTTTTTTCATAAGTTTTTGTTTTGGGTGTATTTGTTCTGTCCGTGTCAGCGCCGGTTGCGTTCGCGTTCGGCGTTGCGGTTACGGGTGGTTTTCTTTTTCTCTTCTTTCTGTTTTTGCAGTTCGGCGGGTTTTTGCCGGTTGAGCGGGAGGGCGTGCAGGTTCCAGGTTTGTTCGATGTCCCAATTGGCGCGCACGTCTATGGACGAGGGGAAGTAGCAGACGTGTTCCGTCTGGATTCCTTCGGCGTAGTTGCCCGGATCACAGAGGCCGTTTCCGTTGCGGTCGCTGAAGGCGCGCAGGTAGTACCGGCCGGGCGATACATAGAAGAAATCGGCCCGTTTGTTGCGGGCGGCGGTCTGGCGCACAATCTTGGTGTCCGATGTGAGGAGCTGCACCACGGTGGTGGAATCGGCATCGGGAAGAAGCAGGAAGAGTGCGCCGTAGTCTTCCGCGTTGCCGATGGCGAACGGCTGTGTCACGGTTTTGTTGAAGAGCCCGGTGTAGGTGGTGATTGCCGCGGAGTCAATGCGGAGCCGGTATTTCTGTCCCGGCCTCCATTCGCCCATCAGGGTAAATTTCTGCGGCTCATATCTGTTCTGCTCGATGCGGAACGGTGCGGGTTCCCACGTGCTGTCGTTGACGGCGAGGCTCAGACTGACAGCGGCGGTATCGAAGCGCATGGCAGGCTGTTCCAGTTCGAAGTGCTGGTTCTGGATGGGTGATATTTTGCGGGTGAGGCCCGTGATCTTCATGAAAGTGACGGGCGGAGTCTCGTCGGAGAAGTCTCCCTTCTTGTGTCGCTTCTCCCGTTGCTTCTGCCAGCGTTCCAGTTCTTTGGCACGCTGTTCCCGGCGTTTCCCCATCGTGAGACGCGGAGCGAGTTGCAAGGTGTCGGTTTGTAGGAAAGGCCGGCCTGTCGAATCGTCCGTGGCCTCGAAAGTACAGGTCAGCGAGAGCGTGTCGAGATTCATCAGCAGAGTGTCGCGCAGCCAGTAGGTGATGGTGTCGTTCCCCTTAGATCGGCTTTGCAGGAAGGCCTCGCGGGCGTCGAAGTTCAGGCCCCTGATTTCGGGGATGTGTGCCGACGGAGCGGTGAAGTACAGGCGGAACCATTCCGGCACATCGCGTTGCGATTTCAGCAGCGCGCGCGATGTGTTCTTTTCGGTGAAGGAGAGCAGCACGATGTCATCCGGCAGGTAGTGGGTGAAGGGTACGGTGAGAATGGTGTCGTAGCTTACCGTGTCGCGCCAGAGCGTGTCGCGGCGGACGTCCGGAAAGGATGACGGCGTGAGCGTCCGTTTCAGAAAGGCCAGTTGTTCGCCGCGGCTGTATCTGAAATCGCCGTCCATGTCCTTAAGGGCATAGATACGGTAGGTGCCGGGGGCCACTCCTTTCACCGAGAAATATCCGCGGCTGTCCGTGCGGGCCACACGGTCGAAGGGCCGTGTGGTGAAGGCTGTGTCGGTGGTGTCGCTGTGCAGGCCCACGAGGATGCCCTTCACCGGCTCCAGATTTTCGGCCAGCAGCACGTGGCCCGACACCTCCATCGTGTCTAACCGCGGTCCGGTGGAGAAGTAGTGGGTGAACTGTCCCAGCGGATTTCCCTCGTTAGCGTCCTCGATGGCGTCCGAGAAGTCTATGGTGTAGGTGGTATTGGGCCGCAGCGTGTCGTTCAGTTCCACCGTGATGCGTCGTCCCGACACCTTGATCTCGGGAGTTTCTATCTGCGGCGGCGAGACGATCACCTTCTCTGTGGCGTTTTCTATCTTTATCAGTTCATCGAAGAGAAGCGTCACCTTCCGTGCCTTCGCTTCGGTAAGTCCCAGTCCGGGGTGCATGGCAACGAGGCGTGGCGGAGTCTCGTCATACGGACCTCCGTTGGGTCCGCTGCCCGGATTGGCACAGGCCCAGACGGTAGTGACGAGCAGCAGGAAGCGGGCGGCGAGGAGAAAGAAACGTTTTGTCTTCTTCATACTTACTTAAATTGTATAGTCGGGCAGGAGCGCCAGTACCTCTTCGATAATGTCGCGGTTGTTGCACAGGCGCGGCACTTTGTGCTGGCCGCCCAGCTTGCCTTTGCTTTCAAGCCAGCGGTCGAAGTGTCCGTGCGGGGCCTTGATGATTTCCAGCCGTTGCAGGGTGAGGTCCTTGAAGCGTTTGGCCTCGTAGTCGGAGTTGAGGTTCTGCAAGGCACGGTCCAGAATGTCGGCGAAGGCTTCGAGCGAGGGCGGTTCTTTCCCGAACTCCATCACCCACTGGTGTCGGCAGCGGCCCCTGTCGTCCATAAAGACGGGTGCGGCGGTATATTCCCTGACCTGCGCGCCGGTTTGCCGGCAGGCTTCCTGAAGGCCTTTCTCGGCATTGTCCACGATCAGTTCCTCGCCGAAGGCGTTGATGAAGCTTTTGGTGCGGCCGCTGATGATGAACTTGTAGGGGTGCGTGGAGGTGAATTTCACCGTGTCGCCTATCTGGTAGCGCCACAGGCCGCTCGACGTGGAGATGACCATGGCGTAGTTGCGGCCCGTCTCCACTTCCCACAGAGGCAGGGCTTTCGCCTCGGGGTGTCCCACTTCTTCCAGGGGGATGAACTCGTAAAAGACGCCGTAGTCGAGCATGAGGAGCATGGCCGGATCGCACGGGTCGTTCTGTAGGCCGAAGAATCCCTCGCTGGCGTTGTAGGTCTCCATGTAGTGCATCCGCGGGGAGCGTATCAGGCGGTGGTATTGTTCCCGGTAGGGGGTGAAGGCCACACCGCCGTGGAAGAACACCTCCAGATTGGGCCATACCTCATCCAGATATTCCTTGCCCGAGAGTTCGAGCACGCGGTTGATCACCGACATCATCCACGACGGGACACCGCTCAGGTTCGTCACGTTCTTGTGCATGGCCTCGCGGGCTATGCGGTCGCGTTTCTCCATGAAGTCGGCCAGCAGGGCGGTGCTCTTCTTGGGCACCCGCACGAGGTTGACCAGCGGATTGATGTTTTCTATCAGGATGGCGCTGAGGTCGCCCACGAGCGTTCCCGGCAGGTTGTAGTTGGGCGCGTGGCTGCCGCCCAGAATCAGCGCGCGGCCGTCGAAGAGGCGGCTCAGCGGATTGTTGTGCAGGTAGATGGCTACGGCATCGCTGCCACCTGCATAGTGCGTGTCGTTCAGTCCGGACCGGCTCACGGGGATGAACTTGCTCTTGTCGTTGGTTGTGCCTGAGGATTTGGCGAACCAGCGTACGCGGCCCGGCCAGAGCACATCGGCCTCGCCCTGCCGCATGCGGTCGATGTCGGCCTTCAGGTCCTCGTAGGTGCTGAGCGGCACACGTTCGGCAAAGTCTTCGTAGGTGCGGATTTCGGCGTAATGGTGTTTCCGGCCCCACTGGGTGTCGGAGGCGCGGCGGACAAGGTTGTCGAGCACCTGCCGCTGCACACTCTCGGCCTGCGTGAAGAAATTCTCGATTTCCTGAACGCGGTTGCGGAAGAACGGTGCTATGAGATTGGTCAGGTTCATGATGTCGTGTATATAAAGTCTTTTTACAGACACGGCAGTCCCTGTGGAGGGTGCTGCGTCCATAATAAATAATTGGGGACAAAGATAGCCATTTTTTTGCTTACGTGCGGAGGTACAGTTTTTTTTAAGAAACTGCGGGTTTCCCGAGGCCGGCATTCTGCCTTGCGTGGGTGCTGTTTCTAAAAAAACAAAGGGAAAGTGCGGCCCGTATCGGTGAAATGTCTATCTTTGCGTTTTTACCTGACCCTAAAACTTAAAAACATAAAAAACACATGGCACTTGAAAAAACACTGGTTCTCCTGAAGCCCTGCACGTTGCAGCGCGCTCTCGCGGGAGAGATCATCAGCCTCTTCGAACGCAAGGGACTGCGTATCTGCGGAATGAAAATGATGCAGCTCACCGACGAGCTCCTCTCCGAGCACTATGCCCATCTGGCCGGCAAGCCTTTCTTCCAGCGCGTGAAGGATTCCATGATGACGGCCCCCATCGTGGCCCTCTGTCTGGAAGGAGTGGACGCCATCGCCGCCGTGCGCGCGCTGGCCGGTCCCACCAACGGACGCAATGCGGCCCCCGGCACCATCCGCGGTTCCTATTGCATGAGTTTCCAGGAGAATATTGTCCATGCCAGCGACAGTCCCGAGACGGCTGCGACAGAGTTGAAACGCTTCTTTCGCCCCGAAGAAATCTTCGAGTGGAAACAGGCTGTCTTCGACTACCTCTACGCCTGCGACGAGTTCTGACCGTGAACGGGCCGGAAGAAAAAAGCACAAAAATAAATCCGGTGTGCAAAAAATATGGTTATTTTCCCGCATTTGTTTGCTGGTTTTAATAATAATCCCTATTTTTGCAGCCTAAAATGTTTAAGAATAACCAATTATTAATTTCAAACAAAAAGAACTATGTCTGATATCGCAGCAAAAGTTAAAGAAATCATCGTAGACAAACTTAGTGTGGACGAAGCCGAAGTAAAGAACGAGGCCAGCTTCGCTAACGATCTGGGTGCCGATTCTCTTGACACCGTAGAACTGATCATGGAGTTTGAGAAAGAATTCAAGATCTCCATTCCCGACGATCAGGCTGAGAAAATCTCTACCGTAGGTGACGCCATTGCTTACATCGAAGCTAACGCAAAATAAGAAACCCCACGTTCTTCGAATGTGAAGATGTGCCAATGTTCCGGCCTTCTCGTGACAGCCGTCCGCGGCAAAGAGATTCCCGGAGCATTGGCACATCGGCTGTTTGGGCCGGTCACCGGAAGCCCTCTCCCGCCCTCTCCCGTCGCCAAGTCGGAAACCTCTTCGGGCGGAGGGACGGAACAGCGGGGGGCATCCGCCGTTTTTTTACGAATAGAAACATGAAATCTCAACGAAAACAATATATATGGAACTGAAAAGAGTGGTAGTTACGGGTATGGGCGCGCTGACCCCCGTGGGAAACACCGCCCCCGAAACCTGGGAAAACCTGAAGAAAGGCATGAGCGGCGCAGGCCCCATCACGCACTTCGACGCATCGAAGTTCAAGGCACAGTTCGCCTGCGAAGTGAAGAACTTCAAAGTCACCGACCACATAGACCGCAAGGAGGCCCGCAAGATGGACCTCTACGAGCAGTATGCCATCGTGGCGGCCCGCGAGGCAGTGAGCGACAGCGGCATGGACCTCGACACTGTGGACAAGAACCGCATCGGCGTGATCCTGGGAGTGGGCATCGGCGGCATCCATACCTTTGAGGAGGAAGCCGGAAACTATGCCCTGAACGGTGCCGAGGCCGGACCGAAATACAATCCCTTCTTCATCCCCAAGATGATCGCCGACATCGCGTCGGGACAGATCTCCATCATGTACGGCTTCCACGGGCCCAACTACACGACGACCTCGGCCTGTGCCTCCTCCACCAACGCGTTGGCCGATGCTTTCAACCTGATCCGTCTGGGCAAGGCTAATGCCATCGTCACGGGCGGTGCCGAAGCCGCTATCTGGCCTGCCGGAGTGGGCGGCTTCACGGCCATGCACGCCCTTTCCACCCGCAACGACGACCCCGAGCACGCCTCGCGTCCGTTCAGCAAGAGCCGTGACGGATTCGTCATGGGCGAAGGTGCTGCCTGCCTTGTGCTGGAGGAGCTGGAACACGCCAAAGCACGCGGCGCGCGCATCTATTGCGAGGTGGCTGGCGTGGGCATGTCGGCCGATGCGCACCACATCACCGCGAGCCATCCCGAAGGCCTGGGTGCCCATCTGGTAATGAGCAGCGCGCTCGAGGACGCCGGAATGAAGCCCGAGGACATCGACTATATCAACGTACACGGAACATCGACCCCCGTGGGCGACATTTCCGAGGTGAAGGCCATCCTGAAACTCTTCGGCGAGCATGCCTACAAACTCAACATCAGCTCCACGAAGTCCATGACGGGCCATTTGCTCGGAGCCGCCGGTGCCGTAGAGGCCATGGTGAGCTGTCTGGCCGTGCGGGACGATATCGTCCCGCCCACCATCAACCACGAGGCCGGCGACGAGGACGAGGAAATCGACTATAAGCTGAACTTCACTTTCAATAAGGCACAGGAACGTCCCGTGCGTGCTGCTCTGAGCAACACGTTCGGATTCGGCGGACACAACGCCTGCTGCATTGTAAAGAAATATGTGGACTGATTCCCGGTTGTCCGCATACGGGAAAAACAGAAACAAGTAAGGACTGAAAGTTAACAGCCGGTCCGGCATTCCAGGCAGGACGCAATGTCTGCACAGGGTGGTGGCGGCTATTAACTTTCAGTTGTGTTTGTCACACACACATTATATCATGATTGCAAATCTCATTGACAAGGCGAGGTTCTTTTTCCGCAAGGACAAAGAGCTGGTCGCCTCCCTCTATGAAATTCTGGGCTTCTATCCCCATCAGCTCGATTTGTACCGCATAGCGCTGTCCCATAAGTCGGTGGCCTTCCGGAAGGAAGAGAACAGCCGTCCGTTGAACAACGAGCGGCTGGAGTTTCTGGGCGATGCGGTGCTGGAGGCGGTGGTGAGCGACATCGTGTTCCACCGCTACGAACGCAAGCGGGAGGGATTTCTCACGAACACGCGCAGCAAGATCGTGCAGCGTGCTTCCCTGAACAAGCTGGCCGAGGAGCTGGGACTGGACAAGCTCATACGTGTGAACACCAATACCAAGGCTCACAACAGCTACATAGGCGGAAACGCCTTCGAGGCTCTTGTCGGCGCCGTCTATCTGGACCGCGGGTACAAGTACTGCCAGTGGTTCGTGGGAAAACGCATCATCGGCAGTCTGCTCGATATTGACCGCGTGGCCCGGAAAGAGGTGAACTTCAAGAGCAAGCTGCTGGAATGGAGCCAGAAGAACCGCCTGCAAATGGAATTTACCCTTGACGACGCAGAGAATATCGACAACAGCAATCCCGTGTTCCGCAGCGTGGTGTTCATCGAAGGACTGAAGGCAGGCGAGGGAACAGGCTATTCCAAGAAGGAAAGCCAGCAGCAGGCGGCCAAAGAAACCCTTGCCAGGTTGCGCCGCGAACCGCAGTTCGGCAGCCGCATCCGGAGCGCCAAGGAGAAGCGTACGGCGATGGAGGCTTCCGAGTTCTCCGTCCCGCCCGTCATTGAAGAGACGGAAGAGAAGGCCGTGGAAAAGAAAAAACGCGACGCGGGCGATTCGCGCCACGCCCGCCGGAGACCCGAGGCCCGCAAGGCTGCCGAAGAGACAGCGGCCGCCGGCATAGAGCAGGAGGAGCCGAAGAGAAAACGCGCCCGTCAGTCGAAGAAAAGTGCCGCAGAGGTACCAACGGCTGCCGCGACCGGAACAAACCCTGAGAACGGCTGTAAACCGCGCCGCAGGCGGTCTCCGAAGCCCGAAGGAGAGGCTGCCCCCATGCCGGAAGCCCCAAATGTCGAAGACAGCGGCCGCGAGGATATTATCCGTGCCGCCGAGGAGGCCGCCTTCAAAGAAGGCAAAGCCTGAGAAAGGCGCTTTCCGGGACAAAAGGAATGCCGTCCGGCGATGCCCCTGACACGGGGAAGATTGCCGGACGGTATTTTTTTTGCATGCTTTCCGTCTTTCGGAATGGCTGCCGCAGATCCGGAAAATTCCTTCCTGCAAAGACTGTGGCAAAGAAATTTTCAAAAAAATATTATTTACGAATTTTAATATCCCTCTCCAAAGTTTAACCTGAAGGTTTTTCGGAAAACGAACGGGAACGGACCTTTTTTGAAAAACATAGTATCTTTTTTGAACAAGATAGGACCTTTTTTCAACAACATAGGATGTTTTTTTCACGTTAAGCGCCGAAAAAAGCCGCCCGATAGGCGGCTTTTCAGGGTTGTTCTACTTTGCTGATGCAAATATACTACATCGGCGGTTGAAAAGCAAATGTTAATTAACCTTCGTTTGCATTCGGTCCGAAAAGCCCTTCAGGCTTATCGACGCCAAACGTGAAACGCTGAAGGTCCTTTTTTGGGGGCAGATCCGGAAGACCGGTCCGGCACAGGATCTTCCTGGAACCGGAATCAGAGATTTAATTTTTGGCGGGCCTTTTCGGCGGCCTCGTCCAGCTTGCGGTCGGCTTTCTTCACGCCGCTTTCCACTTTCTCCTTGGCGGCGTCAATCTTTTCGGCAGCCTTTTCCTTGGTCTCGGCCGCTTTTTCCTTGATGTCTTCGGTGGCCTTTTGGGTTTTGTCCTTAGCCTTGTCCAAAACTGTTTCCGTGTCCTTTTTGAGGTCTTTGGCCGCTTCCTCTGTACGTTCTTCTACCCTTTCGGCCTTGCCTTTTATCTTGTCGAGGGCGGAAGGCTGGGGGGTGTCGGCGATCTTGTCGCTGTTACGGTCCAGAAAATCGCCGAAGGTCTCGGTGAAGATACGGATTTCAAGGGTGTCGCCTTTGCTACGGATTTCTTCGAAACGTGCCTGTGCCCGTTCCGTCACTTCCTGTAGGGCGTTGGCGTCATTCCTGTCCAATCGGTCCTGGAGGGAGTCGGTGAAGGCTTTGGCGGCCTTTTCGTGCTGTTCGGCCGGATTTCTTTTTTTTGCGCCGCAGGAAGCGACGAGGGTCAGGGTCGCTACAGCGGCGGCCAGAATGATCATTTTTTTCATCTCGTGTAAGTTTTAAATGTGTAACCGCTGCAAAAATATGGTATTTCTTTGGAATGGAGATTATCGTCAGTTTTATAAAATGTGAACGGCGGGCAAAATAATGTGAATGAGGGTATTTCCGTCTTTGTTCCGGCCGTGAAAGGTGAGGCCGCAAAAAAGGCTCCGCGCCTTTCGGGGCGGAGCCTTGGTAAGTGGGGAAGGTGTCGTCCTTGTGTTATTTGACGAGAACCTTGCGGCGGTCGTCCGTCACGTAGATGTTGCCTTTGACGGGCGAGAGTACGCGGCGGCCGCTGAGGTCGTAGAACCTGGTTTCCTTGACATGGCTGCCGGCCGTGATGTTCTCAATGTCCGTCAGGGTCATGTCGGTGGGTTCGATGTACCAGAAGGAGGCACCGTTGGCTGCGGGTGAGGCTGCCATCCAGGGAACCAAACGCGTCATGTCGCCGGCCAGATGGATAGCGGGGTTATTGACGGGAGTCTGGCAAAGGAGGGCGCTCAGGCCATCGTCGGTGGACCGCACGCGGTAGGGGGCGGCTTCGGCTTCGTTGCCGGTTACGGGGATGCGTGTCTCGTTCTCTCCGGTAGCGCCGATGTAGATATTCTGTGACTCGTTCACGATCTTCCAGGTTCCGTCCCCGTTGGCGGCGAATCCGAAGAGGAGATCCTGATTATCCTCGTCCAGTGTAGCCACTGTGAGGTTGTCGGAGAGGGCCTTGAGGTACTTGTCGCCGGCGCGGCCGTAGTTGCGCAGGCGGTAGACTTTCTGGTCTTCGATCTCAACTCTGTCGGCACTGCCGATGGTGGCGTTCAGCGTCACGTATGTGGCTGTGGAGGGGGCTTCGGCGTAGGCGGCGTAGGCGGCGTTGATTTCGGCGGAACCGTCTTCGGTGAGCATGCCCACGTAAGGACCGGTCTTGGCGGCAATGGCCTCAGCCTTTTCCTTCACGCCGGGCTGGATGAACGCCTGTGCGTCGATGCCTTCGGCATTGTAAGTATAGGCGCTGTCGGTGATCTGTTCCAGCGAGTAGTTCTTGTAGGTGATGGTATATCCGCCGCTACAGCTGTACAGGTCTTCCTCGTAGACGAAGCCCAGTGTGTTGTTGCTCTGCCACGTCATGGTGGAGTAGGCGGAGCCGAGTTTGGTGGACTGGTGACGGCCGTCCCAGTCTTTGGCGAAGTTCTCGGCCGAGGAGAAGTCGGTAAAGCTTTCCAGTTCTTTGTAGTAGATGCCCACGTTGGCGCGGTTCGGACCGAAAGGCACGGATTGCAGGGCAATGTAGACAGGCGTATTGTCTTCCTTGCGTACGGCGGGCACGATCATGATTTCGCCGTTCGTGGGGTTGCCGCCCTGTGCGCAGATGCCGTTGTTGGCGCTGGCGAGCGACTGTGTCATGTTGCCCCAGAAACCTTCACCCTTCTCGATGTCGGTGTAGTTGAAGATGTTGAAGAGACGGCCTTGTGCGCGAGAGCTGATGATGACCGATCCGTCGGGCAGTTCCTCGGCTTTGGGTTCGTCACCGCCGCTGGGAATCGGGGAGACGTCGGTGCCTCCGAGTACCGTCCAGCTTCCGCCGAAGTCATCGGAATAGAGAACGAAGTTCACGTTGGGACCACTGGCCTGACGCATCAGTACGGCGCAGTACAGACGGTAGTAGTCGCCTATCTTGATGGTCTTGCTCTGCGAGATTTTTCCGGATCCGATGAACATGGCCTTGACAGGTCCGAAGGGGCTTTCGTCGAATTGCGCGTAGATGCTTTCGGCGATGTCTACGGGCTCGCTCCAGGTCTGTCCGTTGTCTTCGCTGTAGAAGCGGGCGATGTTCTGGTGTTTGTCGCGGCTTCCGCCGGGGAAGGATACGTTTCCGGCGCAACTCATGACGAGGACGCGGTTGCTTTCGCGGTCGGCCACGATGCAGGGATCGCCGAAGCCTACGTGCATGAAGTCGGGCGAGGCTGCACCTTTGCCTTCTACGATGGTGAAGATGTCACTCCAGGTCTGTCCGTTGTCCTTGCTGATGCGTCCGTGCAGGTCAATGCGTCCGTTGTTGGCCATGCCGATGTCCGCACGGCTGTGGCGGTAGTCGGCCACGGCGATGATGTCACCGTTGCTGGCTGTGGCGATGGCGGGAATGCGGTAGGGCACCTCGCTGCCGGCGCAGGGGAATATTTCGAAGGAAGGTTCCTCGGCTTCCATGCTGGGGCGGACGGTAACGGAGAAGTTCGTGAAAGTCAGACCTTTGTTGGCACCTGTCTGCGAGAAGGTGGCGATGCGTTCCGTCAGACCTTCCACACTGACGTGTTGTGTCTCGGTGGACGAGGTGTAGTTTTTGCCGTCCACGTTCAGCGTGAGCGCATAGCTGGCATCGGCATTGGTGTTGGCAAAGTCGAAGCTGTATCCGGCAATGCTGTATCCGGCGGGGGCGGTCAGCGTGTAGGTGGACGCTCCGCTCAGGCCGGTGTATCCGGCAATGTTTTCGCCTTCGGTGGTCATGTTGTTCACACCGGTGCCGAGGGTGAAGCCTTCCAATTGGGAACTGGACCATACGGCGTGCCATGTTTTTGTGGGATTGCTGGCAGTGAAGGTTCCGGTGGAGGTGTTCACATCGGCGGTTACTTCGGCGAAGCTGATGACTACGGACGAGCCGGCGTCCTGTCCGGTGGTCCAGAAGGCCAGTTTGCCCTGTCGGTTGTTCATCTTGTAGGTGGTTCCGTACTGCGCGATGTAGTAGGATTCGGTATCTTCGAGATTGGAAGAACTCGAGAGGCTCCAGAGATAGTTGTACGTGTCGTCGCCTTCTTCTTTCAGGATGACGTAGGCCTCGCCGCCGGTGTTGCCGGTCATGGTTACGGGCGAAGCCAGACGCTTGGTGGCGCCGGCGGCTTTGTTATAGATGGAGAAGCCTTCTTCCCGGTTGCCGGTGAAGCACCACAGGTCGGCATCCTCGAAAGAGGTGCGTGTCTTGTTGAGTGCGATATAGTCGGCACCGGAGTTGTCCGAGAGGAACAGGCCGTTCTGGCCGATCTTCAGCGTGTACCAGATGGTGCCCGGTGCAAAGGCTCCGTCGGTGACGGTTGTCGTGACGAAGGGCAGGGCCGGTTCTGCGGGCTCCGGCAGTTCTGCTGGCTCGCTGTCCAGTTTGTACAGTTTCAGGCGGACAGAGGTTCCCGTGACGGATGCGTCGTCCCAATAGCTCCAGTTGGCGTCGATGTCACTGGCTTTGTTGGCGTGGACGTACATCTTGTTCCCGCCGTTGGTGTAGTTGGTCTGATAGACAAACCAGTTTCCGTCCGTGGCGCCTTCGGCCGTTTCCAGTTTGAGGCTGGCGGCTCCCGTGCCGGACATGTTCTTGTTTCTTTCGGCATCGGCTGGAATAGCCTTTTTTGTCTGGTAGTGGGTCAGCGTGAATGTTCCGTCCTCGGCGTTGTTGGTCAACTGCCAGATGTACTTGGTGTCGTTGGCATTGACCTGGGTGCTCAGGTCAACGGTGCCGTCGGTGCGGAACGGGCGTTCGGTCAGATTGGCATCGGTGTACAGATAGCCGTTGCCGGAAGAACAGGCCGAATGGATGACGTAAAAGCCATCGGCCGGAGCTTCCGTGACCTCTGTGACGGAGATGCTGTTTTCTTGTGCTGTTGCTGCCACCGTGCCTGTCAGGGCAAGGAACAGCGACAGGAAGTAAGAAATCTTCTTCATGGGCTTGATTTTTTTGGTTAGTTGTTATTTGTTGATTGGATATTATTTGATGATTTCCGTGATGTCGTTTTTCCCGAGTTTCGAGAAGTTCTCGCGCATGGCGGTATCGCCCTTCAGGTTTTCCAGCTTGTAGTAGTCCATGAACCCCATGTTTCCTTCGCGCAGGGCGTGTGCCAGTGCTTTGGGCACTTCCGCTTCCGCTTGGATCACCTCGGCGCGGGCCTCCTGGGCGCGGGCTTTCATTTCCTGTTCCGTGGCGACGGCCATGGCGCGGCGTTCCTCGGCTTTGGCCTGTGCGATGTTTTTGTCGGCGTTGGCCTGGTCCATCTGTAGGGTGGCGCCGATGTTCTTGCCCACATCGATGTCGGCGATGTCAATGGAGAGGATCTCAAAGGCCGTACCGGCATCCAGTCCTTTCCGCAGCACGAGTTTGGAGATGCTGTCCGGGTTTTCGAGCACCTGTTCGTGCGAGTCGGCCGATCCGATGCTCGAGACGATGCCTTCTCCCACACGGGCCAGAATGGTGTCCTCGCCGGCTCCGCCCACCAGCTGGTGTATGTTGGCGCGTACCGTCACGCGGGCTTTGGCGATGAGCTGGATGCCGTTCTTGGCCACGGCGGCCACGGGCGGAGTGTCTATCACTTTGGGGTTGACGCTGGTCTGTACGGCCTCAAACACATCGCGGCCGGCCAGGTCGATGGCCGTGGCTTTCTCAAAGGGGAGGTCGATGTTGGCTTTCGAGGCCGACACCAGGGCGTGTACCACGCGCTGCACGTGTCCGCCTGTCATGTAGTGGGCTTCAAGGTTGTCGCGGGTGATGTTGCGGAGTCCCGCCTTATGGGCCTCGATGAGCGAAGGCACGATGATACCGGGCGGCACGTTGCGGATGCGCATCAGGAAGAGCTGCATGAGCGAGATGTGTACTCCCGACACTTTGGCCGACAGCCAAAGGAAGAAGGGTACGAAATAGAAGAACACGGACAGCAGTACGATCACGCCGACGGCTATCGCTAAGGGGATGAAGGGAGTCTCAATCATAGATCTTGAAATTTAGAGATGATAAAAAATGAGCGGCTGTTTCAGCGCACTTGCAAATATAGTGTTTTTTAAGAAAAAGAGGCGGGTTCCTGGCGGAAAAAAAAAGGTAAATGTCCGGAACTCAGTCTTTGACGGCTTTCAGCATCCGCTCGTTGCCGAAAAGGTCACGCCGCAGTTCCGTCTGTCCGAATCCTTCGCGGCGGAACAAATCCTGCGTCTCGTGCCCGAAATGGCGGTTCAGTTCCATGTAGACGGCTCCTCCCGTGCGGAGCCGGCGGCGGGCCAGCGCCGCCAGTGCGCGGTAGAACAGGAGAGGGTCTTCGTCGGGGACGAACAGGGCGGTCTCCGGTTCGTGCAGCAGTACCTGGGGCTCCATGTCCGTCCGTTCGCTGCGGCATACGTAGGGCGGGTTGCTCACGATGATGTCGAAGAGGCTCTCGCCCTCGGGATGCAGGATGTCGTTGAGCCGGAAGTCTACGTCTGCTCCGTGGCGTCCGGCATTGCGCCGTGCCGTCTCTAATGCTTCGGGCGAGAGGTCCCAGGCTTCTGTCCGGACTCCAGGCAGGCGCAGGGCCAGACTTACAGCTATGCAGCCGCTGCCGGTGCCTGCGTCGAGCAGGTGTATCTTTCCGGCGGTTGAGGCGGCATCGGCCGCCACCCAGGCCACCAGCTCCTCGGTCTCGGGGCGGGGGATGAGCACCGCAGGGTTCACCTCGAAGGTGCGGCCGTCAAATTCGGCCCGTCCCAGTACATACTGTACCGGTTCGCCTGCGAGTGTCCGCTGCAAGATAAAGGCCAGCCGTTGCCGTTCTTCTTCGGAAAAATGCCTAACTTTGCCGGCATAGACATCGGTGGCGGAGATCCCGAATCCGTCTTCAAGGATGACGAACGCCAGCGCGCGGGCTTCCCGCGCCTCGAAAGCGGCGGAGAGTTCTGAACGGAGGTACTGGAAGAGGGGAGACATGTTGCCGGAGTCTTATTTGGATGAAAAGAATGCGGGGACGGGCTGGTCCTGCCTGCAAAAATACGAAATTCCGATCGAATCTGTATGATGGAACAAAATGAAAAGTGGATGCGCCGTTGTCTGCAACTGGCTGCCTGCGGTGAGACCGGTGCTCCGCCCAATCCGATGGTGGGGGCTGTCATTGTCTGCGACGGGCGCATCATCGGCGAGGGCTTCCATGTCTGTTGCGGAAAGGCTCACGCTGAGGTGAACGCCCTGAACTCGGTGCGTCCCGCCGACCGCGGGCTGCTTTCCCGGAGTACGCTTTATGTAAGTCTGGAGCCTTGCTCGCATTACGGCCGCACACCGCCCTGTGCCGAGCTGATCATCCGTACCGGCATTCCACGTGTGGTGGTGGGCTGTCTCGATCCTTTTGCCAAAGTGAGCGGGCGGGGCGTCAGGATGCTGCGTGAGGCCGGCATTGAGGTGACTGTCGGCGTGCTGGAGAACGAGTGCCGTGCGCTGAATCGCCGTTTTTTTACGTTCCATCTGTTCCGCCGTCCTTTTGTCACGCTCAAGTGGGCGGCTTCGGCCGACGGCTTCATTGACCGCTGGCGCGAGGCGGACGGCCAGGAGCCGCCTGCCCGCCTCTCTACGTCCCACAGCCTGATGCGTGTCCATCGTCTGCGTTCGCTCCACGGTGCGATACTGGTGGGGCATGCCACGCTTCGGCTGGACCGTCCCTCGCTCACGGTGCGCCATTGGGCCGGTTCCTCGCCCCTGCGTATCGTTTTGGGGCGTGTGGCCGAGGGCGAGCTGCCGGCCGGCTTCGAGGCCTTTGCCGACATTGATACCATGCTCTCCTCGCTCCACCGGCGCGGGGTACAGTCCTTGTTGGTCGAGGGCGGGCAGCAGACGTTGCAGGCCTTTATCGACAGCGGTCTGTGGGATGAGGCGTGGGAAGAGCTTTCGGCCGTAAGGCTGGGCAGCGGTGTTCCGGCACCGCGCATGCCTGTGGGAGTTCTGAAGGAGACGGAGACTTTCTTCGAGGTCAGCCTGACGCACTGGATCAACGAAACCGTCTCCGGGGAAGGGGACCCTGTGGTGGAAAAGCCGTAAAGCGCACCGTCTCCTTACGTCTTCTTCCGGAAACACAGCGCGGGCCGGCACTTGTCAGAGAATGCCGGCCCGCGCTGTGTTTTTTACTTTCTTCTTGATTTTTTCCTGCTTTTCTTCTTTCCTGCTTTTTCCTCATGTTCGGTTTTTCTCTCCGGTTTTTCCTCGCCCACCAGCGCGAAGTCCAGCTGTTTGCGTTCCAGATTGGCACGCTCCACGCGGACGGTCACCTGGTCGCCCAGCGAGTAGCGCTTGCGGTAGCGGCGGCCCACGAGACAATAGTTGCGCTCGTCAAACTCATAGTAGTCGTCTAATAGGTCGCGCAGGGGCACCATGCCTTCGCATTTGTTCTCGTTGATCTCCACGTAGATACCGAACTCTGTCACGCCCGAGATGGTTCCTTCGAATTCCTGTCCCAGGCGCTGGCCCATGAACTCCACTTGCTTGTACTTGATGCTGGCGCGTTCGGCGTTGGTGGCAAGCTGCTCCATGGCCGAGGCATGTTCGCACAGTTCCTCGTATTTCACGGCGCTGGCCGAGCGGCCGCCCTCGGCATAGCGTGTGAGCAGACGGTGGACCAGGGTGTCGGGATAGCGGCGTATGGGCGAAGTGAAGTGCGTGTAGTAGGGGAACATCAGTCCGTAGTGCCCGATGTTCTTCACGCTGTAGCGGGCCTTCATCATGGCTCTGAGCGCCACCATCTCCACCATGTTCTCCTCTTTCTTTCCCTTCACGTCGGAGAGCAGGTGGTTCAGGCTTTTCGACACCTCCGTCTTTGTCCCTTCGGTGCGCAGCTTGTAGCCGAAGCGGGCCACGAAGGCATTCAGTTTTTCGAGTTTCTCGGGGTCGGGCACGTCGTGTACGCGATAGGGCAGCACTTTGGCCTTCTTTCCCTTCGGCACGCGGCCTATCATCTCCGCCACGTAGCGGTTGGCCAGCAGCATGAATTCCTCGATCAGTTTGTTCGCGTCCTTCGCCACCTTCACGTAGGTCGAGACGGGTCGTCCCTTCTCGTCGATTTCGAAGCGCACCTCGGCACGGTCAAAACCGATGGAGCCGTTGCGGAAACGTTTTGCGCGCAGCAGTTTCGCCAGCCGGTTCAGACAGATCAGTTCGGCGGCATACTCACCCTCGGGCGGTGTGCCGGCCGGCAGCGGTTCGGGGTGCTCGCCGGGCTGGTGCAGATCCTCGTCCGAGGCCTCGCCGTTGCGTTCAAGGATGTGCTGCACCTCCTCGTAGCTGAACCGCCGGTCCGAGCGGATGACGGTATGGGCCAGGTGCCAGTCCTGAATCTCGCCGCTTTCGGTGATGCGGAAAATGGCCGAGTAGGCCAGTTTTTCCTCGTCGGGCCGCAGGGAGCAGATGAAGTTGCACAGCCGTTCGGGCAGCATGGGGATGGTGCGGTCCACGAGGTAGACGCTTGTGGCGCGTTTCTCGGCCTCGCGGTCAATGATGTCGCCCTCATGCACATAGTGGGACACATCGGCGATGTGCACACCCACTTCCCACAGTCCCTTTCCGGCCGACCGGATGGAGAGGGCGTCGTCAAAGTCCTTGGCGTCATGGGGGTCGATGGTGAAGGTGGTGATTTCGCGGAAGTCCTCGCGCCGTGCGATCTCTTCGGGACTGATGTCCGCGCTCAGTTTCCCGGCGGCCTGCTCCACGTTTTTGGGATAGGAGTAGGGCAGTCCGAACTCGGCCAGGATGGCATGCATCTCCGCGTCGTTCTCGCCCTGCCGTCCCAGGATGTCGACAACGCGCCCCACGGGGCTTTTCGAGCGTTCGGGCCATTCCGTGATCTGCACTACGGCCTTGTCGCCTGTGCGTCCGCCCTTCAGTTTGTCGCGCGGGATGAAGATGTCCGTGGCCAGCGAGCGGTTCTCGGTCACGAGGAAACCGTAGCCTTTCTCCACTTGCAGGCAGCCCACGAAGGTGTCTTTGGCGCGTTGCAGTATTTCCGTTACCTGCGCCTCGCGTGTATGTCCCGACCGCCGGGCCAGCATTGTGACGCGCACCCTGTCGCCGTCCATCGCGTGGCGTGAGTTGCGTTCGCATACCAGAATGCTCTTGCCGCCGTCGTCGGGCACAAAGGAGTTGTGTCCGTTCCCTTTGCGGCGGAACGTCCCTTCCATCACCTGCGAGCGTACGGTGCTGCGGTAGCGCCCGTGGCCGTCCGTTGTCAGATAGTCATCCTGTACCAGTTCGCCGAGCACATCAAGCGTGAGCATTTTGGCAGGATGGTTCGGGGCATTGGCGAGGCGGAATATCTCCTTGATGTCGAACTCGCGGTCCGCATTTTTCTCAAAAAGGTCGAGTAGCAGTTGCCGGATGTCTTTTTTGGTGAGCCGCGAGCGGCTTTTCTTTTCTTCTTTTCTTCCCATGATAGGCAGTGTTTTCGTGATCTCCCTCAGCCGTTGCAGGACTTGTTTGCGCCGTGCGGGGCGGGGGATTGGTACTTACAAAGGAAATTATTTTTTTGAACACATCCGGCCAATTAAGGAATAATAACGCGGTGTCTCGGAATTTCTTGCTAATTTCGCTCCCGTATGGAACTTAGACGTCTGTTCATATTATCCCTGCTCTGCTCTGTGCTTCCCTCCGGCCTTGCCGCACAGGACGTTTCCGGCGAGGAGCCTCCGCCCGCCACGCCTCTTTATCTGCGGGTGGGCAAGGCTTCCTATCGCGGCGACAGCATTCCGCATGTCACGTTTCCCGTGCTCCACAAATACCCTGTCCGGCAGTTCCGCAACGACAGGGAATTGCGGCAGTACAACCGTCTGGTGGCGAATGTGAAGAAGGTGCTTCCGCTGGCCAAGCTGGCCCGCTATACCATCATCGAGACCTACGAGCAGATGCGTGCCCTGCCCGACAAGAAGGCACGTGCCGAACACGTGCGCGCCGTCGAAGCCGAACTGAAACGGACCTACACCCCGATGTTGAAGAAGATGTCGCGGTCGCAGGGCCGGTTGCTCGTGAAGCTGATTGACCGCGAGTGCAACCTGACGGGCTACAACATCGCCAAGGCCTTTGTCGGTTCCTTCAAGGCCAATGTCTATCAGACCATGGCCTTCTGTTTCGGACAGAGCTTGAACAAGCGCTATGATCCCGAGGGAGAAGACAACCAGACGGAACAGGTGGTGAGGCTCGTGGAGAGCGGCCAGCTTTGAAGGGAGTGGAGAAGGCCCGTTCCCGTTCAATTTCCGAATAAGCAGGAAATGATTGGAAGAATTCCCCGAAGTGGCTCCAGCAGACAGGAGGGCCACTTCGGGGAATTTGTGTGAAGAGGTTTCAGAACGGGAAGAAGAGCGGAATCGTGAGAATGGCGACGATGCCCATGATGACCTGAAGCGGTACGCCCACCTTTACGTAGTCCATGAACGTATAGTGGCCGGCATTCATCACCATCGCGTTGGGCGGAGTGGAGATGGGAGCGGCAAAGCAGGCGCTTGCGGCCACGGCGGCGGCCATCATGAAGGGAGTGGGGGAGACGCCGAGCTGTTCGGCAGCGGCCCAGGCGATGGGAGCCACGAGGATGGCGGTGGCGGAATTGCTGATGAAGGTGGAGAGCAGCGAGGTCACTACATAGACTCCGGCCATGGCGGCGATGGGTCCGTAGGCGTGGAGCGTGCCTACCAGACTGGTGGCTATCCAGGCCGAGATGCCTGTCTTCGAGAGTGCTGTCGACATGGGCATCATGGCGGCGATGAGCACGATGCTTTCCCAGCCTATCATTTTGTAGGCTCCGTCCACGCTGCGCACGCATTTGGTCAGCACCATGAGCAGGCCGGCAATGATGACGGCGGCCACGGGCTTCACGCCGATCTGGTCCGCAAAGACCATGGCCAGCACCATGACGGCCATGATGGCGGCGGCCAGCGGAGCCTTGTGGTTCAGGGTGACCAGTTCCGCCTCCTCGGCCGGGCTGCCTATGACGATCCATTCGCGGCATTTCTTGGCAAGGCTCTCGATGCCTTTCCACGCCCCGTGTACCAGTACCATGTCGCCGGCTTTGACAGCTCCGTCCATGATTTCGTCGAAGATGTAGCGTCCGTTGCGTTTCACTGCCAGGATGTTCAGGCCGAAGCGCTCGCGGAAGTTGGCGGCGCGCAGCGGGCGGTTGATGAGAGCCGATTCGGGCGTGATGAGCACTTCGGACAGGCCTATCTCGTAGAAGTCCAGTTTGCTTTGTCCGTTGCGTTCCTCGTCTTCGTGGAAGGTGAGGTTGAAGATGTCCGCAAATCGCAGGGCCTGTTCGCGGTGTCCCAGCACGTAGAGAGTATCGCCGTCTTGCAGGATAGTGCCCGGCAGGGCGGTCTCCTGGATGACATTGCCCCAGATGGATTTGCTCTCGCGCCGCACTTCAAGCAGCGTGAGGCCGTAGCGCGAACGGATTTCCAGCTCGCCCACCGTGCGGCCGGACAGCAGGGAGCGGCCCCGCAGGTTGAGGCGGAACACGCAGTCGCTGATGTGGTATTCGTGCAGCAGTTCGCCCAGCGACTTGTTGTCAGCGCTGTCGGTCTGTTCGCGCCCTTTCTGGGAGAGGAAGAGGCGACACAGAGGATAAAGTAGCAGCAGTCCCGTGGCCAGACAGATGAGGCCGATGGGCAGGAAATCGAAGAAGCCGAAGCCCGGCAGCCCGTTGTCGCGCAGGTAGCCGTCAACGATGAGGTTGGGCGGGGTGCCGATAAGGGTCAGGATGCCGCCCATGCTGCTGGCGAAGGCCAGCGGCATCATCAGTTTGGAGGGGCTGGTGCCGGCCGTTTTGGCCATGGCCAGAATGATGGGGAGCAGCAGGGCCACGGTGCCGGTGTTGCTCACGAAGCCGGCCACGACGGCGGTCACCGTCACCACGAGGAAGAAGAGTTTCAGTTCGCTGTTGCCGGCCAGCCGGAGCAGTTTTCCGCTGATGATTTTGGCCAGTCCCGTCTGGAAGACGGCGCCGCCCACGATGAAGAGTCCGATCATCATCACCACAGCGCTGTTCGAGAATCCGGCCAGCGCCTCGGAAGGTGTGAGCACGTTGAATACAAGCAGGGTGGCCATGGAGCAGAGGGCCACGATGTCGGAGCGGATCTTGCCGATGACGAAAGCCACGGCCGTGAGGACGAAGGTGACCACGGTGACGGTCGCCTGCGCCTCGGGAGTGGCGAGAATTTCTGAAAGATGTGAGAGTGTTTCCATAAGTTTGCTAAGGTTTCAGTTTTCCGTGCGAATATAGCGTTTAGAATCGAATTGACCAATAGCAATCCCTTGTTTTTTGGCCTTCGCCAATCTTTAGCAGAGCGCCAGCGCGATGAGCGGGATAGTCACGACCGAGAGCAGGGTGGTGAGGAAAATGCCTTGCGCCATCAGCCGTTCGTCGCGGCCGTATTGCAGACAGAACATCACGCCGTTCACGCCTACGGGCATGGCACTCAGCATGACGGCGACGTTGGTCACGAAGCTGTCCAGTCCGAGCAGGCGGAACACCGTCAGGATGATCAGGGGCATGAGCAACAGGCGGATGGCGGCCATCGTGTAGACGAAACGGCCCGACAGCACATCGCGTATGGGTATGCCGTTCAGGGTGGAGCCGATGATGAGCAGGGCCGAGGGGACGGTCATGTCGCCCACCAGATGGAACCAGCCGGCCACGGGAGCCGGCGGCTGCCACTTGAAGAGGGCGATCACCACGGCCGCGAGGGCGGCCACCACGCAGGGTGAGAAAAGCAGGCGCGGGCGGAAAGCCTCACGCAGGCGGCCCGAGCCGGTGACGAAAATGATGCCTACCGTGAAAATGAGCACGTTGAAGGGAATGGTGAGCACCGAAGCGTAGAACACGGACCGTGGGCCGAAGATGGCGCAGACCACCGGAAAGCCGATGAAGGTGACGTTGCCGAAGGTGAGCATGAAGCGCAGCAGGCCGCGCCGTTCCGCACCCATGGGGCGCAGTCCCGAAAAGAAGTAGGCACCACCGATGAGCAGCGCGTGGTTGAGCACGGAGACCAGCATCAGCTGCATGATCTCTTCCGGCTCGAAGACGAGGCCTTCGCCCATGACGGAGGACAGGATCAGACAGGGAGCTGACACGTTGAGCACGAATACGGACATCTTGCGGTTCAGGGCGGGATCCCACAGGCCGCGGCGCGTGGCGGCGAATCCGGTCAGCACAACCCCGAAGAGCATCAGCATCTGTGTTACGATATGAAGGTAGTCCATGACGGTAAGATTTTTGTTTCGGGGTGCAAATTTAGAGATTAATCGGGATTTATCTTTAAATTTGCACTTGATATTATATCCCCTAAAATTGACAGCAACATGATGCAGCAGATTACCGATAAAGTATATTACGTGGGTGTGAACGACCGTGTGAAGTATCGTTTTGAAGGCCTGTGGGCCCTTCCGTCGGGCGTGTCCTACAATTCCTATCTTGTGGTGGACGAGAAAGTGGCCTTGATCGACACCGTGGACGTGGCTTTCTTTGCCGAATATCTGGAAAAGATCCGGAATGTCATCGGCGGGCGTCCCATTGACTACCTCGTCATCAACCACATGGAGCCGGACCACTCGGGTGCCATCTCGCTCATCCGTAAATACTATCCGGACATTCGTCTTGTGGGCAATGCCCGGACGTTCGGCATGGTGAGCGGTTTCTACGGTGAGGACGCAGAGGGCGGCGTGGAGGTGAAGGACGGCGATGTGCTGTCGCTGGGTCGGACGGAGTTGACGTTCTATCTGGCCCCGATGCTCCACTGGCCCGAGACGATGGTGACGTTCGATGCCGACCGCGGCATTCTCTTCTCGGGCGATGCCTTCGGTTGTTTCGGTGCGCTGAACGGCGCGGTGCTTGACACGCAGATGGACACGTCCGTCTACTGGCCCGAGATGGAACGTTATTTCGCTGCTATTCTCGGAAAGTTCTGTGCTCCCGTACAGACGGCCCTGAAAAAGCTGTCCCCGTTGCCCATTCGCATGATCTGTTCCACGCACGGACCGGTCTGGACGGCCGAGGCGGCGCGTGCCGTCGAAACTTACCGCCGTATGAGTGCCGGAGAGACGGCCGAGGGCGTAGTGGTATGCTACGGTTCGATGTACGGCAACACGCAGCGCATGGCCGAGGCGGTGGCCGAAGGTGCGGCTGCTGCGGGCGTGCGGAAAATCGTGGTCCACAATCTCAGTGTCTCACAGCCCTCGTTCGTTCTGGCCGACATCTTCCGCTATAAGGGGCTGGCCATAGGCGGACCCACTTATAACGGCGGTCTCTTCCCCGTGGTAGAGGATCTGCTGAAGCGTCTGGCGGGCCGCAGCGTGGCGGGTCATAAACTGGCTGCTTTCGGCGGTTTCACATGGAGCGCGCAGGCGGTGAAGGTCATCGAGTCCTATAACGAGAAGATGAAGATGGAGCCGGTGGCTCCTTCCGTGGAATGGAAGCAGGGTCCCGATGCCGGAGCGTTGGAGCGCGCCTACGCTTTGGGACGTGCCCTTGGCGAGGCTGTACGCGAGGCCTGACGGCATCAATGACATATCCGCATACGGAAAAGCGCCATCCCGTCAGGATGGCGCTTTTCCGTGTGTCCATAGGGCAGGATTCTTATCGGGCCTCCATGGTTGTCACTCCGATCTCGCGGTAGGTGTCTCCGTCTTCATTTTCGGTATAGTCTTCCTTGATGTAGGAGTATTTGTCCTTGAAGGTGACGCTGGTATAGCCTTCGCCTTCGATGTCATCGTTGTTCTCGCTCCAGTCGTAATAGAGGATGCCGTTGGCTTCGTTACCCCACTTCCATGAACTCTTTTCACAGTATCCGTTCGGGTAGGTGACAAAGTAGGTGCCGTTGGGTGAGAAAACGACAGACTGGGGGCTATTGTTGTTCATCAGTTCTTCTATCACTTCCTGTTTTGCGTCCTCGATGCTTATGCCCGGCTCAAGCATTGCGCTGTTGATGTCGAAGGCTATCAGTTTTGCCGTTTGCATGTCGAACTTGAAGTGTACCGTTTGCGTCCCGTTGTAGCTGGCCCATAGTTCAGCGTATTTCAGTGTCCATGTGCGGCAGAGCTTTTGTGTGTTTCCGCCGGTGTAGGCACTATGTTCCTTGTTAACGTCGACCGTGCTGGTGATGCCAGTCTCGTTATTGGTGAAGCGGATAATGCTGGCGTCCGGACTTATGACAACATTGCCATAGTTATCAAGGCGGAAGCTTCCGTCGCTTTCTACGGTATAGTTTCCGTAGACGAAATAGTAATTGTCAGTGGAGCGCGTAGCCTTGCGCGGTGTGCGGAGCAGGCGGGCGATGTCTTTTCTGCTGTTGACGACAGTGGGCTTCTCGGCTTTGCGCACATAAGAGGTGTAGCCTCTGCGTGTGAGGATGTAGGTGCCGTCGGCCAGAAACTCGAACGACTCAAACTCGAAGTCCGGATCCTGTACGTTGTATTTGGCCGCGTAGGCCGCGTAGGTCTCTTCGGTGAAATTGGTTTCGCCTGAGGGAGTTTTCACGTCTGTGATGTCTTGCTGTTGCTGGTCGTCATCATCGCTACAGGCTACGGGTATAAACGCCATGCTGGCGGCGGCAAATTCTGGCAGACGTGTCGGAAACGCTTTGGTGAGGAACTTAGTCTGGGTTACAACCGTTTCTACGACATCATTGAGCCCCAAATCCCGCAGCGGATTTTTTTCGCCTGCCGCCCGGTTCTGTGCGGCAGGCGTTGTAGTCAGTGGGCTTCGAGCCAGTTGGCGCCCGTTCCGCAGTCGGCCAGCAGGGGTACCTGCATGAAGAAGGCGGCTTCCATCTCCTCGATGACAATGCGGCGGACGGACGGCTCCTCTTCCGGCAGGACGCTGAAGTTGAGTTCGTCGTGTACCTGAAGAATCATTTTCGAGCGGATGCCCTCCTGTTCGAAGCGGCGGTCAATGCGGATCATGGCCAGTTTGATGATGTCGGCGGCTGTGCCCTGAATGGGGGCGTTGACGGCATTGCGCTCCGCATAGCCTCGCACCACGGCATTGCGCGAGTTGATGTCCGGCAGATAACGGCGGCGGCCGAACTGCGTTTCGATGTAGCCTTTCTCGCGGGCGTCGGCCACGCTCTTCTCCATATATTCGCGTATGCGCGGGTAGGTGGCGAAATAGCTGTCGATGAGTTCGCGGGCCTCGGTGCGCGACACCTCCATGCGTTCTGCCAGTCCGAAGGCCGAGATGCCGTAGATGATGCCGAAATTGGCCGTTTTGGCCTTGCGCCGTTCATCGCGGCTGATGTCTTCGATGGGTTTGCGGAAGATGCGCGCGGCCGTGGCGGCATGGATGTCACGCCCGTTGCGGAAGTCCTGGATCATGGCTTCGTCGCCGCTCAGGTGGGCCATGATGCGCAGTTCTATCTGCGAATAGTCTGCCGAGAAGAAGAGGCAGCCCGGTTCGGGGACGAAGGCTTTGCGTATTTCCCGTCCGTCATCGCCCCGCACGGGGATGTTCTGGAGGTTAGGATTGCTGGACGAGAGACGGCCCGTGGCGGTGACGGCCTGGTTGAAGGAGGTGTGCAGGTGGCCTGTGTCGGGGTTGACGAGGCGGGGTAGGGCCTCGATGTAGGTTCCTGTCAGCTTTTTCAGTCCTCTGTGGTCCAGAATCTTGCCGGCTATGGGATGTTTGTGGCGCAGGCTTTCGAGCACCTCCTCGCCCGTGGAGTATTGTCCGCTCTTGGTTTTGCGGGCCTTGTCACTGAGGTGTAGCTCCTCGAAGAGGACCGTGCCCACCTGACGGGGCGACGTGATGTTGAACTCATGGCCGGCGAGGGCATAGATTTCCTGTTCGATCTGTTCCATGCGGCGGGTGAAGAGGCTGCCCGTGGCGGCGAGGGCTTCGGTGTCGAGGCATACCCCGTTGCGTTCCATGCGGGCCAGTACGGGCATAAGGGGCATCTCGATGTCGCGGAAGACGCTTTCCACGTTGTGGAGACGCATTTCCTCGGTGAGCGGCTCCATGAGGCGGAGGGTGACGTCGGCGTCCTCGCAGGCATAGTCGCGGATGTCGCGGGGCGCGAGGTCGGCCATGTTGCGCTGCGCGCGGCCTTTGGGACCTATCAGTTCCTCGATGTGGATGGTGCGGTACTTCAGGTAGACCTCGGCCAGATAGTCCATGCCGTGTCGCAACTCGGGCTGCACAACATAGTGGGCCAGCATGGTGTCGAACATCGGGCCTGCGAGACGGATGCCGTAGGAGGCAAGGACCGTGAGATCGTATTTCAGGTTCTGTCCCACTTTCAGAATCCGAGGGTCCTCGTAGAAGGGCTTGAAGATGTTTGTGATTTTTAACGCTTCGGATTCTTCAGGTGGAACAGCTACGTACCAGGCCCGTCCGCCGGACACGGCAAAGCTCAAACCTACCAGTTTTGCGCGGATGGCTTCGACGGAAGTGGTTTCTGTGTCCAGACTTACCGTTTCGTTTGTCAATAAAAAATCACATAGTTTTTTTGCTTCCTCTTCGTTCTCAATAAGATGATATTCGTGGGGTACGTCTTTCAGTGTTTTGAGATTTTCCTTGAAAGATATTTCTTTCCCCTCGGTTGTATTTTCCGCAAAGAGAGAGCCTTGTACAGGGCCTGCTGCGGGGGAGGGGAACAGGCGTTCGATGAAAGAGCGGAACTCCAGCTGCTCGAAAATTTTTCGCAGCGCGGCGGTATTGGGTTCGGGGCGACGGAGAGTCTCTAACGAAAAGTCCATGGGGACATCGGTGCGTATGGTGGCAAGGTAGCGCGAGAAGCGGATTTGCTCGGCATTGTCCTCCACCTTCTTTTTGAGTGCGCCCTTCAGTTCGGTGGTGCGGGCAAGCAGGTTCTCGATGGAGCCGAACTGTGCGATGAGGCGGGCTGCGGTCTTCTCGCCCACGCCGGGACAGCCCGGAATGTTGTCGGCGGCATCGCCCATGAGTCCGAGCAGGTCAATGACCTGTTCGGGCCGTTCGAGTTGGTATTTGGCGCAGACTTCGGCCGGTCCGAGAATCTCGGCAGGCGAGTTTCCATGGCCCGGGCGGCACATCAGGATGCCGGGAGCCACCAGCTGGGCGTAGTCCTTGTCGGGGGTGAACATCCGTACCTCTACTCCCTGAGCGGCGGCCAGACGGGCGGCGGTTCCGATGACGTCGTCGGCCTCGAAGCCCTCCACCTCCAGAATGGGGATGCCGTAGGCGCGGATGATGTCCTTGATGACGGGGACGGAACGGCGTATGTCTTCGGGGGTGGACTCGCGCTGGGCCTTGTACTGGGGATAGGCCTTGTGGCGGAATGTCGGGCCGGCGGGATCGAAGGCGATGGCGATGTAGTCGGGGAGTTCCTTGCGCAGCACTTCGTCGAGGGTGTTGACAAAGCCGAACACGGCGGAGGTGTTGAAGCCTTTGGAATTGATGCGCGGTGAACGGATGAGCGCGTAGTAGGCGCGGTAGATGAGCGCGTAGGCATCGAGGAGGTATAGTTTTTGCATGTCAGGGTTCTTTTTATCGGTAAAATTACGTAAAATAATCCGTTCCTTGATGAATAATTAGTACTTTTGTAAGCCAAAAAAACAGCGAATGATCGAGTTGTCAGACATACTCCGGCCCGTTGAGGCGGATTTGGAGCGCTACAGGCTTCTCTTCGACGGGACGTTGACCCATCCGGATGAATTTCTGGGCGGAGTGTTGGCGCATGTGCGTGGCCGCAAAGGCAAGATGATGCGCCCGCTGCTGGTGCTGCTCATGGCCCGCGAGGCCGGCGGTTGCAGCGAGTGCAGCCTGCGGGCGGCCGTGGCGCTGGAGCTGCTGCATACGGCCTCGCTTGTTCATGACGACGTGGTGGACGAGAGCGGCGAACGGCGCGGACAGGAGAGTGCCAATGCGGTATACGGCAACAAGATTGCTGTTCTTTTAGGCGATTATCTGCTGTCGCTGTCATTGCGGCAGGCGGCGCTGACAGACCGTCCGGAGATGGTGGACATCATCGCGCAGCTGGGTGGAACGCTCTCGGAGGGCGAAATTTTCCAACTGGCGAACATCCGGCAGGCCGTCTCTACGGAGGAGGCTTATTTTCGCATCATACGCCACAAGACTGCGGCCCTTTTTGCCGCCTGTGGTCAGCTGGGTGCGCTCTCGGCCGATGCGGGTGCGGATTTTACGGAGTTGGCCCGTGCCTTCGGCGAGGAAGTGGGCGTATGTTTCCAGATAAGGGACGACATTTTCGATTATTTCGAGGATGCGGCCATCGGAAAGCCTACGGGCAACGATATGGCCGAGGGAAAACTGACACTGCCGGCCATTTATGCGCTGGACCGGAACCCGGACGCGGAGATGTTGCAGCTGGCGGACCGCGTGAAGAAGGGTGAGGCGGAGAAGAAGGAAATAGCACGTCTGGTGGACTTCACCAAGCGCGAGGGTGGCATTGACTATGCGCGCCGCGTGATGCGCGAACGGCACGATGAAGCCCTCGGGATGTTAGCCGGTTTCCGGGACGCGGAGGTGCGGCAGGCCTTGTCGGACTATCTGGATTTCGTGGTAGAAAGAGCTTTGTAATTTTTTATTGTTTAACGGGAACGCTCCTTCCGGTCTGTAACGGGCCGGAAGGAGTTGTTCTTTTTTACGCTTTTGTTACACCTGCTTGTAAAAGTTTTTACGTGCCTTGTAAAAAGATTTACGTGCCTTGTAAAAACTTTTACAAGGCATGTAAAAAATGATTGGTTCCGGCAGGCAGCAGTGCTTCCGGATGCCAATCATTCTTTTTATGAGGTGTGGCAGGCCTTAGAAGGGCTTGCAGTCCTCGCCTATGATGTCGCTGACCAGGAGGTTGGCTAAGCGGCTGGTGCCGATGCGGAAGAGGCCTTCGCTGATCCATTCCGGCCCGAGCAGTTCGCGCACGATGGTGTAGTAGGAGAGGGCATCGCTGACGGTGCTTATGCCGCCGGCGGCCTTGAAGCCGATGCGCGTGCCTGTAAGCTCGAAATATTCGCGGATGGTCTGACACATCACGAAGGCGGCTTCGGGCGTTGCAGCGGGCTCTATTTTGCCCGTAGAGGTCTTTATGAAGTCGGCACCTGCATAGATGGACAGGATGGAGGCGCGTTTGATGGCGTCGGAGGTGGTGAGGGCGCCGGTTTCGAGGATAACCTTGAGGGGGCGGCCCGAGCAGGCGGCCTTGATCTCGGATATCTCGTCGGAACAGGTCTCGTAGTCGCCGCTGAGGAAACTGCCCACGTTCAGGACACAGTCAATCTCGGTGGCTCCGTCGTGTATGGCCAGTGCGGTTTCGGTAGTCTTTACTTCCAGAAACGTCTGGGAAGAGGGGAATCCGCCACTCACGCAGGCCACTTCCACTCCGTCGGCTTCGAGGCTCTCGCTGACGATGCGGGCAAAGTTGGGATAGACGCAGATGGTGGCTAAAGACGGCAGGTCGGGATGCTGGTCGGCAAAGCGGTTCACCTTTTCCGTGAAGCGCAGCACGCTTTCCTGCGAGTCGGTGACTTTGAGGGTGGTAAGTTCGACAGCCGCCAGGAGCTGTTTTTTGACTTCGGGAGTGTCATAACCGGCTTTTTTCTCTTCGAGCAGGCGCGTCACGGCATTGTGGACGGCAGCATCGTCCGGTGCGGGGCTGAATTTGCCGAAGGCTTGTTCGTACTTGCTGTGGGGACGCTCTTCGTCCTCGTGGTGATGGGGGTGACAGTGGCAATTCTCGCTCATGGATGATAGTTTTTTAGGATTTGAGTTTCGGGTTTTGAAGATGCCGCGTGGAGTCGCGGCAGGTTTTCTTTTCCAGATTGCGGCGGAAGGCTTCGGTAAGGTCGGTACCGGTCTGGTTGGCCAGACAGAGCAGCACCCAGAGGATGTCGGCCATCTCATCGGCGAGGTCGGTTTTTTCGCCGGCTTTGAACGACTGGTCTCCGTAGCGGCGGGCCATGATGCGGGCCAGTTCGCCCACCTCTTCCGTGAGGCAGGCCATGTTGGTGAGTTCGCTGAAATAGCGGACTCCGTAGGTGCGGATCCAGTTGTCTACGCTTTGTTGTGCTTCGCTGAGGGTCATTGCAGATGGAGTAGGAGGGGGATGGATGTCTTGTTTTTATTCTTTATTATGGGAATCCATGCAGATGGTCACCGGTCCGTCGTTGAGCAGCTCTACTTGCATGTCCGCTCCGAAAACGCCTGTTTCTACAGGGCGGCCCAGCGCGAGGGAGAGCCGGTGGCAGAAAGATTCGTAGAGCGGCACGGCAATGTCGTGGCCGGCTGCGCGGATGTAGGAGGGACGGTTGCCTTTCTTATAGGAGGCAAAGAGCGTGAACTGGCTGACAACCAGTGCGCTGCCTCCGGTGTCGACGAGGCTGCGGTTCATGATGCCCTGTGTGTCGTTGAAGATGCGCAGTTGGGCGGTCTTCTTGACTAACCATTCTACATCCTCCTCTGTATCAGACGGTTCTATGCCGAGCAGGACGAGCAGGCCCTCGCCGATGGTGGCGTGGACGGTGCCTTGGATGGTGACGGAGGCGCGGCTGACGCGCTGGATGACGGTTCTCATGGTGTCTTGACAAAGTGTTCTTTTGCGGGCCGGCAGGGGCCGGCGGTAGTGCAAAAGTACGCATTTATTTTCTTCCGTCTGTGTCTTGATGCAGTATTTCGTACAGCTTCAGACCGCGTACTTTGCCGAGCAGGTTTTGCAGATCGGCTGCACCGGCCTCTTTCAGCCGCTTCACGCTGCCGAAAGTCTTCAGCAGCACTTCACGTGTCTTGGCGCCTACGCCGGGCAGGTCGTCGAGGACGGAGCGTGTCTGCCGTTTGCTGCGTTTGTCGCGGTGGAAGGTGATGGCGAAGCGGTGTACCTCGTCCTGCATCTGCGTGAGCAGGCGGAACAGCTGGCTGTCGGGTTTGATGCCTACGCGGGCCGGCGGAAAACCGAAGAGCAGTTCGCGGGTGCGGTGGCGGCTGTCTTTGGCCAGACCGGCGATGGGGACGGATAGGGACAGCTCGTCTTCCGTGACCTGGCGGATGACCTCCATTTGCCCTTGTCCGCCATCGGCGATGATGAGGTCGGGCAGGGGCAGGCCTTCCTCTGTCAGACGGGTGTAGCGGCGGCGTACCACCTCTTTCATGGAGGCGTAGTCGTCGGGTCCGGTGACGGTTCGGATGTTATATTTCCGGTATTCCTTTTTGCAGGGTTTCAGCTTCTCAAAGACCACACAGGCGGCTACGGCATCTTCGCCCTGGATGTTGGAGTTGTCGAACAGTTCGATGCGGTAGGGCAGTTCTTTCAGGCCCAGATCGCTCTGGATTTCGCGCATCAGACGCACGGCCTTTTGTTCGGGATTCAGTTTCTCGGCCTGTTTCAGGCGGTCGAATTTGTACTGTTTTACGTTCAGCCGGGAGAGGTCCAGCAACTTTTTTTTCTCTCCTTTTTGCGGAATGGTCTGCTGGGCATAGCCCTCAGGCAGATCTACGGGAAACGGGACGATGATTTCTCGCGAGAGGCTCTTGTATCGCTCGCGCATCTCCACGATGCCGAGGGCCAGCAGTTCCGCGTCGTTCTCGTCCAGTTTTTTCTTGTATTCGAAGGTGAAGGCCTGGTTGACGCAGCCGTTGGTGATGTGCAGATAGTTGATGTAGGCTACGGTCTCCTCGCTTTCTATGCTGAAGACGTCTATGTTGTGCAACAGGTGGGAGACAACCTCGCTGCGGGCGCGGAACTTTTCGATCAGTTCATACTGTTTTTTGATGATCTGGGCCTCTTCGAAGCGCAGTTCTTCGGCCAGCTGCATCATCTCTTCTTTCATACGGCGGGCCACTTCGGCGGTATTTCCCTTCAGTATCTCGCGGCAAGCCCCGATACACCGCATGTAGTCCTCCCGGCTTTGTTTTCCTACGCAGGGACCGGCACAATTGTGGATGTGGTAGTCTAAGCAGACTTCGTATTTCCCGTTCCTGACCCCCTCCTCGTTCATGGGCTGGCGGCAAGGTCGCGGGTGGTAAAGGTTCTTGCAGAGGTCCAGAAGGGCATACATGGTGGGGACATGGCTGTAGGGACCGTAATAGGTGGCACCGCGCAGGCCGCGCTGGCGTGTTTTGAAGATGCGGGGCAGATACTCGTTGGTGATGGCGATGGAGGGGTAGGTCTTGTCGTCTTTGAGCAGTACGTTGTAGCGGGGCTTGTAGCGCTTGATGAGATTGTTCTCAAGCAGCAGGGCATCCTCTTCGCTGTTGACGACAATATAGCGGATGTCTCTGATTTTAGAGACCAGCAAACGCGTTTTCCGGGTTTGCTGGTCTTTGTTGAAGTAGGAACTGACACGGCGCTTCAGATTTTTGGCCTTGCCGACATAAATGATGGTTCCCTCGGAGTTGAGGTATTGGTAGCAGCCCGGAGATTCGGGCAGGTTCAGGACAATGCCTTTCAGATATGCTTCTAATGTATCTTCCCTCTCTTTCATTCCCGGTTTTGTTAGCGACAGACGGTGAGCAGTGTCGTGACATCTATGTCGGGTCCCAGAAGTTTCCTTCCTTCGAGGCCTTCCATTTTCAGTTCGATAAGGAAGTTCACATAGATGGCTTTGGGACGGAAGGTGCGGATCAGTTTGTAGACTGCCAGCATGGAGCCTCCGGTGGCGAGTAGGTCATCGTGGATGAGTACTATGTCGTTTTCCGTGATGGCATCGGTGTGTATTTCCACGCTGTCGGTTCCGTATTCCTTGTCGTAAGTGGCTTTGACTGTCTTTCCCGGAAGTTTTCCGGGTTTGCGGCACATGACAAATCCGGCGTTCAGGTCTGAGGCGAGGATGGCTCCCATTACGAATCCGCGCGATTCGATACCTACAACTTTCGTGATGCCTTTGTCCTTATATGTCCGGTGTAGTTCCTCGCGCATCTCGGACAGGCAAAGGCTGTTTTTGAACAGGGTGCTGACATCCTGGAATTGGATGCCGGGTTTTGGATAGTCGGGAATGTTCCGTAAATTTTCGAGCAACAGGTTCGTGTCCATAAGTGTCAGTATGATAATTATTTTTCAAAATATTGTTTCACGTGAAACATTACCTTCCGAGGAGCACAAGCAATACGCTGATGTCGCTGGGGGAAACTCCGGGGATTCTGGAGGCTTGTGCCAGCGTCTCAGGCTGGATGTGCTCCAGCTTCTGTCGTGCTTCCGTTGAGAGCTGGGTGATGTCAGGGTAATTGAAACGGCCTTTTATCCGGATGGATTCGAGCCGCTGCATTTTGTCGGCAAGAACACGTTCCCGCGAAATGTAGCCGTTGTATTTGATTTCAATTTCGGCGCATTCGCATGTCTCGCAGCGGTCGGTCTTGATGCTTTCCATGAGATTCTTGAAGTCGTGAATTTCCTCGGCAATGCTTGTCAGTGATATTTCCGGCCGGTTGATCAGGTCATACAGTTTGATTCCTCCGCGCAGGGGAGTGCTGCCTATGCTTTCTAAATAAGGATTGATCCGGTGGGCCTTTACGGAGAAATTGCGGCAATAATCAATGATTTTGTCGATGTTTTCTCTTTTCGTCTTGAAACGGAGGCAGCGGTTGTTCTCGTCCAGTCCGAAACGTTCGGCGTAGGGTGTCAGTCGGGTGTCGGCATTGTCCTGCCGCAGAAGGATGCGGTACTCAGCTCTTGACGTGAACATGCGGTAAGGTTCGTCTACACCTTTTGTTACCAAATCATCGATGAGAACGCCTATGTATGCCTCGTCTCTGCGGAGAATGAACGGCTGCGCCGAGCCGCTGCATTTCAGGGCCGCGTTGATGCCGGCTACAATGCCTTGTCCGGCGGCTTCTTCGTATCCGGTGGTGCCGTTCACTTGTCCGGCGAAATAAAGTCCGTTCAGAATTTTCGATTCCATCGTGTGTTTTAATTGCGTGGGGTCGAAAAAGTCGTACTCAATAGCGTAGCCGGGTCGGTAGACTGTAATGTCGCGGAAACAGGGGATTTTCCGGAGAGCGGCGATCTGTATGTCCATCGGGAGGCTGGAGGAAAAACCGTTCAGGTAAAGTTCGTTTGTGTCCAGCCCTTCCGGTTCCAGAAACAAGGGATGTTGTTCGCGGTCGGGGAAAGTAACCAGTTTTGTTTCTATGCTGGGGCAATAGCGGGGACCGATGCTGTGGATTTGTCCGTTGTAGAGGGGAGAGTCCGGCAGTCCGCTCCTCAGAATATCGTGCACCTCGGCATTCGTGTTGCAGGTCCAGCAGGTGAGTTGCGGGAGCGGACGTTCGGGGCTGATATAGGAAAAACGGTGAAAATCGGTTTCTCCTTTCTGTACTTCCATTTCGTCGAAATGTACGGAACGTGCGTCGATGCGTACCGGAGTTCCGGTCTTCATGCGGGAGTACCGGATGCCGAAACTTGCGATGGATTCTGTCAGGAAGGTGGCGGCAGGTTCGGCACAGCGTCCGCCTTTTACCTGCCGGCGTCCTATGTGCATCAGACCGTTCAGAAAGGTTCCGGCCGTAACGATGACGGCGCGGGCACGGAATTCGGCGCCCCAGACAGTACGGAGACCGCAGATTTTTCCGTTTTCAACGAGAATTTCGGTGGCTTCGTCCTGCCAGATGTGCAGGTTGGGGGTGTTTTCCAGTCTGCCTCTCCATTCCGCGATGAAACGGCTGCGGTCGCACTGTGCCCGCGGGCTCCACATGGCAGGGCCTTTGGAACGGTTGAGCATGCGGAACTGGATGGCGGTGGCATCTGTGACAAGTCCGCTGCCGCCGCCGAGAGCATCAATTTCGCGTATGATTTGTCCTTTGGCAATGCCTCCGATAGCCGGGTTGCAGCTCATTTGTGCAATTTTGTTCATGTCCATCGTGATGAGGCAGGTGCGGGCACCCATGCGTGCGGCAGCTGAGGCCGCTTCGCAGCCGGCATGTCCCGCGCCAATAACCAGTACGTCGTAGTGAAAGTCGCAATTCATATCATGAGAGGTGTGAATAATCGGACACAAAATTACATTTTTTTTTGGAAGTCTCCAATTTGTCCGATAGGTGGAAAGGATTTGTCATCCTTATGAGAGCAGGCGGAAGCGGTTCCCGCTGATGGCTTTGATCATTCCTTTCAGTTCCAGTTCAAAAAGTGCGGCGCTGATTTGTGACACCGGCAACTGCATTTGTGCTACCAGCACGTTGATTTGCGTTCCGTCCGAGCCGCGCAGCAGTTCGCAGAGCCGTTGTTCCGTTTCGGTCAGTTCGGGGAAAAGTTCGCGTTGTGCCGTCTGTGTCTTCCGGTGCCGGGAGTTCCAGCCCATTGCTTCTACCAGATCTTCGGCAGAGGTGATGAGAGCCGCACCGTTTTGCCGGATCAGGTTGTTGCAGCCCGTGGAATATTCGTCGCCGATGCGTCCGGGAAAGGCAAAGACATCCCGGTTGTAGTCCTGCGCAAGGCGTGCGGTAATGAGGGCACCGCCTTTCTCGGCGCTTTCCACGATGACGGTAGCGTCGCACATTCCTGCAATGATGCGGTTGCGTCGCACGAAGTTTCCCTTGTCCGGATTTGTGTTTCTCATGTACTCTGTCACGAGGCCGCCGTTCCGGACCATCTCCGCCGCAGTATCGCGGTGCGTGGAAGGATAGATTCTGTCCAGTCCGTGTGCCAGTACGCCGACCGTGGGCAAATCTTTTTTCGTACAAGCTCTGTGTGCGTGTATGTCTACTCCGTATGCAAGACCGCTAACAATAAGAATATCAGTTAGTAAATCGCTTATATTATTGATAAAATCTTGACAAATGTCTTTCCCGTATTCGGAAATTCTGCGGGTGCCGACCACCGAAATCACGTGTCGGGTGTTGAGAGAGGAGTTGCCGTGGAAGAAAAGCACGGGCGGTGCGTCCTCGCATTCTTTCAGCCGGACAGGGTAGTCCGGGCTGTCGGGCGTGAGGACGCGAATATCTTTCCGGAGGCAGAATTCCATTTCTTCCGAGGCCCGTTTCAGAGCTTCAGTCCATTCCGGTGCCAGTTCTTTCCGTGTCCGCTCGCAGACGGCTGCGGCCGAACCCCAATGCCGGTAGAGCTGAAGAAGTTTGCTCCGGCTGATGCCGCGCAGGCACGAAAGGGCCATCATGTAGAGCGTTTCGTCCATGGGAAGGGGTGTGTTTAGAAAAACTTTCGGAAGGCGTTGTTCAGTTCCTCGCAGTCGGCCAGCCGGCCGTTGATCAGACACACGGTGTCGACCGTAGACCGCAGCACGGGTCTCAGGTCGGGCAGGCGGAAGATGTCCTGTACGAAGACATATTTGATCCCCTCTTTGCGAAGCGCGAGTTTCGAGACAAACTCGTCGCCGCTGCGCAGCGGGGTCTTGAAGGCCATTGTCAGCCGGGCCACTACGGCGTCGATTCCGCGGTTGTGCAAGTCGGCAAAACTGACGTTTTCAGACCGTAGAAATTCGTGGCGCGTATGCTCGATGTAGTGCTGGTAGTTGGCGTTGTTCACGATGCCCTGCAAGTCACATTCGTAGTCGCGTACTTTCAGTCGGAGTTCGTAGATATAATCCATAGCGTTCAAGTTTTTTATTAGGGTAGGGTATAAGGAAATCATTTTTGGGCACGCAGGTATTCGCAACCGAAGCGGCAGCGCAGACAGTCCTTGCGGTCACAGTAATTGCGGCGCAGCTGTATCAGAGCCTGGCTGTCGGCCGCCGTATTCACTTCAAGTCCGGCTTTTTGCCACGACCGCGTGATGAAGTTGCGCTCCGCCGGCAGTTTTTCCAATAGTTCGAAGGCCCTTCCGCACAGCCTTTCGTCAAACCTGTGCCGGCCGTATGCGAAAAGGATAGGGACAACGGTGTTGATGATCAGGAGGTTCAGCGAACCAGTCTGAAGATGTTTTTCCTTCGTCGCGCTTTTTGTCCCGAAGCTGTAGTGCGTTTCCCAGTAGGAAGTAGCGCTGGTGCACAGAAGTTTCCGCAGAGTCTCCGGCTCTTGGGTCTCTAACAGTTGCGAAAAGCCGAAACGGCCTGCGTGGTAGAGGTTTGCCAGTTGTGACAGCCGGACATGGGGAAAGTTCTGCGGTCTCATCCTCAGGAATTTCCATTGTCCCGCGTCTATGGCCGACAGCCCGAATTTGTGGGCCAGGAACGAATATTCCCTTTGCAGTCTCCCGAAGTAGTCATCTTGGCGCTCGGCCGTTACGGCCGTCCCGTCCAGCAGTCCGGCTTGTCCGAGGAAGAGCGCTTCTATCTGGAAAAGGTCATCGCGGTGCTTTCCCGCCGCGGCCATCGGGATGGTAGCCGCCCAGTTCTCGAAAACCTCGGAGTTGACGCCGAATCCGAAGTTGCGCGCCAGCGTGACGAACAGCGTCTGTTCCCAGTCGCCGCCGGTTCGGCTCAGCCAGTCGGCAATGCGGCGGATTTTCTCTTCCAGGCGTTCGGTAGTCAGTGCGCTGAGCCAGCTGTGAACGGTCAGTAGGTCCATGTCCGGGACGATGCGCCAGCAGGGCGGGTAAGCCTCTTCCGTCAGCAGTTCGTTGTAGTTGGCCTCCACATACATAGGTACGTGCAACACCAGTTGCGGCAGCAGCCGTCCGGCAGCAGTACGCACCGTTTCGTCCGCCTCGGCCGTCACGTGCAGCACCACGTTGTCGTAAGTCTTGTCGTGGTCGTGCCCGTGCCGGTACCAGTGAGAGGAGCGTTCGTGCAGTTCCACGTTGCCCACCCACAGCGTTCCGTCCACCTTGATCTTGGCGTTGAAGAAGTCGGGGCCGGCGTGGCTGTTGTGCAGGCCGGGATCGATCACTTCAATCCGTTCCCCGTCGGTTCCGGTGAGTGGGGCGGTCGGAAACAGTTTGTGTTTCCATACGTAGTGGAGCAGTTTTTCCATGATGGGGTCCATGAGGGTTAAACCTACAAAGATAGGTTTTAATTTTCAATCGGCCATCCTTCCCGCCTGCCGTATTGTATTTTCTCCCGTTTTTCGGTCGGTTATCTGCGCTGTGACATTAAAAATGCGTGTGTGGGATCACGGTAGTGCCCGATTAGTCTTAAAAAAACAGTCCATCTCGCAATAAATCCGTATCTTTGCACCGTATTATATCTATTATTTTAATAATCCGAAGAATTTGAAAACATTTGAAGAATTGGGCGTAGCCGAGGAAATCCTCCGCGCCATTGCGGAGATGGGCTACGAGACCCCCATGCCCGTTCAGGAAGAGGTGATCCCCTACCTTCTCGGGGTGGGGAACGATGTGATAGCGCTGGCACAGACCGGAACGGGCAAGACGGCGGCTTACGGTCTGCCCGTCTTGCAGAAAGTGGATCCGGAGCGTCGCGAGACGCAGGCCGTCATCCTCAGTCCCACGCGTGAGCTCTGCTTGCAGATTGCCGGCGACCTGAAAGACTATTCCCGCTACATCGACGGTCTGCACGTGCTGGCCGTCTACGGCGGTTCCAGTATAGAAAGCCAGATCCGTGCACTCCGTAAGGGGGCACAGGTCATTGTTGCCACCCCCGGCCGTCTCATTGACCTGATGCATCGCGGCGTGGCCCGTTTGGACGAGGTGGAGAACGTGGTGCTGGACGAGGCCGATGAGATGCTGAACATGGGATTCACCGAAAGCATCGACGAAATCTTGGCCGGTGTGCCTGCCGAGCGCAACACGCTGTTCTTTTCCGCCACCATGAGCAAAGAGATCGAGCGCATTGCCAAGAACTATCTCCACGATTACAAGGAAATCGTGGTGGGATCGCGCAACGAGGGAGCCGAGAACGTGAATCATATCTCCTATCTGGTGCAGGCCCGCGATAAATATTTGGCTCTCAAGCGAATCGTAGACTATTTCCCGAAAATTTACGCCATCATCTTTTGCCGTACCCGCCTGGAGACGCAGGAGGTGGCCGATCTGCTCATCCGCGACGGCTACAATGCCGAGTCCCTGCACGGCGACCTGTCGCAGGCGCAGCGTGATCTCACCATGCAGAAGTTCCGCCAGCACCGCACCCAGCTGCTTGTGGCCACCGATGTGGCTGCCCGCGGATTGGATGTAGACGAGTTGACCCATGTTATCAACTACGGTTTGCCCGACGATGTAGAAAACTATACCCACCGCTCGGGTCGTACCGGACGTGCCGGCAAGCGCGGTACCAGCATCTCCATCATCCACGTGCGTGAGAAGCATAAAGTGCGCCTCATCGAGAAAGTCATCGGCAAGAAGTTCGAGACAGGCATATTGCCCGAGCCGCAGGAGATCTGTACCAAACAGCTCTACCGTGTGATGGACGAACTGGAGCGCATCGAGGTCAACGAAGCCGAAATCACGCCTTTCCTGCCCGAGGTGTACCGCAAGCTGGAATGGCTCACGAAGGAAGACCTTATCAAACGTGTCGTGAGCCGCGAGTTCGGACGTTTCCTCCGCTACTATGCCGATGCTCCCGAGATCGTGCAGCCCACCGAACGCTCCGGAAAGAAACGGAAGGAAACCGATGGCCCGCGCGATTCCCAGCGGCCGGCCTCCGACCGCCAGCGTCGCGAGCGCGGACCCAAGACAGCCGAGACTGGCTATAAGCGGCTGTTCATCAACTTGGGCAAGCGTGACAATTTCTATGCCCGCGAGATCATCAATCTCGTCAACCGTTACGTGAAAGGCAAGATCGAGATCGGACGCATCGATCTCACCACCAATTGCTCCTTCTTTGAAGTACCCGAAAAGGATGCGGCTGTCGTCATGAGCAAGATGGCGCGGGCCAAGGTGGGCGACCGCAAGGTAGTGGTGGACAGCGCGGACCGCGAGGCACAACTCGGGGGAGCCGGCGCCCACAAGGAGCGTCGTCGCAAAACCGGTGGCCGCACCTTTGAGGCTGCCGACGGCTATTCTGCCGGACTGAAGTCGGAATGGAAGAACGAACGCCGCGGAAAGGGCAGGAAGGAAAGCCGGAAGTCTGCCGGCGAAGAGTTTGGCAAGCCCTCGCGCAGAAGTGACGACTGGCGTCAGTTCTTTGAGGACTGATGCTTTTCCGTTAGGGTAATATCCGGAACAATTAAAAAGTCAAGAAATATGTCGGTCCATCGTTTCATCTTCATGACAGTCTTGCTGCTGGTCTTTGCCGGGTCCGCCGCGGCGCAGCAGATCGGTTTCAGAATCGGCGGCGGTCTGGCCTCTCACTATTCGGACAGCCGTCCCGTGGGCGCCTTCAAGTTGGGAGTGGGCTGCGAAGTGGAGTTCGACCAGCACTGGACGCTGACCCCCTCGTTGCTCTTTGCCGCGCGCGGATGGAAGGATCCCGACCGCACGGTGGCGGTGCTCGATGATGACGGAGAGCCTGTGCTGGACGAGGAAGGCCGGCCCGTCACGGGAGTGATGAGCCGTTCCGCCACGGCCAATTATCTGGAATTGCCCGTGTTGCTCAGCTATTATCTCCGGCTGGGTCCTTCACGTTATATTGTGCTCTCCACGGGTCCCTATGCCGCTGTGGGCATTACCGGCAAGGCGCGGACGAAAGGCGACGGAGAGCGTGCGGGCAGCGAGAAGTTTTTCTACGAAGGGAAGACCTTTGACGAGCCGGGCACTCACCGTTTCGATGCCGGATGGCAGGTGCATGCCGGCTACCAGTTTCCCTCCGGTCTCACCGTGGGGGTAGAGGCCGACTTCGGCCTGCTTCGTTTCAATGCCGCCGGTGCACGCAATGTGGCCGGACTGCTGACCCTTGCCTACCGTCTGGGCCGCTGACCGTTTTTCCTTCCTCGAAAAATACCCTGAAATGGGTATTGTGCCGCCGGGAGGGAACCCGTATCTTTGCCATCGAATACAAAGCCTGCGGGTTTTAAGTTGAAAATTTAAATTGTTATGTCCAAAAAGGCCGCTTCCAGTTATGGGAGCGGCCTTTTTGGGCTTTCGCCGCACGACGGGGCTTTTTGCGGATTTTTTTTACACGCCTTGTAAAAACTGCTTCCATCTGCCACGCAAAAACTCAGGCCCGTGTTTCCCAACGCAGACCTGAGCAAGGTTTTACAGAATGAAATATTTAATGTTTAATTTTAATGTTTGCCTTGTTTGCTTTCGTGCTTCTATTTATATAACACGCAAGAACACCGTTTTGTGACACGGAAAACCGGTTTTTTTCGCTCCGTGGGTATAGTCCGGCCCTTTCGTCCTTAAAATTTAAACGGCGGACAGGCCTCAAACGGAGGGAAACTCGTAATTTTGCAGAAAATGTACCGAAGATGAAAGAAAAACTGACAGTAGTGAAAGTGGGCGGGAAGATCGTCGAGGACGAGGCCTCCCTCCATCGTCTCATCCGTAGCTTTTCGGCCCTTTCCGGCCACAAGGTGCTCGTACACGGCGGTGGCCGCACCGCCACCGATGTGGCGGCACGGTTGGGACTGGCCACGCAGATGGTCAACGGCCGCCGGGTGACGGATGCCGATATGCTCCGGGTGGTCACGATGGTCTATGGCGGACTGGTCAACAAGAATGTGGTGGCCCGTCTGGCCGCGCAGGGAATCTGTGCGCTCGGACTGACCGGAGCCGATGTCGACGTGATGCGTTCCCACCGCCGGCCGGCCGGCGAGGTGGACTACGGTTTTGTGGGCGATGTGGACCGGACGGACGGCGCCCGCCTGGCCGCGCTTGTGCGCGGCGGCATTGTTCCGGTCATGGCGCCGCTCACCCACGACGGCGCGGGAAATCTCCTCAATACGAATGCCGACACCATTGCCGCCGAGACGGCGAAGGCTTTGGCCGGGTTCTTCGATGTGACGCTGGTCTATTGTTTTGAGCATGCCGGCGTGCTGCGCTCGCCCGATGACGAAGGCAGTGTGGTTCCCCATATCACGCCCGAAACTTTCGGTGAACTCGTGGAAAGCGGTACCGTGTCGGGCGGCATGATTCCCAAACTGGAGAACTGTCTCGATGCCGTCCGCGCCGGTGTGGCGCGTGTCGTCATCACCGCTTCGCCCGGATCTGCCGCCGCTCCCGACGGGGAGTTGCGGATAGAGAAGGGCTGTACCGTCATCAGCAAATAAAGAAACCGCGTATGAATCCCGAAACATTCCATCCTGTTATTCCCGATGCTGCTGCCATCGAGGTCATGGCGCCGGCCGGTTCGCGTGAGGCGTTGGCCGCCGCGTTGAATGCCGGAGCCGATTCCGTCTATTTCGGCATCGAGTCCCTCAACATGCGCGCCCATTCGGCCAGCCGCTTCACCTTGGACGATCTGTCCGGCATCGCTGAGGCCTGTACGGCCCGCGGTGTGCGGTCCTACCTGACTGTCAATACCATCATCTACGACGAGGATCTGGACCTGATGCGCCGCATTTGCCGTGCCGCCCGTGAGGCCGGCATTTCCGCGATCATCGCGGCAGATGTGGCCGTGCTCGCCTATTGCCGCGAGATAGGCATGGAAGTGCATCTCTCCACACAGCTGAACATCTCGAATGCCGAAGCCCTGAAATTCTATTCCCGCTATGCCGATGTTGTGGTGCTGGCCCGCGAGCTGAATCTCTCGCAGGTGAGGAAAATCTATGATTCCATCGGTGAAAGCGCCATCTGCGGTCCTTCGGGACAGCCCGTCCGGATAGAGATGTTCTGCCACGGAGCGTTGTGCATGGCCGTCAGCGGGAAGTGCTATCTCTCTCTCGACAATCTGGGTCGTTCCGCCAATCGGGGCGAGTGCATGCAGGTGTGCCGCCGAAGCTATACCGTTCGCGACCGCGAGACGGGCGTGGAGCTGGACGTGGACAACAAATACATCATGAGCCCCAAGGACCTGAAAACGATAGGTTTCATCGACAGGATGATACGGGCCGGTGTGCGTGTCTTCAAGATCGAAGGCCGCGCCCGCAGCGCCGAGTACGTCTATACCGTGGTGAAATGCTACAAGGAGGCTGTCGCCGCCGTGGCCGACGGCACTTTCTCCGAAGAACGGGTGAAAGAATGGGACCGCCGTCTCTCCACCGTCTTCAACCGTGGCTTCTGGGACGGCTATTATCTGGGCCGTCGTTTGGGCGAATGGAGCGAAAAGTACGGTTCGTCCGCCACAGAGAAGAAAGTCTATGTGGGCAAGGGCATCAAATATTTCTCCCGTCTCGGAGTGGGGGAGTTCTATATCGAGGCCGGCGGGATAGAGGTGGGCGACCGTCTCCTTGTCGTCGGGCCCACCACGGGTGTGCTGTACGTCACGGCCACCGACATTCACGGTGACGGCGGCGCGCAGCAGAAGGCCGTGAAAGGGCAGGCCGTTTCGATTCCCGTTCCCGAGAAAGTGCGGCCTTCCGACAAACTCTATAAACTGGTAAGTAACGATGAAAAGGCTGCTTTTTGATTTCGGCGGAGTGCTTGTCGATTTAGACAAGCAGCGCTGCATCCGTGCCTTCGATGCGCTGGGATTCGACATCCGTCCCTATCTCGGCACCTACGTCCAGGCCGGTTTTTTCTCGGCTCTGGAGCGCGGTGAGATTTCCGTGGCCGGATTCTGCGAAGAGTTGCGCCGTGTCAGTGGTTTGTCCGACCTGACGGACGAGGCCGTCGTCGGTGCGTGGCGGCAGTATCTGACCGGTGTTCCCGCCGAGCGTCTCGAACTGTTGCTGAAGGCCCGCCGCCATTATCCGCTCTATGTGCTGAGCAACACCAATTCCGTGCATTGGGACATGGCACGCGACGACTATTTCCGTTATGGCGGCCGCACGGTGGAGGATTTTTTTGAAAAGGTATTCCTGTCCTGCGAGCTGGGTGTGGAGAAACCTTCGCCCAAGATATTCCGTGCCGTTGTCGAAGGCATCGGCTGCGATCCCGGCGAGATACTTTTCTTCGATGATTCCGAGGTCAACTGCGAGGCGGCCCGCCGTTGCGGCTTAGAGGCCCGCATCGCTCCCGCCGGCAGTGTGTGGCTGGACTATTTTGATGCGGACGGCCGTCTGAAAGAAGAAACCTCTTCCAACTGAGACAGACGTGGAACATCGGGATTCGGATATTACGCTGATCAGCAGTCGGACGGTACGGGCCGAGCAGGAGTTCTGTGCGGCTACGGGCTTTTTCGACGGTGTTCACCGCGGCCACCGTTTTCTGCTGCGTCAGGTAGGCCGGGAAGCCGCCCGCCGCGGTCTGGGGCGCATGGCTGTTACGTTCGGAAACTCTCCGCGCAGCGTGTTGCGGCCCGGTTTCCGGACAGCCCTGCTCACGTCGCCCGAAGAGAAAGCGGCGCTTTTGCTTGACGGTTCCGTCGATGTGTGCGCCCTGCTTCGTTTCTCCCGGGAACTGGCTGCGTTGCCGGCGCGCGATTTCATGGAAAAATACCTGCGCGACCGTCTTCGCGTGCGTTGTCTGGTGGTGGGCTACGACCACCGTTTCGGCAGTGACCGCATGGCCGGCTTCGAGGATTACGTTGCCTACGGCCGGGGCTGCGGCATCGAGGTGGTGAGGGCCGGAGTCTTTGAAAACTCCGGTTCCACCGTGAGTTCCTCCTCCATCCGGCAGGCCTTGTCCGCCGGCGATGTCGAGGCCGCCCGCAGCGCGCTGGGACGGCCGTATGCCCTGTCCGGCACGGTGGAGGAAGGCCGGCACATGGGGCGTGTCTTGGGATTTCCCACGGCCAATCTCCGGCCTTCCTGTCCCGACAAGCTGGTCCCCGCCTCCGGTGTGTATGCCGTGCGGGCCGAGGCGGGCGGCCGTTTCTTCGGAGGAATGCTCAACATCGGCAGCCGTCCCACACTGAGAAACGGGTCCGACCGCACCATTGAGACCCATCTCTTCGACTTTTCCGGCAATCTGTACGGAGAACCCCTTACCTTGTATTTTGAACACCGGCTCCGCGACGAACGGCCTTTTGCCACGCTCGAAGAGCTGAGCCGTCAGCTTGCCCGCGATGCGGAGCAGGCCCGCAAACTGCTGTCCCTATGCTGAACGCCCTTCTTGTATTCCTGCTCTATGCGGCCATGCTCATTACGGCCGCGTCGGCCGTCCGGCTGTTGTCGCCGCCGGATGCGGGAGGAGCGGCCCGGGGGCAGGCGCTGTTTTGGGGCAGTCTGGTATTGTCCGGCCTGCTGATGGCCGTAGGTCTGGTGCGTCGCCGGCCTTTCCGCAGTTCCGTCCGCATCGGTCTGCGGTCCGTGGGGCTGACCGTGGCCGGCATCCTGCTGCTCTCGGCCGGTCTTTCGCTTCTGCTGGCTCCGCTCGGGCTGTCCGATGACGGTATGAACGGCCTTTTCTCCGATATGCTCCGCAGTCCCTTGTGTTTGCTGTTGTTGCTGGCTGTAGGTCCCCTGGCTGAAGAACTCGTCTTTCGCGAGGGCATCCTGCGCAGCCTTGTTGCCGCGGGGAGCCGTCCGTTGGCGGCCTGTGCCGTCAGTGCCCTGCTTTTCGCCCTGGCCCATGGCAATCCGGCACAGGCCTTTCCGGCCGCGGTGCTGGGTTTCGTCTTGGGATTGCTTTATCTCCGCACCTCCGATCTCCGGCTCTGCTTTTCCGCCCATGTCGCCAACAATGCGCTGGCATTGCTCTTCCTCCGTTTTCCCGCTGTCGGAACTGTTTGCGCGGATCTGCCGCCGTTGTGTGCGGCGGGCGCGGGAGCCTTGCTGCTGGCCTTCGGCGGGGCGGTGTTGTGGTGTGGGGCCTTGCGGACCGTCTTTTGTGAATTCTTATCTTCCGGAGTACGTCCGGAAAAGAAATAAAATCCCTGTGACAGAATGAAAATAGGAACAATAGATCTGGGGCCGCGTCCCGTTTTGCTGGCCCCGATGGAAGATGTGACGGACATCGGTTTCCGTCTGCTTTGCCGCCGGATGGGTGCTTCGATGGTTTATTCCGAGTTTGTGGCTGCCGATGCGCTGGTACGCATGGTGGGCAAGAGCCTGGACAAACTCCGTGTCTGCGACGAGGAGCGTCCCGTCGCGATACAGATATACGGCAAGGATCCCGTGGCGATGCGTGATGCGGCGCAGATTGTGGTGGAGAAGGCGCGTCCCGACGTGCTGGACATCAACTTCGGCTGTCCCGTGAAGCGGGTGGCCGGCAAGGGGTCCGGCGCCGGACTTTTGCAGGATGTTCCGCGCATGCTTTCCATCACCCGGGCCGTGGTCGATGCCGTCGGTGTACCCGTTACCGCCAAGACCCGTTTGGGATGGGACGCGGAACACAAGATCATCGTCCCGCTGGCCGAGCAGTTGCAGGACTGCGGCATACAGGCGCTTACGGTACACGGCCGCACGAGGGCGCAGATGTACACCGGAGAGGCCGACTGGAGCCTGATAGGGGAGGTGAAGCGGAATCCCCGTATGCACATACCCGTTATCGGGAACGGCGACATCACCTCAGCCGAAGGTGCGCTGCGGGCTTTCGGGGACTATGGGGTGGATGCCGTCATGGTGGGGCGCGCCACTTTCGGACGTCCCTGGATATTCCGGGAGATCAGGGCGGTGCTCGATGCCGCCTTGCAGGGCGGCGACACGGCCGCGGCGCTGGCGCAGGCCACACTGGACAGCGACGAGCGGCTCGACATCCTCAAGAGCCAGGTGGAGCAGAGCGTGGCCCGCATCGACGAGTACCGCGGCATTCTCCACATACGCCGTCATCTGGCCGCCACGCCGCTCTTCAAGGGGCTGCCGTCGTTCCGGACCACCCGCATCGCCATGCTCCGTGCCGCCACCGTGGATGAGCTGTTCGCCATTCTGGAAAGCATCCGTCCGCTTCTCCGTGATGCCGGAACGGCCGGCGCTTAGCCGTTTTTCTCCGCGGCAAAGGTTAAAAATTGTAAGATCCCTTTCCGTTTGTCCGGAATGCCGTATCTTGCGTCCGATATAACGAAAAAACAGAAGAAGCCATGAAAAATCTGAGAATCGAGGCCGTCATTGTGGCCGTGGGACTGGTCCTGCTGGGCTGGTGCCTCTATTTGGGACTTGCCAAGTTCGCCACCGGCGAGCGGGTGGTTTCCGTACGCGGACTGGCCGAGCGCGAGGTGAAGGCCGACTATGTGATATGGCCCGTTGTTTACAAAACCACCGGAAACGATCTCCAGGCCATTCATGCCGAGATAAACCGGGCCAACGGGGTCATTTCCGCTTTTCTGCGCCGCAACGGGGTGAAGCCTGATGAAATCAGCGTCAGCGCGCCCCAGATCGTAGACCTGCGGGCCGACCGCTACAACGCGCAGGCCGAGGGCACGCGCGACCGTTACAATGTGACTTCCGTGATCACCGTCGCTTCCCATCAGGTAGACCGTGTGCGCTCGCTCATGTCGCGTGTGGGCGAACTGCTCAGGGAGGGCATCGCCATTTCCGACGGAGGGTATGAGAACCGTGTGGAATATGAGTTCACCAGCCTCAACTCCATCAAGCCGAAGATGATCGAGGAGGCTACGCGCAATGCCCGCGAGGCCGCCCGCCAGTTCGCCACCGATTCCGACAGCGAACTGGGAAAGATCAAGAAAGCCACTCAGGGACTTTTCTCCATAGAGTCGCGCGACCAGTATACGCCCTACATCAAGAAGGTGCGCGTGGTGACGTCTGTAGACTATTTCCTGAACAGCTGACCCCTTCCGGCGGGGTGTACCGCTTTCTTTGATATGGATAAAAAAAGAGAAGTCGAGCCTGGCGCGACTTCTCTTTTTTGTGGCACGTGCAGGTGTGCAAAAATTTTTTTGAAATTTTTCGTGTACGTATTTTAACGTTCCCATTCAAAGTTTAACCCGGAGGTTTTTCGGAAAACCTCCGGGAAGGGACCTATTTTTCACAACATAGTATCTTTTTTGAACAAGATAGGACCTTTTTTAAAAAAGATAGGATGTTTTTTTCACGTTAAGCGACGAAAAAAACCGCCCATCAGGCGGCTTTTCAGGGTTGTTCTGCTTTGCTGATGCAAATATACTGCATTGGCGGGCGAAAAGCAAATGTTAATTAACGTACTTTCAGATTTCGGAAAATATCCTCCTTTCCTTTATCGACGCTTTTCGTGAAGCGGTCCGGACTGTTGATTATCAGCGGTCCGGATCGGCTTTGCGCATATCGTGCTTTGGGCAGGTCTTCGCCGGCAACTGTATGCCGGCCGCCGCTTAGCTGCGGCCTTTGCCCTTGATGTTGAGGTTGTAGACAACGTGCAGGAGGGCGTAGCTGAGGAAATTCTCTATGCGTGTGAAGTAGCGTTCAACGGGTGTGACCACGTTGTATTCCGAGGTGCGCTGCCGCAGCATGTCCACCCATTCGAAGCGCACGGTGAGCGCCTTGCTGCGCAGGAAAGTCTGCGAGATGTTGAGGTTCCAGAGCCACTGGTCGTGGTTGAGCAGGTTGTCATCGTAGCCCCGCTCCCAGTAGAAGTAGACTCCGTTGATGTTTATCCAGTTGGCTCACGAGTCTTTCAGGTCCGGGTTGTTGCGGCGGATGTTCATTCGTCTTTGCTATCGGTGATGGGGAGGAGCGTTTCCAGTTCCGGACGGCTCTTGTCTCCCTGGTATCTGATTGCTTGATGGCCACGCTCAGTGACGAACCCGGCGGCCGGCGGAACGCAGGATTCATACCCGGCTCCGCCGGCCTTTTTTCTTTTTCCCGGAAAATGATATTCCGAACGGAATTTTATTCTTACTTTTGCCAACTGGATAATTATCTTTGTAAAAACCAATCAATAGTTCAGAGCTTTTTATGAAGCAGTACAAACTGGTCAACAACCTCCTGGGTTGGATTACATTCGCCATAGCCGCTTTCACCTACTGTTCCACGGTGGAGCCTACGGCGAGTTTCTGGGATTGTCCCGAGTTTATAACCACGGCCTATAAACTGGAAGTCGGCCATCCGCCCGGAGCGCCTTTCTTCATGCTGACGGGCAACTTCTTCTCCCAGTTCACCGACGACCCCACGCGCGTGGCCTACATGGTCAACATCATGTCCGCCCTGCTTTCCGCCTTCTGCATTCTTTTCCTTTTCTGGAGCATCACGCATCTGGCGCGCAAATTGCTCTGTCAGGACGGAAAGGTGACCTCGTGGGCGCAGACACTGCTCATCATGGGCTGCGGCCTGACAGGTGCGCTGGCCTATACGTGGAGCGACACGTTCTGGTTCTCGGCCGTCGAGGGTGAGGTCTATGCCTACTCTTCCATGTTCACCGCGCTGGTGTTCTGGCTCATTCTGAAGTGGGAGGAGCATGCCGACGAACCGCATGCCGACCGCTGGATCGTGCTGATATTCTATCTCACCGGGCTCTCCATCGGCGTACACCTGCTCAATCTGCTCTGTCTGCCGGCCATAGCGCTCGTGTACTACTACAAGAAGAATCCCGGAGCCAACCTCAAAGGCTCGCTTCTGGCGCTCGGCATCTCCGTGCTGCTGGTGGCTGCCGTGCTCTACGGTCTGGTACCCGGCATCGTGAAGGTGGGCGGATGGTTCGAGCTGTTCTTCGTCAATACGCTGGGGCTGGGCTTCAACAGCGGGCTGATTGTCTATCTGCTGCTGCTCATAGGCATCGTGCTGGCCGCTATCTGGAGCACCACGCGCAGCGACCGCCGTCTCATCACCCTCCTCTATACGCTCTCCGTGGCCATGCTCGGCATTCCTTTCTACGGAAGCGGAGTCTCTTCCGTGCTGGTGGGCATCGTCCTTATTGCCGCTCTCGTCTGGCTGCTGCGCCGCAAGACGGCCGGCGGACAGTACCTCATGCGCAAGCGTTTTCTCAACACCTCGCTGCTTTGCATGCTGATGCTCATGATCGGCTATTCCTCTTATTCCGTCATCGTGCTCCGCTCCACGCAGAACACGCCGATGGACCAGAACTCGCCCGAGGACATCTTCACCCTGGGACGCTACCTGAGCCGTGAGCAGTACGGCGACCGTCCGCTCTTCTACGGTGAGGCCTATACCTCCCAGTATGTGGACTATGACAAGGGTACGCAGGTGCAGCGTCACGAGAAACTCAATGCCTCCGAACCCGACCGCTATGACGAGGTGGACATCCGGAAAGGACTCATCGTCCCCGACCAGCTCAAGATGCTGTTCCCGCGCATGCATTCGCAGTCCCATACGGCGGCCTACGAGGACTGGCTCGGCGGGGTGGACAAGCATTCCGTGACCTTTACCTTCAAGGACGAGACCGGGGTGGAGCAGGGACCCTATATGGGCGAGATGCCTTCGCAGTGGGACAACATCCGCTTCTTCCTTTCCTACCAGATCAACTTCATGTACTGGCGCTACTTCATGTGGAACTTTGCCGGCCGCCAGAACGACATTCAGGGCAACGGAGAACCCGAACACGGAAACTGGATCACGGGCATTCCCTTTATCGACAACGCCCTCTACGGCGACCAGAGCAAACTGCCCGACGAATTGCGCGAGAACAAGGGACATAACGTCTTCTACTGTCTGCCTCTGCTGCTCGGCCTGCTCGGCCTGTTCTGGCAGGCTTACCGCGGAGAACAGGGCATCCGCCAGTTCTGGGTGGTCTTCTTCCTCTTCTTCATGACGGGTCTCGCTATCGTGTTCTACCTCAACCAGACTCCGATGCAGGCACGTGAGCGCGATTACGCATACGCGGGGTCCTTCTATGCCTTCGCCATCTGGATAGGCCTGGGTGTGGCGGCGCTCGCACAGGGTTTGCAACGGGTGCTGAAGAAACCGTTGCCTGCCGCTGCCGTCGCTTCGTTGGTAGGCATTCTGGTGCCCTTGCAGATGGTCAGCCAGACCTGGGACGACCATGACCGCTCGGACCGCTATGCCTGCCGCGATTTCGGCGCCAATTATCTCAACACCCTGCCGGTGGGCGGTCATCCCGTGATCTTCACCAACGGAGACAACGACACCTTCCCCCTCTGGTACAACCAGGAGATCGAAGGAGTGCGTACCGATGCCCGTGTCTGCAACCTCTCTTATCTGCAAACCGACTGGTACACAGACCAGATGCGCCGTCCGGCTTACGATTCGCCCGCATTGCCCATACATTGGAACCGCTATGAGTACGTGGACAATGTCGGACACGACGTGTTCTATGTGCGGCCGGACCTGCGCGCCGAGCTGGATCAGATCCGGAAAGACCGGCCCGAAGTCAATCCCTACGAGCTGGCATACCTCATCGACCATTATGTGCGTCCCAAAGGCTATATGCCTACCGACTCGTTTGTCGTGAAGGTGAATAAGGAGGCGGTCCTCCGCTCGGGCATGCTGCTGCCCGAAGGGCCCGATTCCATCCCCGAATACATGACCGTGTCGCTGAAGGGCAAGCGCATCATTCCGAAGAATGACATGATGGTCTACGAGATGCTGGCCCGAAACGACTGGAAACGGCCGCTCTATATGAGCGTGACGCTCGGATCGGACAACTATGCCGGATTGCAGGACTATCTCGTTCTCGAAGGACTGGCCTACCGCATCACACCTTTCCATATGGGGATGGCCATTGATGCAGACAAGATGTATGACAATATGATGAACCGCTTCAGGTACGGCAACGTGAAGGCTCCGGGCATCTATCTGGACGAGACAGTGATGCGTATGTGCCAGACACACCGCCACATGTTCATGATGCTGGCCAAGCAGTTCCTGACCAAGGGAGACACCGCCCGCGCCCTGAAGGTGCTCCGCAAGTGCAAGGCCGAGTTGCCTGCGGTCAATATCCCCTATGACACTTCCGGCGCAGACCATGAGCTGGTGCAGCTTTGGATGGCTGTAGGACAGAAGAAGGAGGCGGCCCGCGTGGCCGAGGCGCTCGGAACGTCGGCCTATAAATATCTGACATGGGTCAATACGCTCGGTGACCGTGCCTCGCGGTTTGTGCGCAACTGTGAGCGCCAGGCCACCATGCTCAGCATGATGACACAGGCTCTGAAAGACTGTTCTTCTCCGTTGGCCAAGACGTTTGACCGGCGTTTCCGTGAGCTGGAGCAGACCCCGGCCATACAGCTGGTGCTGCAAAGTATTCAGGACCGCGAGGCCGCCCGCTACCGGCAGATGATGCAGGAACAGCAGGAGCAGGAAGGTGGAGGCGTGCAGGACTTCGGCGATTACGTAGGTTTCTGACGTATGATTATCGAGCAGCCCGCCAAGTTCCTGCGATGGCTTTATCCCCACGCCCTGTGGCGGATGAATCCGGCGGAAAGGTCCGTCTATCTGACTTTTGACGACGGCCCCATACCCGAGGTGACGCCGTGGGTGCTCGATGTGCTTGACCATTACGGGGTGAAGGCCACGTTCTTTATGGTCGGCGACAACATACGCAAGCATCCCGATGAGTTCGGGATGGTGAGGGAGCGGGGGCACCGCCTCGGCAACCACACCTACAACCATCTGGGCGGACTGCTCCACGGCATAGGCAGCTATGTGCGGAATGTGGAGAAAGCCAATGTCTATCTGCATACCGATCTGTTCCGGCCGCCTCACGGATGGATGAAGCACGACCAGTATCTCGTGCTCCGTCACCGGGGGTTCCGTGTGGTGATGTGGGATCTGGTGACGCGCGACTATTCCACCCGCCTCAATGGCCGCGACGTGCTGCTCAATGTCCGCCGCTATGCCCGTCCCGGTAGTATCATCACCTTCCACGATTCGTTGAAGAGCCATGACAAACTGCTGTACGCCCTGCCGCGCGCCATTGAATGGCTGCGGTCTCAGGGATATGCGTTCCGCGTTTTCGACTGAATGAAAGACAAGATGGAAAGAACGGTCCTATCTTCCGATACGGTAAAAGCCGAGGCCTTGTGCCTCGGCTTTTCTGCCTGCGGTCTGGCGCCCGCGGAACCGCTCCCTCCCGTGCATGCCGCCGAGTTCCGCCGCTGGATAGACGAAGGCCGTCATGGCGAGATGGATTATCTGACCCGTCATGCCGGTCTGCGGCAGGACCCCTGCCGGCTGGTGGAGGATGCCCGCACCGTTGTCTCCGTGGCGCTGAACTATTATCCGGACTTTCGGTGGCCGGCGGGAAGTTACCGGCTGGCGCGTTACGCCTGCGGCCGCGACTATCACGATGTGGTGAAAGCGAAACTCCGGCAGCTGATGCTCCGTTTAGGACTGGAGGAAGGAGCCGACGGCCGCGTGTTCTGCGATACGGCCCCCGTTGACGAACGGTATTGGGCCGTGCGGTGCGGGCTGGGATGGAGAGGGCGGAACGGCCAGCTTATCCTGCCCGGAGCCGGCAGTTACTTCTTTTTGGGCGAGCTGGTGCTGCTTCTGCCGGCCGACCGTTACGACGGCCCGGTTCGCGGACGCTGCGGCTCCTGCCGCCGTTGTGTGGAGGCCTGTCCCGCAGGTGCCCTTGTAGGCGACGGCACGATGGATGCCCGCCGCTGCCTGTCCTATCTCACCATCGAGCGGCGCGGACCGCTGCCTTCCGGCGTGGGGCGGCAGATGGGACATTGCATCTACGGGTGCGACCGTTGTGCCGAGGTGTGTCCGTGGAACCGTTTTGCACGGCCTGCCACCGAAGAGGATTTCCGGCCCCGCGAAGCGTTGCTCTCCATGACGCCGGCCGCCTGGAAAGAGCTGACGGAGGAGGACTACCGCTCCCTTTTCAGAGGCAGTGCGGTGAAGAGGGCCAAATACGAGGGCCTGATGCGCAACATACGGGCTGTTGCGGCGGAAGAGGAAGAAAGTAGTCTGTAAATTTGGTCATTTTCCCGGCTTGTGCTACCTTTGCAGCCGCAATACGGAACGAGGACAGATTTGGCTGCTTGCAACCTCTGAAAAAAATGCTAAAACGACAAAATCGCATTTTCGTGCGGAACACACCTTTATCCGGCATAGGTCCGGCTGAAGGAGACAGGTCCGGACGGCATGTTTCTCCGGTCTTTATCTCTTTCCTGCATGGGAATCCCGTTCTGTTTCGCCTGCCGCGAAGCAGTTTTTATATATTCACACCCCAAACAAAAATAGAGCAATGGGATATTTGTTTACATCCGAATCGGTGTCTGAAGGACACCCCGACAAGGTAGCCGATCAGATATCGGATGCCGTGCTTGACGAGTTGCTGGCCTATGACCCCGACTCCAAAGTAGCTTGCGAAACGCTCGTGACGACCGGACAGGTGGTTGTTGCCGGAGAAGTGAAATCCGAAGCGTATGCCGACTTGCAGGAAGTGGCCCGGCGCACGATCCGCCGCATCGGCTACACGAAGGCCGAATATAAGTTTGATGCCGACAGCTGCGGCATTCTCAGTGCCATTCACGAACAGAGCGCCGACATCAACCGCGGCGTGGAGCGCGCCGGCGATCCCATGAGCCAGGGGGCCGGCGACCAGGGCATGATGTTCGGCTATGCCAACAACGAGACCGACACCTATATGCCGCTGCCGCTGAGTCTGGCCCATGACATCCTGATTGTCCTGGCAGAGATACGCCGCGAGGGTCGCGACATGACGTATCTGCGTCCCGACTCGAAAAGTCAGGTCACGGTAGAGTATGACGATAACGACCGTGCCGTGCGCATCCATACCATTGTCGTCTCCACGCAGCACGACGAGTTCATCACCGCCGAAGAGGCCGGCTCGCAGGAAAAGGCCGACGAGCTCATGCTGGACCGCATCCGCCGCGATGTGATGACGATTCTCATACCCCGTGTGCTGAAGGAGCGTGTGCATACGCCGGAAATCAAGGCGCTTTTTGAGAAAGGGACCATTACCTACCATGTCAATCCTACCGGGAAATTCGTCATCGGCGGCCCGCATGGAGACACAGGACTTACTGGCCGGAAAATCATTGTCGACACCTATGGCGGCAAGGGAGCACACGGCGGCGGAGCTTTCTCGGGCAAGGACCCTTCCAAGGTGGACCGTTCGGCGGCCTACGCGGCGCGGCACATCGCCAAGAATATGGTGGCGGCCGGTGTGGCGGACGAGATGTTGGTAGAGTTGAGCTATGCCATCGGTGTTGCTGAGCCGATTTCGGTCTACGTCAACACTTACGGCCGCAGTCATGTCACCATGAGCGACGGCGAGATCGCCGGAAAGATTCAGGAAATCTTCGACCTCCGTCCCCGTGCCATAGAGCAGCGTCTGAAGCTCCGCAACCCCATCTATGAGGAGACGGCCAGCTACGGACACATGGGCCGCGAGCCCGAAGTGGTGACCAAGACCTTCCATGTTCGCGGGCAGGAAGAAAAGACGGTCGAGGTGGAACTCTTCACTTGGGAGAAGCTGGATTATACGGATCGGATCCGGGACGTCTTCGGTCTTTGATGCTGAAAGGGGAAACGATGAATATCACGGTTTACAGCGCATCGAGCGGGCAGGTCCCGCCGCTTTATGTAGATGTGGCCCGCGAACTGGGCCGCGAACTGGCCCGGCGCGGGCATACGCTGGTCAACGGCGCCGGCCGCACAGGACTTATGGGTGCCGTGGCCGATGCCTGTCTTGGCGAGGGTGGCGAGGCCGTCGGCATTATTCCGCAGTTCATGGTGGAACAGGGCTGGCAGCATTCCGGCATGAGCCGGCTGGTGGTCACGCCGGATATGCACACCCGCAAAGAGACGATGGCCCGCATGGGAGATGCCTGCATCGCCCTGCCCGGCGGAGTGGGCACGCTGGAGGAACTGCTCGAAATCATCACGTGGAAACAGCTCGGACTCTATCTCAAGCCCGTTGTCGTGCTGAACACCGGCGGCTATTACGATGCCCTTCTCTCGCAGCTCGAACGGGCCGTCGGCGAGAACTTCATGCGGCCGCAACACCGCGACATCTGGAAAGTGGCGCACTCGGCAGCCGAGGCTTTGGAACTGGCTGTGAGCACTCCGTGGTGGGACCCGTCAGTCCGCAAATTCGCAGCTCTTTGAAAAAAGTCAAATTCTATGCCCGATAGTACTGTTGTCATATCGTCCCTTCCGCCCGACACCTTTGCCGTCCCTCCCGCACCGGAGATACTGTCTGCCGAACGGACGGCCGTAGCGGATTTGGCCGTGCCAGCGGTTTTCGCGGCCGACAGTCTGCCTGCGTTGCCGGCAGAGCCGGCGTTCTGTCTGGACAGTGTGTTGCGGGGCGGGGTGACGGACCTTCCTTCCGGTCGGCCCGAAATACCTTGGGCCGATCCGCAACCTTTTACCTTCCGGGAAACCGCCGGCTATAGTCTCGAGGGCGTAGCCGGCGATCCCTTGCCTTATCGTTTCCGCTCCGACGACTTCGTGACAAGCGCCCTCATGATCAGTTTCTTTCTGATGGTGTGGACCATTGCCCGCGGGTGGCATTTCCTGATGATGAGCATGAAAGACTTTTTCCGCGACCGTGTGCGTGACAATCTGTTTGCCGAACGGACGGACACCGAAATGAGCGGTCGGATATTTCTGATTTTCCAGACCAGTTTCCTGTTGGGCATACTCTTTTTCGATTATACCCAGGAGTGTATGACGGAAGTCTTCAACAATGTCTCCCCCTATCTTATTCTGGGAGTGGGAGTCGGTTCCTGCTGTCTCTATTATCTGCTGAAGGTGTTGCTCTATACTTGTGTCAACCATGTCTTTTTCGACCGTGAGCAGGCTTCCCGATGGACTGAGGCCTATCTGTTTTCGGTGTTTGTGCTGGGTATGGCACTGCTTCCCCTCGTATTGCTCGTTGTCTATTTCGATTTGAGTTTCGGAAACCTGCGGATTTTGTTCATCCTGATTCTCGGAATGGTCAAAATCCTCTTATTTTACAAGTGTTTCCGTGTATTTTTTAAATATTTAACAGGCAGTTTGCATTTAATTTTGTACTTTTGTGCGCTCGAAATTTTGCCACTTCTCGTATTGTGGCGGGCACTGATTTATGCAAATAATAATTTGACAGTTATTTAGAGAAAAAGGTATTCATGATAAAAAAAATTCTGGTATCGCAGCCGAAACCTTCTTCAGAGAAGTCTCCCTATTTTGAGATAGAAAAGAAACACGGAGTGGAGTTGGTGTTTCATCCCTTCATTAAGGTTGAGTGTCTGAGTGCCCGCGAATTCCGCCAGCAGAAAGTCCAGATTCTGGACCATACGGCTGTAGTGTTCAACTCCCGTCATGCCATCGACCATTTTTTCAATCTTTGCAAGGAGATGCGCATCACCGTTCCCGAGGATATGAAATATTTCGGAATTTCGGAAGCCATCGCCCTTTATATTCAAAAATATGTGCAATATCGCAAGCGTAAGGTCTTTTTTCCTGTGAGCGGCAAATTGCCCGACCTCATACAGATCATGGCCAAGCATAAATCTGAGAACTATCTGTTCCCGCTGAGCGATGTGCATACCGATGAGATACACCTGATGCTGGAGTCCAAGAAGCTGAAGCATACACAGTGTGTCATGTACCGCACGGTCAGCAACGAATATCCCGCTTCCGAGCCGTTCGACTTCGACATGATCGTGCTCTTCACCCCTGCCGGAGTAGAGTCCCTGCAAAAGAATTTTCCGGATTTCGTGCAGGGCGATGTGCGGATTGCCTGTTTCGGAAAGACCACTGCGAAGGCCGTTGAGGAAGCCGGATGGCGGCTCGATCTGGAAGCTCCCTCCGTCAAGGCTCCTTCCATGACGGGATCGCTGGATCTTTATTTAGAAGAGCAGAACAAATGACGTGGAAACGTTCTCTTTGAAACACACTGTGCCGGCATCCGGTTTCGCGGCAAGCGATTATCCGGGCGCCGGCACATTCTTCAGACAAGCAAACGGAAAGCACGATGAAGACTTTTACATTTCCCAAACCGGAGCATCTGTGTCTGCGCAATGAGATAGAGGCCCTTTTCGGAGCCGGAAGCCATTCTCTTTCGGCTTTTCCGTTGCGCATGATCTATCGTCCCGTCGGCCATGAAGGAAGCGCGCCGGCGGTCAAAGTACTGCTCAGTGTCTCCAAGCGCAGGCTCCGCCATGCCGTCGACCGCAACCGGGCCAAGCGCCAGTTGCGTGAGGCCTATCGCCACCACAAACTGTTGTTGCTTTCCGTTTTGCCGTCCGGTCAGGGCTACCACATCGCCTTTGTCTGGTTGTCCGACCGTCCCGTGCCCAGCGAGAAGGTGGGGCGGCGCATGGCCGGTTTGCTGCAAAGTCTGGCCGAGAAGGTGAGCCCTGCCGGGCCGGCCTGTCCCGAAAATCCGGTGGAACCATGAGACGTCTGCTTACATCCCTGCTGTTGGCTCCCATCCTGTTCTACCAGCGATATGTGTCGCCGCTGATGCCTCCCGCCTGCCGGTTCACGCCCACGTGCTCGCAGTATGCCGTCGAGGCCCTGCGCCGTCACGGTCCCTTCAAGGGCCTGTGGCTGGCTGTGCGCCGGCTGTTGCGCTGCCATCCCTGGGGCGGCAGCGGTTACGATCCCGTTCCCTGACTCCGGTTTCTCTATGTCCGCTTCCTTTTTCGATTTTCACACCCACGATCTTTCCGCTCCGCCCGGCAGAGCCATTGTAAGCCTTCCGCTCGAAACCTTATTGTGTGCCGCCGACTTTTCTCCCCGTCCCGGTGTGCTTTATTCCGCCGGCATCCATCCGTGGTGGACCTGCGACGATGCGGAGCCGCTTTTCCAAGGGCTGGAGTGCCTTGTAGAGCGTGGTGCTGTCGTTGCCGTAGGCGAGTGCGGACTGGACCGCCTGCGGGGTGCCGCTCTCGGCGTGCAGCAGGAAATCTTCGGGCGGCAGATCGCTCTGGCCGAGCGGTATGCCCTGCCTGTCACCGTCCATTGCGTCCGGGCGTTCGATGTGCTGCTGGGCATGCACAAGCGTCTGCGTCCTTCCACGCGCTGGACCGTCCACGGTTTCCGCGGTCGTCCCGCCCTGGCCCGCCAGTTGCTGGCGGCCGGTCTCGACCTCAGTTTCGGATCGCGTTACCATCCCGACAGTTTCGCCCTCACGCCGCCCTCGCGCCGTCATCTTGAAACCGACGGAGCCGATGCCGGCGGGCCCATACCCTCCGATTTGTAAAATGGCGGTTCCGTGGGGCGTCCCGTTTCGGGAAGATTGCTTATCTTTGCATCTCTCCACACCCTGACGAATCATAACAGATAAATATAAGGCAATGAATTTTGTAGAAGAACTGCGGTGGCGCGGAATGCTCCACCAGATGATGCCCGGAACGGAAGAACTCCTTTCCCGGGAACAGGTGACGGCTTATGTCGGTATTGACCCTACGGCCGACTCGCTTCACATCGGACACCTTTGCTCCGTCATGATGCTCCGCCACTTTCAGCGGGCCGGTCATAAGCCGCTGGCCCTTGTGGGCGGCGCTACCGGCATGATCGGCGACCCCTCGGGCAAGAGCGCCGAGCGCAACCTGCTCACCGAGGAAACCCTCCGCCACAATGTGGCTTGCATCAAGCGGCAGCTGGGACGTTTCCTCGATTTCGACAGCCAGGCTCCCAATGCCGCCGAACTGGTCAACAACTACGACTGGATGAAGGGATATTCCTTCCTCGATTTCGCGCGTGAGGTGGGCAAGCACATCACCGTCAACTACATGATGGCCAAGGACAGTGTCAAGCGCCGTCTCAACGGCGAGGCCAGCGACGGACTTTCCTTCACGGAATTTACCTATCAGCTTCTTCAGGGTTACGATTTCCTCCACCTCTACCGCACGAAGGGCTGCAAGCTCCAGATGGGCGGTTCCGACCAGTGGGGCAACATCACCACGGGCACCGAGCTCATTCGCCGCACCCTCGGTGCCGAAGCCGAGGCCTTCGCCCTGACCTGCCCGCTCATTACCAAGGCCGACGGCCGCAAGTTCGGAAAGACCGAGCAGGGCAACGTATGGCTTGACCGCGAGCGTACCACTCCCTACAAGTTCTACCAGTTCTGGCTGAACGTGGGCGACGAGGAGGCCGAACGCTACATCAAGATTTTCACCTCCCTGTCGCGTGAGGAGATTGAGACGCTCGTGGCCGAACACCAGAAAGATCCCGGCCGCCGCATCCTGCAAAAGCGTCTGGGCGAGGAGGTGACCTGCATGGTACACGGACGTGCCGACTATGAGGCTGCCGTCGAGGCCTCGGGCATCCTTTTCGGCAAGGCCACCAAGGAGAGCCTTCTGAAGCTGGACGAAGCCACCCTGCTCAGCGTCTTCGAGGGAGTGCCCCGTTTCGAAGTGGGCCGCGACAGTGTTGTGGGAGTCAAGGCCGTAGACCTGCTGGCCGGGACCACACAGTGTTTCGCCTCTAAAGGCGAGATGCGCAAGCTCACGCAGGGCGGCGGCGTCAGCATCAATAAGGAAAAATTTGCAGCCTTTGACCGTGAAATCACGGCCGAGGACCTGATAGACGGAAAATACCTGCTTGTACAGCGCGGAAAGAAGAACTATTTCCTGCTCATTGTGAAATAATTGTTTCCGGCGCCACACAGGCCGACAAGAACGTATGAAGGAGCGACGGCAGCTGTCCGTTGCTCCTTTATACGTTTTTTTACATGCCTTGTGAAAAAATTTACAAGGCATGTAAAAAGTTTTACAAGGCATGTAAAAACAGAAACTCCGTACGGTAACGGAAAAATATTTCTTCCGATGTCCGCTCCGGCTTTTCCCGTTCGGAAAAAATCTTTATATTTGCGGCTATGAGTGTGACGAAAGCCCTGGCAGCCGTCTGGCGGTTCTATCGTGACGGGTTCCGCTCCATGACGTGGGGCCGGACCCTGTGGTTGCTTGTGCTGCTTAAGCTCTTTGTCATTTTCTTCGTCCTGCGCCTCTTTTTCTTCCGTCCGGCTCTGGCCGGGCTGTCGGTAGAGCAGAAGCAGGACACCGTGGCAGTCCGGTTGGGCGGAATTCCCTGAGCGGTGTTTTTCTGCCTTCCGTCTTTCCGGATGTAGTATATGAATAGACTTACAGACAATGCCGGCGCTGCCGGTGAAACCTTAATTTAACAGCAAGAAAAATTCTATGGTTACTTTTCTGAACATTCTGGATCCCCAGCTGACGGACTGGTCGAGGGCGCAGTTTGCCATGACGGCCTGTTACCACTGGCTCTTTGTGCCGCTCACGCTCGGACTGGCCGTCGTGATGGGCGTTATGGAAACCGTTTATGTGCGTACACGGGACGACTTCTGGAAGCGTGCCGCCCAGTTCTGGCAAAAACTCTTTGGCATCAACTTTGCCATAGGAGTGGCCACCGGCCTGATCCTTGAATTCGAGTTCGGTACCAACTGGAGCAACTATTCCTGGTTTGTCGGCGACATATTCGGTGCGCCGTTGGCCATCGAGGGCATCGTGGCCTTCTTTATGGAATCCACTTTCATCGCCGTTATGTTTTTCGGCTGGAACAAGGTGGGGCGCGGTTTCCATCTGGCCTCCACCTGGCTCACCGGAGTGGGTGCCACGCTTTCGGCGTGGTGGATTCTCGTGGCCAACAGCTGGATGCAGCATCCCGTGGGCATGGCCTTCAATCCCGAGACCGTGCGCAACGAGATGATGGACTTCTTTGCCGTGGCTTTCGCCCCCGAGGCCGTCACCAAGTTCTGTCATACCGTGACGAGCGGATGGATGACGGGCGGTGTCTTTGCCGTAGGCGTGGGCTGCTGGTTTCTGCTGCGCGGCCGCAACCGCCGTCTGGCGTTGGCCAGCATCCGTGTGGGAGCGGCTACGGGAGTCGTGGCCGCTCTGCTGGTGATAGCCACCGGCGACCGCTCGGGCATCGATATTGCCCGGACGCAGCCCATGAAGCTGGCTGCCGCCGAAGGACTGCGCCAGGGCGGCCGGCAGGCCCCTTTCTCCATCGTTCCCGGCATCGAGATTCCCGGAATGCTTTCCCTGCTGGCCACGCACGACATAGACGGGTATGTTCCCGGCATCGACAATCTGCTCGATGGATATACCGCTCCCGACGGGACGGTACGCCCCTCGGCCGACGAACGCATGGAACGCGGCCGGAAGGCCTTGCAGGCATTCCGCGATTTCCGCGCTGCCCGTAAGAAAGATCCCGCCGCCGCGGCTGTGGCGCGGCAGACATTGGAGGAGAATGTCGCAGATTTCGGCTACGGCTACATCGGCAGCCGCGACGAACTGGTGCCGCCCGTATGGCTCGTCTACTGGTCCTTCCGCGTGATGGTGGGAGCGGGCAGCGTGCTGCTGGTGGTGCTGGCGCTTCTGTGGTGGTTTGAGCGGCGGGGCCGTCTGGAAAAGATGCGTTGGCTGCTCCATGCGGGAATGTGGTCCGTGCCTGCCGTCTATCTGGCCGGACAGGCCGGATGGATTGTGGCCGAGGTGGGCCGTCAGCCCTGGGCCATCCAGGATCTCCTGCCTGTGACGGCAGCCGTGTCCCATCTTTCCGTTGCGGCCGTGCAGACAACCTTCTTCATTTTCCTCGTGATCTTCACTCTGCTGCTGGCGGCCGAGGTGCGTATCATGACCCGGGCCATCAGGACCTGCCGCGAAGAGTGACAGCCGCTTCTTCTCTGCGACGAGACAACATTTTCAAACCGAAACACAACAATAACAACGATATATGTTTAGCTATACCTTCTTTCAGCAATACTGGTGGTTCCTGATTTCCCTGTTGGGCGGTCTGCTGGTCTTTCTTCTGTTTGTACAGGGTGCGAATAGCCTTATCTTCACGCTGGGCCGCAGCGAGGAAGAGCGGGCGCTGATTGTCAACTCCACCGGCCGCAAGTGGGAATTTACCTTCACCACGCTCGTCACCTTCGGCGGTGCTTTCTTTGCCGCTTTCCCTCTTTTCTACAGCACCAGCTTCGGCGGTGCCTATTGGGTGTGGATGCTGATACTGGCCAGCTTCGTCTTTCAGGCCGTGGCATACGAGTTCCAGTCGAAGGCCGGAAACGTGCTGGGACGTACCGCCTACCGCCGCCTGCTCGTGGCCAACGGTTTTCTGGCCCCTTTCCTGCTGGGAACGGCGGTGGCCACGTTTTTCACCGGCTCGGATTTCACGGTGAGCAAAGATGCTATGGGAGCCGGCGAAGCGCTGGTGCCCGTCATCAGCAGTTGGGGCAATGCCTGGCACGGGCTGGACGCTTTGGGCAATCCCTGGAACATCGTGTTGGGAATGGCCGTCTTTTTCCTGTCGCGTGTGCTGGGGGCACTGTATCTGATCAATAACATAGGCGACGGAGAACTGCGGCCTCGCATGCGCCGGCAGGTGCTGACGGATGCCGTTGCCTTCCTCATCTTTTTCCTTGCCTTCATGGGACGGCTGTTCACGATGGACGGCTACGGGGTGGAAGACGGCACCGTGATGCTTGTTCCCTCCAAATACCTGCACAATCTGCTCGACATGCCCGCTACGCTGGTGTTGCTGGCGGCGGGCGTGGTGCTGGTGCTCATCGGCATCGGACGGACACTGTTGCGGCCGGCTTTTGTGCGCGGTATCTGGCCTGCAGGTACCGGAACCGTGCTGACTGTGTTGGCGCTTCTGCTGCTGGCCGGTTATAATGACACGGCGTTCTATCCCTCCTCGACCGACCTGCAAAGTTCCCTCACGCTGGCCAACAGCTGTTCCAGCGAGTTCACGCTGCGGGTCATGGCGTGGGTGTCGCTGTTCATACCGTTTGTGCTGGCCTACATCGCATACGCCTGGCATGCCATTGACCGCAAGCCGCTGACGCGGGAGGAACTGGCGGATGAAGAACACAAATACTGAGCAGGAATTTTGTCGGTTTGTATCCGTCGCCGGAAGTACGGCCGGACATTGATTTTGGGAAAATACTCCGTTCCGCTACGCGGGCGGAGTATTCCTTTCTGTACATATTTTCCTCCTGCCGGTGCGGTTTGGCGAAATGCCGGCCCGCATTTTTCCCCGACTGATAAAAAATGATTAACTTTGCGGTCGTACCGCTTCCGCGAGGGGCACAAATCCATTCAGTCACAGCAAATAATAATCGGCTTTATGTCCGTAGAAATAAAGAAAGTCACTACCAGAAAAGACCTGAAACGCTTTATCCGTTTCAACTACGAATTTTATAAGGACAATCCTTTTTCCGTACCGGATCTCTATGATGACATGCTGGGTACTTTCTCGTCCGACCGGAACGCGGCTTTCGAGTTCTGTGAGGCAGATTATTTCCTGGCCTGCCGCGACGGGCGCATCGTGGGGCGTGTGGCGGCTATCATCAACCGCCGGGCCAACGAGACCTGGGGCCGGAAGGTAGTGCGCTTCGGGTGGATTGACTTCATTGACGATGAGGAAGTGAGCCGTGCGCTCCTCGACTCCGTAAAAGCCTGGGGCCGCGAGCGCGGTATGACCGAGATGGAAGGTCCGCTGGGATTCACCGACATGGATGCCGAAGGGATGCTGGTGGAAGGCTTCGACCAGCTCTCTACGATGGCCACTATCTACAATTATCCCTATTATCCCCGTCACATGGAACGGCTCGGTATGGAGAAGTCGGCGGACTGGGTGGAAATGAAAATCTATATTCCCGATGAAATTCCGGAAAAGCACCGCAGAATATCGGACATCATAGCCCGCAAGTACGGGTTGCGCATCCGTAAGCTCACGAGCAAGTCCGAGGTGAAACGCTCCGGCATAGGGCACGAGATCTTCCGCCTCATCAACGAGGCCTACGCTCCTCTTTTCGGATTCTCGAAAATGACGGAGAGGCAGATTGACCAGTACGTGGACATGTATGTTCCGGTGCTCGACCTGCGGATGGTCACGCTGGTGGAGAATGCGGAAGGCGAGATTGTGGCCGTGGGCATTTCCATGCCCTCGTTGTCGAGGGCATTGCAGAAAGCCCGTGGAAAGCTGTTCCCGCTGGGCTGGTTCCATCTGCTCAAGGCACTGATGTGGCGGCGGCCCGAAGTGCTCGACCTGCTCCTTGTGGGCGTGCGGCCCGACTATCAGGGTAAAGGGGTGAACGCCTTGCTCTTTACCGACCTTATTCCCGTCTATCAGCAGATGGGCTTCAAGTATGCCGAGAGTAATCCCGAGCTGGAAGGCAACGAGAAGGTGCAGAACCAGTGGCAGTATTTCAAGACGGAACAGCACAAGCGCCGCCGTTGTTACAAGGTAGGGATAGAATGAAAGGGTGAATATGGAAGAAGAAGTGAGAAATACGGCAGGAGTCCGTCCTGCCGGCGAATATACGGAAGACAACATCCGTCATCTCGATGACATGGAGCACATCCGCATCCGTCCCGGTATGTACATCGGAAGGTTGGGCGACGGCTCCCATGCCGAGGATGGCATTTATGTGCTTCTGAAAGAAGCCATCGACAACAGCATTGACGAGTTCAACGAAGGCTACGGCAAGCGCATAGAGATTGAGATAGGGGAAGACCTTACGGCCTCTGTCCGCGATTACGGGCGCGGCATTCCCCTGAAAGCGCTGGTTCCCGCCGTCTCGCAGCTCAATACCGGTGGAAAGTACGACAACGACATGTACACTGCCAGCGTGGGACTGAACGGTGTGGGCCTCAAGGCCGTCAATGCGCTGAGCCGCCGTTTCACCGTCCGCAGTGTGCGCGACGGGCAGATGCACGAGGCCTCGTTTGAGAAAGGTCGGCTCGTCTCCGACGTGTACGGCGACAGCGCGGAGGAGAACGGAACCTATATCTTTTTTGAGCCGGATCCCGGGCTTTTTCTCGGTTACCGGTTTCATGGAGAGTTCATCGAGACGATGCTCCGCAATTATACCTACCTCAACACCGGGTTGGCTATCTTCTACAACGGCCGCCGCATCCTCAGCCGCAACGGTCTCGAAGACCTGCTCAACGACAACATGACCGCCCCCGGTCTTTACCCCATTGTCCACCTGCGCGGGCAGAACATTGACATTGCCTTTACGCATACCGGCCAGTACGGAGAGGAATACTATTCCTTTGTCAACGGCCAGCACACCACGCAGGGCGGAACGCATCAGAGTGCCTTCAAGGAACACATAGCCCGTACCATCAAGGAATATTTCGGGAAGAACTTCGATGTGCAGGACGTGCGCAACGGACTGGTGGCCGCCATTGCCGTCCGGGTGATAGAGCCCATGTTCGAGAGCCAGACCAAGATCAAGCTCGGCTCTCTGACGATGGCTCCCGACAAGGACAAGAACGGACAGCCCTTCGCGCTGAGCGGCGTGAGCGTCAACAAGTTCGTGGGCGATTTCATCAAGGAAAATGTAGATAACTTCCTCCACAAGAATCTGGATGTGGCCGAGGTGATACAGCAGAAAATACAGGAGAGCGAGAAGGAGCGCAAGGCCATTGCCGGCGTGACGAAGCTGGCCCGCGAACGGGCCAAGAAGGCCAATCTGCACAACCGCAAGCTGCGCGACTGCCGCGTGCACCTCAACGATGCGCCGCCTAAGAGCCGCAAGGCCGGGGACGAAGAGAACGATCTGCGTTCCGAATCGTCCATCTTTATCACCGAGGGCGATTCCGCCAGTGGTTCCATCACGAAGAGCCGCGATGTGAACACACAGGCTGTCTTCTCCTTGCGCGGAAAGCCGCTCAACTGTTTCGGACTGACCAAGAAGGTGGTCTACGAAAATGAAGAGTTCAACCTGTTGCAGGCCGCGCTCAACATTGAGGACGGTCTTGACAGCTTGCGCTACAACAAGGTGATCGTGGCCACTGATGCCGATGTAGACGGGATGCACATCCGGCTGCTCATGATCACCTTCTTCCTTCAGTTCTTTCCCGACCTGATCAAGAAGGGGCATGTCTATATTCTCCAGACTCCCTTGTTCCGTGTGCGTAACAAGAAGAAGAAGGTGCGTCGTCAGCAGTCCGTCGATGAGCAGAGTGCCGGTGCCGCCATTCTGAAGAAGACCCGGAACTCCGACCGCTCCGAGTTCGAGACCGTTTACTGTTATAGCGAGGAAGAGCGTCTGGCCGCCATCGAGCGCCTCAGTCCCGACCCAGAAATCACCCGCTTCAAGGGACTCGGAGAGATCTCTCCCGACGAGTTCAAGCATTTCATAGGTCCCGACATGCGTCTGGAGCAGGTCACGCTGCACAAGAGCGACAAGGTCAAGGAACTGCTGGAATACTATATGGGAAAGAATACGATGGAGCGCCAGAACTTCATCATTGATAATCTGGTGGTCGAGGAAGACCTGGCCGAAGAAGAGGAGGAAGGATGAAGAAGATTGCTGTCTTTCCCGGATCGTTCGACCCTTTCACCGTAGGCCATGCCAGCATTGTGGAGCGCGGTCTTCCCCTTTTCGATGAGATCGTCATCGGAGTGGGTGTCAATGAGCGGAAACGCTCGTTCTACAGTCCGGAGGAGCGTGTCCGTGCCATTGAGGAGCTCTATGCCGGCGATTCCCGCATACGGGTGGTCAGTTATAAGGACCTCACCATAGATTTTGCCCGGCGCGTCGGGGCCCGTTTCATTTTGCGCGGCCTGCGTTCCGTCAAGGATTTCGAGTACGAGCGGGACATTGCCAACATGAACCAGCGTCTTTCGGGCGTCGAGACCGTCCTGCTTTTCACCGAACCGCATTTTTCCAGCATATCCTCCAGCGTGGTACGCGAACTGATGGCTTTCGGAAAGGATGTCACCGACTTCCTGCCCCGCAGGAAAAGCCGGAGAGAAGAAGCAACCGAAGAATAACCAAAGTGAAAAAATATATACGATGAAAAGATTATCCCTGTGGCTGCTGATGGCTGTAAGCCTCCTTGGTGCTTCCGCACAGCGGGCCGACATGAACATCGACATCAACCTGATGCGTAAGCTCCAGATGGCGCAGGTGGCTATCGCAAGCCTTTATGTAGACAGTGTGGACCAGAAAAAACTGGTGGAGGATGCCATCAACGGCATGTTGGGAAAACTCGACCCGCACTCCTCCTATTCCGATCCTGAGGAGACGCGCAAGATGAACGAGCCGCTCGAAGGAAACTTTGAGGGCATCGGGGTGCAGTTCAATCTGTTGGAAGATACCCTCGTTGTCATCCAGACCGTTTCCAAAGGCCCCAGCGAAAAGGCCGGAATCCTTGCCGGCGACCGCATCGTCTCCGTTGACGGACAGCCTATCGCGGGAGTGAAGATGGCGCGCGACAGCATCATGAAGAAGCTGCGCGGACCCAAAGGCACGAAGGCTAAGCTTGGGGTGGTGCGCCGCGAAGTGCCCGACACGCTGCGTTTTGTCGTCACCCGCGACAAGATTCCCGTCAATACCCTCGATGCCGCCTATATCATCGCTCCCGGCATCGGCTACATCCACCTTGACCGCTTCGGGGCCACCTCGGCCGCAGAGGTGCGCGAGGCCATTGCCTCCCTGCGTAAGGAGGGCATGAAGGACCTTATCCTTGACCTCGAATACAACGGCGGCGGCTATCTTGGAGCTGCTATCGACATCGCCAATGAATTTCTCCTTGCCGGCGATCTCATCGTCTATACCGAGGGCCGCACGTCGCCCCGCTCCGTTTATAACGCCAAGGGCGGCGGGCTTTTTCCCGAAGGCAGGCTGGTCGTTCTTGTCGATGAGTATACGGCCTCGGCAGCCGAGATTGTCAGCGGAGCCGTACAAGATCACGACCGCGGTGTCATCATAGGCCGGCGCACCTTCGGAAAAGGACTGGTGCAGCGCCCCATAGACCTGTCCGACGGCTCCATGATACGCCTCACCGTGTCCCACTATTACACTCCTTCGGGCCGTTGCATACAGAAACCTTACGAGAAGGGTAAGAAAGACGATTACGGCAAAGATCTGGTCAACCGTTTCGATCACGGCGAACTTACTTCCGCCGACAGCATCCGTCTCGACAGCACCAAAGTCTACAGGACTCTGCGTAAGGGACGTACCGTCTACGGCGGCGGAGGCATCATGCCCGACATCTTCGTGCCGCTCGACACCACCGTCTACACCCGCACCTACCGTTTGTTGCGCAGCCACAACCTCATCAACGACGCCTCGCTCCGCTACATCGACCGTCACCGTGCCGACCTGCGCAAGCGCTACCGCCGTTTCGAGGATTTCGACACTTCTTTCTCCGTGCCGGCCGAACTCACCGACAGCGTGATGGCCGCGGCGCGGCGCAAGAAGATCGAGCCGAAGGACGAGGCCGAACTGGCAGCCACGCTGGACCAGTTGCGCTTTACGCTCAAGGCGCTGATAGCTTACGATATATGGGACCGCAACGAATATTTCCGTCTCATCAACCGGCGCAATGACATCGTGGAGCGTGCGCTCCGTGAATTGCAAGGTAAAAAATAGCATTTCTTTCTTGTCTGTAAAGAAAGAAAAGTGTATCTTTGCGCTGTCATCGAGAGATGATCCTCAGGATTGTTCCATGGTGTAATGGTTAGCACTAGAGTTTTTGGTTCTCTCAGTCCCCGTTCGAGTCGGAGTGGAACAACTTTTTGTCCGTAGAGACAAAGTCAGCCCGTAGCCCGGTCATCGCCCGCCGATGCCGGGCTGTTTTTTTATTTGTAAAAATGACAATACAGCCTTTGACCGCCTGTCCGCCTCTCTCGCCGGAGTTCGTTTTGGATGCCGATCTGCTCAGCCTTCGTTTCCGGGCCGGTACAGGGCGGCATGCCTGTATGGCGGGGCAGGGCAGAGAAGCGGTGATTGTCCTGCCCGAAGGTTTCCGTTTCGAAGATGCCGCCTGCCGTCGCTGGGCCAAGGCCGTTCTCACGGAGGTGGTCCGCCGTCGCGCCGCCGCCGTGTTTCCGCCACGCCTTGCCGCATTGGCCGGCCGTTACGATCTGCGCTACCGTCGTGTGTTCATCAAGAACGTGCGCAGCCGCTGGGGCAGTTGTTCCGGACTGGGCAACATCAACCTGTCGCTTTGGCTGATGTTGGCACCGGAGCCATTGGTGGACTATGTTATCAAGCACGAACTGGCCCACCTCAATGAGATGAACCACGGTCCGCGCTTCTGGGCCGAAGTGGACCGTATGACCGAGGGCCGCGGGCGGCAACTGGAGCGCGGCATGCGCGAGTTTGCCCGTGTCAACGCACGGCTCTTGGCTTACCTCTTTTCCGATGAGGCCTGACCGTTTTTCGGCCTTGTGCGGATACCGAAGTTTTTATTTGTTAAATACTTTACCGTTTTTTTAAAAAACTTGTCCGTTTGGTTTGAATAAACTAACTTTGGGGCATGAATATCCAATTTTTTATTAATCTTTTTTACTTTAACAACCAACGCAAAATGAAAAAGTTAAATTGCTTTCTTTCATTTTTCCTGCTTCTTCTTATCGGGGGAGTAGGAAGTGTGCAGGCGCAGAACTGGCAGTCTGACAAGGTGGTCACTACCATCGTTCCCGGTCAGAATGTATGCCTCGTTCCGCAGTCTGCCACCGATCGTTTCCTTGCGGGCGGTCAGGGTGTCTCCACCTTGACGGACGATGCCGTGTATACCTTCGAGGAGGCCGGTACGGACGGTGAGGGTAATTCTCTGTACCGTCTGAAACAGAACACCACGGGCAAGTATCTGAAGCACCAGAGTCTTGCCGGTGACCAGGACAGTTCCGACAATCCTCCTGCCGGTGCAGTAGGCGGAGCATGGGTGGCCTATACCGATAATGCGGAGTCGGCTTTCACCTTCACCGCCCTGCACCCCGAGGAGGGAGGGTCCGCTCTCCAGAAAACGGAGCAGACGTATGAGACCCCGGCCGAGTACTTCATCCTGACGAGTGAATACACACACGAGGGGTATCATACCTATCTGGGTTTCTACAGCGGCAAGCCGTTCCTCTCTCCGTGGACCGACACCAATCTCTGGCAGGTCTACAGCGTCAAGCAATCTTCCGGAATAGAGTATCTGGCCTCCATGTATTCCCTCTTCCCTGAGGGTGTGAGCATCGAGAGCTATCAGAACACCTCCGGAACGGGTATTGGCTGCTACAGCGCTGCCGCATACGACGAGATGCTGAACGAATGGAAAGCCTGTGAGGCCCTGATGGAGAAAGGCTCTGCCCTGACCCTTGCCGAGGCAACTGCCGGGCTGGAGCGTCTGAAAGCCGCCAAGACGGCTTGGGAGAACAGCTTTATCCCCGTAACTCCGGGCTACTATGTAGTACTGAACTTCCGCGGTGGAAACGGCGGAACCGGAATCTATGACGGCAAGAACGACCTCCTCTGGCAGACCTACACGATGCCTGAGGCAATCACTTCCGCTGATGCCAAGTACATCTGGAAGGTAGAGGCAGGCGAGACGGCCGGAACCTTCAAGTTCCAGAACTTCCAGACGAAGCAGTACATCACGAGCCGTGCCGCCAACAGCAAAGTGCAGATGGGCGCTACCGGTGCCGACTATGCCGTGAACCATCAGAAAACTGCCCATGCCGGCGGATCGTCCGAGGTGAAGACCGACATGAATCCCGGTGTGTTCAGCCTCGAAGCCGGCAATACGAAGCTCAATACCTATAGCGGTGGTTTCGTTGGCTCCTGGAACGATGTGACCGACTACAACAACCTCTTCCAGTTCTTTGCCGTTTCCGACGATGTGATCAAGGCGCTTGAGGGCGATGTGATACAGACCGGTTTGAATTCCGAGTTGGAATCCGTTTACGAGGAGGCTTCCACGGCTTATAACAAGAGCCGCGTATATACCAATGCCGACGCCACTCCCGACGAACTCTATGACGATATGGGGTTGATCGCGGACTATGACACACAGGTAACCTCCAACGCCACCGATCCTGAAGAAGGCTCTATCGGAGCACTCGGCGACGGTGACAAGGAATCCTATTTCCATTCCAACTGGCACGAGCCGTACGTTCAGGAATACCACTATCTCCAGGTAGACCTGGGCGAGAGCATGAAGTCCTTCACGGCCAAATACACGCAGCGCAACACCCAGCCCAACAACGGTAACCCGTGTATTGTGCAAATCCTCTCGGCCGACAAATCCGAAGGTCCTTGGGTGAACGAAGGTTTCTATACCTTTACCTATCCGTACGAGACAACCTTTGCAGATGAGAAGTACAACCGTAAGGCTACCGGTATCTGTGGTGTGGAAATGGCTGCCGCCCACCGTTACGTGCGTTTCGTAGTGAGAAAGACCTTTGCCGATCCTTCCAATGCTAACATGTACAAGGCCGGCTATCCTTTGTTCTATCTCTCCGAGTTCCATATCTATTCCGGTGCTACCTACGATCCTTCCACCTCTGTCTTCGAACAGATTGACAAGGCTGTCGGAACTGCTCTCCAGACCCAGTTGGCAGCTGCTGCCGCCGAACTGACTGCCGGCAAGGCTACCGAGGCTACGATTGCCGCTCTGCGCAGCGCTTACGAGGCTTTCAACGCACAGTATCCCGATCCTTCCCGTCTGTCGGCTGCCATCAGTGCTGCCCAGACCTTGAAGAACAACGCTCCTCAGGGATCTGCCATCGGTATGTATTCCGCTGAAGCCATAGCTGCTTTCGAGGCTGCTATCCAGACGGCTCAGGATGCACTTTCCGACCAGATGACCCTCGAAGCCATCAACTCTGCCATCGCTGCCCTTGATGCTGCTACGGCAGTCTTCAAGTCCAGCGTCAACCTGCCCGAGACCGGCGGTCTCTACCGCATCGTCAGCCTGACCGGCGAGGGCGCTACCCGTCAGGGTGCCATCCTCGGAACCCAGGGTAACAGCGAGACGGCTGCTCTGGCCTTCACGCAGCTGAAGAAACTGGTTGGTTCTGACAGCGAGGAAACCGTGCCCATCGAAAACCTTGAGGAAGTGGAGGGCGACGCCCGCTACATCTGGAAGGTGGAAGAAGCCAAAGACGGACAGATTACGCTCCGCAACCTTGCAACCGGTTACTATCTCGGCAATCAGGAGAGTCTGAATGGAATCATTTCCAATGTGAAGGAAAAGACCTATCACTATATTCAGGGAGTAGCCGATGTGGAAAACGGTATCAATATCCAGGTAGGCGAGGGTCTCTATGCCAACTATCAGGGTGACGGTGCCAACCTTGTGGCCTGGAGCGGTGCCAGCGGTGCAGACAACAGCTGCTTCATGCTTGAGCCTGCCGAACCCAGCGGAACCCTGAACTGGCCGGTTGCCGCCAACGGTTATACCATTCTCACCATGCCGTTTGAGGTGATGAACGCCTTCGAGGACGGTGTGGCTTACGGCCTGATCGGCGAGAAAGAGGGCGAGAAGAACAATACGCTCGAGCTGAAGGAAATGGATGAGGTTATTCCTGCCGGAACTCCGTTCATCTTCAAGTCCGAAGGTGCTGCCAACATCACGATTATTCCTTCCGCCTCCAATCTGGCAGAGATGGAGTATGTCACCGAGGCTGTTCCCGTAGCAGGCCTGTTCGGAACGCTTCCCGGAATGACCATCACGAAGAATGACGTCGGAACCTTCTACAACGGCTCCTTCATGATGATCGGTGCTCAGCACGAAGCTGCTCACTACGTCCGCGGTCTCCGTTCCAACAGCGGATACTTCGACGGTAGCCAGAACAAGACCACCGAGACGGGTGTTGCCTCCATTGCATTGCCCGAAGGTGCCAAACTGACGGCTGTGGGCGGTGCTGCCCTCATTGATGCCAACGAAACGGTAGATGTCTACACGCTCACGGGTATCCGTATCCGCCAGAACGTGAAAGCCGGTAAGGCCGCCGAAGGTCTGCCCGCCGGAATCTACGTAGTGGGTGGCAAGAAGATGATCGTGAAATAATCTTCCTTCTATTTAGGAATTAGGAATTAGTAATTAGGAATGGGCAATCCATCATTTTCAATTACTAATTTCTAATTCCTATTTTTTTAATTAAATTAAGGTGTCTGCGGAAAGTTTAACTTTCAGGTTTTTCGGAAAACGAACGGACACGGACCTATTTTTTACAACATAGGACCTTTTTCAAAAAAGTTCCGACCTTTTTTAAAAAAGATCGGATGTTTTTTTCACGTTAAGGGACGAAAAAAACCGCCCATTAGGCGGCTTTTCAGGGTATCTCTGCTTTGACAGTGCAAATATACAGCCTCCGCAGGCGAAAAGCAAATGGTAATTAACCTTCGTTTACTTTTCGTTCCCTTGGTCCGTTAGGCTTATCGGCGCTGAACGTGAAACGCCGGAGGCCCGTTTTGTGTCCGGAACAGTCCTTGCCGGATGCCGATTTAATGTAGCGCCGTTATTGCCGGATCTGTTTTTTTGAGCTACGGCGGCCGGTAAGAAATCTGTAGGGAAAAATTCGCCTGTCTCATAAAAAATGCGTACTTTTGCTAAGTTAATGACAAGCAAGAAACGAAGCGTTAAATTATAATATGGAAGAATTGGAAAAAAACGGAGCCTCCTATTCCGCCAGCAACATACAGGTGCTTGAAGGACTGGAAGCGGTCCGCAAGCGCCCGGCTATGTATATCGGCGACATCAGCGAGAAAGGTTTGCACCATTTGGTATACGAGACGGTGGACAACTCCATTGACGAGGCCCTGGCCGGATATTGTACAAAGATCGACGTGACCATCTGCGAGGATAATTCCATCATCGTTCAGGACAATGGCCGCGGCATACCCGTGGACATGCATCCGAAGGAACACCGCTCGGCATTGGAGGTCGTGATGACCGTGCTCCATGCCGGAGGAAAGTTCGACAAAGGTTCCTATAAGGTCAGCGGCGGTCTGCACGGTGTGGGTGTGTCGTGCGTGAACGCTCTTTCCACGAAAATGATATCCCAGGTTTTCCGTGACGGGAAAATCTATCAGCAGGAATATGCCAAAGGACATCCCGTCTATGCCGTGAAGGTGGTGGGCGATACGGAACTGCGCGGAACGCGGCAACAGTTCTGGCCCGATGACACCATCTTTGCCACCACCGTCTATCGCTACGAGATCCTGGCCAACCGAATGCGTGAGCTGGCCTATCTGAATGCCGGCATCACCATCACCTTGAACGATTTGCGTCCCGATGACGAGGGAAACACCCGTTCCGAAGTGTTCCATTCGGATTTGGGCTTGCGCGAGTTCGTGCGCTATATCGACTCCAGCCGCACCCATCTGTTCGATGATGTTGTCTATCTGAATACCGAGAAGAACGGGATTCCCATTGAAGTGGCGATCATGTACAACACTTCGTACAGCGAGAACCTGCATTCTTACGTGAACAATATCAACACCATAGAGGGCGGTACCCATCTGGTGGGTTTCCGTGCCGCAGTGACCCGCGTTCTCAAGAAATACGCCGAGCAGACCGCGGCCAAGCAACTGGAGAAAGCCAAAGTGGAAATCACCGGCGAGGACTTTCGCGAAGGCCTCACGGCCGTGATCTCCGTGAAAGTGGCCGAGCCTCAGTTCGAGGGACAGACCAAGACGAAGCTGGGCAACAGCGAGGTGGCAGGTGCCGTGAACCAGGCTGTGGGCGAGGCGCTCGGTTTCTACTTGGAGGAACATCCCAAAGAGGCGAAGCTCATTGTCGACAAAGTGATTCTCGCTGCTACAGCGCGCGTGGCGGCCCGCAAGGCCCGCGAAAGCGTGCAGCGCAAAAGCCCGATGACCGGCGGCGGACTGCCCGGAAAACTGGCGGACTGCTCATCGAAGGATCCTGTAGAATGCGAGCTCTTCCTGGTCGAGGGAGACTCCGCCGGCGGATCGGCCAAGCAGGGACGCAGCCGTTCCACACAGGCCATTCTGCCCCTGCGCGGAAAAATCCTGAACGTGGAGAAAGCCATGTGGCACAAGGCCTTCGAGAGTGACGAGGTGAACAACATCATCCAGGCCCTCGGCATACGTTTCGGGCTGGGAGAGGACAGCAAGGAGGCCAACATAGAAAAACTCCGCTACCACAAAGTCATCATCATGGCCGATGCCGATGTGGACGGCCAGCATATAGCCACCCTCATCATGACCCTTTTCTACCGTTATTTCCCTCAGGTTATTCAGGAAGGCCATCTGTACATTGCCATGCCGCCCCTGTACCGGTGCAAGAAGGGAAAGGTGGAGCAATACTGCTACAACGACCGCGAGCGTCAGGCTTTCATCGAACAATACGGCGACGGTACGGAAAACAGCATCTCGACGCAGCGTTACAAAGGTTTGGGAGAGATGAATCCGCAGCAGCTCTGGGAAACCACCATGTGTCCCGAGACGCGTATGCTCAAACAGGTGAGCGTGGAGAATGCCGCCGAGGCCGACTACATTTTCTCCATGCTGATGGGCGATGATGTGGGACCGCGCCGAGAGTTCATAGAGCGCAATGCCACCTATGCGAAGATCGATGCTTGATTGCCCCTCTTGGCATACCGATCCTCTCGAGCCGGAGGAAAGGAGTGAAATCTTTAAATATGGGTGTCGTTAGCCCGGATGTGAATTCCGGCAAAGGCGATACGATTTTACCATAAATACCATCTTGTCTTGAAGCCGTCCGGATGTGAATTCCGGCGGCTTTTTTGTTTTTTTGCGGCTATTTCTGTTGCGGCTGCGTAAAAAACGGCATTCCGGAAGTAATTACCTCAAAATAAATCACTAAATTTGCGCGATTTATAGAAGTTATTAGATAATTTATAAGAAAAACAATCAGATGAACGTGATTACGAAAACCGTCGCATTGCCCGACGGGCGCACCATCAGTATCGAGACCGGCAAACTTGCCAAGCAGGCCGACGGTGCTGTGATGCTCCGCATGAACAATACGATGTTGCTGGCCACCGTATGCGGTGCCACGGAAGCCAATCCCGGCACCGACTTCATGCCTTTGCAATGTGATTATAAAGAAAAATATTCCGCTGCGGGACGTTTTCCCGGCGGTTTCACCAAACGTGAGGGCCGTGCCTCGGACTATGAAATCCTGACTTCGCGTCTCGTAGACCGTGCGTTGCGTCCTCTCTTCCCGAGCGATTATCATGCCGAGGTGTATGTGAACATTACGCTCTTCTCTGCCGATGGTGTGGACATGCCGGATGCTCTTGCCGGATTTGCCGCCAGTGCGGCTCTGGCCTGCTCCGATATCCCCTTTGAAGGCCCCATCTCCGAAGTCCGTGTGGCCCGCATAGGCGGCGAGTTTGTCATCAACCCCACTTTCGCGCAGCTGGAACAGGCCGATATGGACCTCATGGTAGGTGCCACGGAGGAGAATATCATGATGGTGGAGGGCGAGATGAAGGAAGTGCCCGAGAGTGCGCTGCTCGAAGCCCTCAAGGCTGCCCACGAGGCCATCAAGCCCATGTGCCGCCTGCAAAAGGAACTCATGAAGGAGCTCGGTACGGACGTGAAGCGTACCTACTGCCATGAAGTGAACGACGAGGAACTGCGCGAGCAGGTGAAGAAGGAGTGCTACCAGCCCTGCTACGACATCACCAAGCAGGCTCTTGAGAAGCATGCCCGTGCCGAAGCCTTCGAGGCCGTCCGCGAGCGCTTTAAGGAAGCCTATGCCGCTGCCCACGCCGATCTCACCCCCGAGGAACTTGAAGAAAAGAACACCCTTGTGGACCGCTACTATCACGATGTGGAGAAGGACGCCATGCGCCGCTGCATTCTCGATGAGGGCATTCGTCTTGACGGCCGCCACACAACGGACATCCGCCCCATCTGGTGCGAGGTGGATCCGCTGCCCGGTCCTCACGGCAGTTCCGTCTTTACCCGCGGTGAGACCCAGAGCCTTTCCACCTGTACGCTCGGCACCAAACTTGACGAAAAACTCGTGGACGATGTTCTGGACAAGAGCTACATGCGTTTCCTGCTCCACTATAACTTCCCGCCCTTCTCTACCGGCGAAGCCAAGGCACAGCGCGGCGTAGGCCGTCGCGAAATCGGCCACGGCCATCTGGCCTGGCGTGGTCTGAAGGGCCAGATCCCCGCAGACTTCCCCTATACCGTCCGTGTGGTGAGCGACATCCTCGAATCCAACGGTTCCAGTTCCATGGCCACTGTCTGCGCCGGAACGCTGGCACTGATGGATGCCGGTGTGCCCCTTGCCGCTCCTGTCAGCGGTATTGCGATGGGTCTCATCAAAAATCCCGGCGAAGACAAATATGCCGTCCTTTCTGACATCCTCGGCGATGAGGACCATCTGGGCGACATGGACTTCAAGACCACCGGTACGCTTAAAGGACTTACCGCTACACAGATGGACATCAAGTGTGACGGACTCTCCTACGAGATTCTTGAAAAGGCTCTGGCACAGGCCAAAGCCGGCCGCGAGCACATTCTGGGCGAGATGATGAAGACACTGAGCGAGCCCCGTACCGATTTCAAACCTCATGTGCCCCGTATCGAAGCCTTCGAGATTCCCAAGGAATTCATCGGAGCCGTCATCGGCCCCGGCGGAAAAATCATCCAGGGCATGCAGGAAGAGACCGGCACCACCATCACCATCGACGAGGAAGACGGCGTAGGAAAGATTCAGGTGAGTGGTCCCGACAAGCAGAGCATCGACGCTGCCATGGCCAAGATCCGCGCCATCGTCGCCATCCCCGAAGTGGGCGAGGTGTACGATGCCAAAGTGGTGAGCATCATGCCTTACGGTTGCTTTGTAGAGTTCATGCCCGGTAAGGAAGGCCTGCTCCACATCTCCGAGATAGCCTGGAAGCGTCTGGAAAGCGTGGAGGAAGCCGGCATCAAGGAAGGCGACCACATCAGCGTGAAGTTGCTCGAAATAGACGAGAAGACAGGCAAGTTCCGCCTCAGCCACCGTGTGCTTGAAGAGAAGCCCGAGGGATGGGAGGACCGTCCTGCCCGCCGGCCCCGCCGCGAAGGAGGAGAGAACCGTGCTCCCCGTCGCGAGCATCAGTAAGAGAAATGAATGAAGGTTTAACCATAGCTGACCGAAGCTCCCCCTGCTGCATCCGCGGCAGGGGGAGCTTTTTCACTGGGACTAATGAGACCGACAAGACTAATTGGTCCTCTCGGGAAAAAAAGCAGCCCAAATACTTTGTGCTTTACAACCGTTATACTATTTTTGCACATTGAAAAATGTTAAAAACAGACCTATGAAACTTTTACTCTTGGGAAGCGGAGGCCGCGAGCATGCGCTGGCTTGGAAGATTGCACAAAGTCCTAAAATCGAGAAACTCTATATCGCTCCCGGCAATGCCGGAACGGCTTCCGTGGGAGAGAATGTGGATATAAAGGCCGACGATTTCGACGGGATAGCACAGCTGGTCATTGACCGCGAGATAGACATGGTGGTTGTCGGCCCCGAAGATCCGCTGGTGAAAGGCATCTATGATTATTTCAAAGGTCATTCCCTGCTCCGTAATATTCCGGTGATCGGACCTTCCCGGGCCGGCGCGCAGCTGGAAGGATCGAAGGACTTTGCCAAAGGCTTCATGAAGCGTCACGGCATACCTACAGCGGCATACGCCACCTTCGACGGCGAGCATGTCGAGGAAGGCTGCCGTTTTCTGGAAACGCTGGCTCCCCCGTATGTTCTCAAGGCCGACGGCCTCTGTGCCGGCAAGGGGGTGTTGATCGTACCCACTCTTGACGAGGCCAAGAAAGAATTGCGCGGGATGCTGGCCGGCAAGTTCGGCGGAGCCTCTTCGCGTGTTGTCATTGAGGAATTCCTCAGTGGCATCGAATGCTCGGTATTCGTTCTTACCGATGGCCGCGACTACAAAGTCCTGCCCGAGGCCAAAGACTATAAGCGCGTGGGAGAGGGCGATACCGGTCCCAACACCGGAGGCATGGGGTCCGTTTCGCCCGTTCCGTTTGTCGATGCCGCCTGGATGCAGAAGGTCAACGACGAGATCATCCGCCCCACTGTCAAAGGTCTGGCAGCCGAAGGTCTCGACTATCGTGGCTTCATCTTCTTCGGCCTCATCAACTGTCAGGGACAGCCCAAGGTCATCGAGTATAACTGCCGCATGGGTGATCCCGAAACGGAGGTCATCATGCTTCGTCTGAAGAGCGATATCGTAGATCTGTTCGAGGGAGTGGCTACGGGCACGATCGGCACCAAGCGCGTGGAGTTGGATCCCCGTGCAGCCGTCTGTGTGATGTGCGTGTCCGGCGGTTATCCCGGAGCCTACGGGAAGGGTTATCCCGTCAGCGGCACCGACAACATTACCGACAGCGTCCTTTTCCATGCCGGCACCACCGTCGGCAAGGACGGCCGTGTCGTCACTTCCGGCGGCCGCGTCATCGCTGTCAGCTCCTATGGCACGAGTCTGGCCGATGCCTTGCAGAAGTCAATGGAGGGCGCGGGTCGTGTGGAGTTCGAGAAAAAGTATTTCCGTACCGATATAGGACTTGATCTGAAATAAGTCTCGTCCGATACAATTATCATCGCAGAAGAATTGCGCGAAAAAGGATTCAGACATAGGGTTGTGACGGGCGCATTCACGTTGCCCGTCACTGTTTTTCTAACCGCCTTGTTATGGATGCTCCCCGATGTGGAGAGTCTTTCTTTGGCGGAAGGCTTGGCCGTGACGTTGTTTACGGGCTATCTGCTCATGGAGTGGAACAATCGCAGCGCCCTGCTCAGGGTGCGTTCGCGCATGGTCAGTGTCACCTATCTCGTTCTCATGACGGCCTGCCCGTTCCTCCATGCCTCCGTTCTCTGCCTGTTGCCGGGAGTGTTGCTGCTGCTCAGCTACCATACGCTGTCCGCTTCCTACCAGAAGTCCCGTTCCGAAGGAGAGATTTTCCATGCGTTTCTTTTCATGTCGGCAGGCAGTCTTGTTTTCCCGCCCTTGTTGCTTTCCCTGCCTCTGTTTTTTGCCTCTATGCAAATGCAGTTGCGTTCGCTCACGTGGCGTACGTTCTTTGCCGGTCTGTTCGGTCTGGCCGTGCCTTACTGGTTCTGGATAGCATGGGCTGTGTGGCACAACCGTCTTGACACGGCCTTCAGCTCCTTGCCTGCGTTTGCCATTGTGGTAGTCCGGCCCGACTACGGCCTTCTCGACCCCGCCCGTATGGCTTCGGCTGCGTTGGTGCTGTTCTTCGTGCTGCTGTCGCTGGTACATATTTTCCGCACCTCCTATAATGATAAAATCCGCACCCGCATGATATTTTATGCCGTCATTGTCCAAGAAGTGCTTTACCTTGTTCTTCTGGCGGTTTGTCCGCAGTGGTTCGATACGCTTTTTGCCCTGCTGCTGGCCAACAGTGCTCCGTTGCTGGGTCATTATTTCACGCTTGCCCGCGGCCGGTTCATGAACCGCTGGTTTGTTGTCTGCCTGCTGGCGGCCGTGATGCTGGGAACTGTCAATTATCTGGAATTATGGAATCTTTTGTAAGCGAACTGATAGCCTGGGGACCGGCCGGTATGTTCGTGGCGGCCTTTCTGGCGGGGAGTTTCTTCCCGTTCAGTTCCGAGGTTGTCATGCTCGGCCTTCTCGGAGCAGGCGCCGATGCCGACGGGCTTCTGTGGTGGGGAACAGCTGGCAATACGTTGGGCAGTCTCTTCAATTACGGCGTGGGAACCCTCGGCCGTGAGGACTGGATCACGCGCTATGCCAAGGTACCGCCCGACAAGTTGGAGCGCGGCAAGCGTTATGTGCAACGCTACGGCCCTTGGGCCGGACTTCTGGCATGGATACCCCTGCTTGGCAGTGTCGTCACTGTCGCTCTGGGCTATCTGCGTGTCAATGTCTTCACCTCTATGCTGACCATTACAGCAGGCAAGTTTGCCCGCTACTATCTGCTGGTCTATGCCTATGCGGTGGCATCCTGAACCGTTCTTTTTCCTGATAAGGAGTATGTCATAAAAATAGCCAAACGATGAAAACAGAAATGAGAAAATTGCTTCCTTTGCTGCTTGCAGCTTGTTTTTTTGCTTCTTGCGTGCGCCGTCCGCCAGTAGTGTCCGATCCGCGGCCTGTGCTCACTGTCAGTTACGAGCCGTTGCGCTATTTTGTGGAGACACTGGCCGGCGACCGTTACCGTGTGGTCACCATTGCTCCGCCCGATGCGGTTCCCGAGACCTACGAGCCTACGCCCCGTCAGATGGTGGAAGTCAGCAACAGCATGGCCTATTTCCGCTTCGGCACACTTGGTTTCGAGGGTACCCGTCTGCGTCGCATCACGCAGTCCGCGCCCCATCTCTATGCCGTGAACACGTCTGAGGGCATCACACTGATGGAGCATGGCGAGTCTTCCGACAGTGAAGATCCGCATATCTGGCTCTCGCCGGCCAATGTCCGCATCATGGCCCACAACATTTTCCAGGCTTTGTGCAACATCGACAAGGACAGCACAAAATATTACAGCGCCCGTCTGCAACGTTTCGAGACGTTTGTTGACAGTGTCGATGCCGTAGTGCGCGAACGTCTCGCCTCCGTATCGTCGCGCACATTCCTCATCAACCATCCTGCCCTCGGATATTTTGCCCGCGATTACGGGCTGCGGCAGATCTGTGTGGAACATGACGGCAAGGAGGCTTCGGCCGCCCGCATGGCTTCGCTGATCCGCGCTTGCCGGAAGGAGCGGGTCAATGTCATTTTCCTGCAAAAGGCCCACGTGGGCCGTACCGCCCGCCGCATTGCCGAGGAAACAGGCATAAGGCTGGTAGAGGTGCACCCGCTTGCTTATGACTGGGGAGCCGAGATGCTGCATCTCTCCGAACAACTTGCGCGTCATGAATGACCGGACCCTCATAACATTGCGCGACATCTCGCTGGCATACGGCCGCCGACAGGTGCTTACGGGTTTCAGTGCCATTGTGGAGCCGGACGATTTTATCGTCGTCACCGGAGCGAACGGCAGTGGAAAGACCACGCTGCTTCGTCTGTTGGCCGGGCTGTTCCGGCCTGTGGAAGGCGAAGTGATGCGGCGGGCGGGGCTTGTCACGGGCTATCTGCCCCAGCGGCGCGACATCGATCGCAGCTTTCCCGTTACGGTGTCCCAGGTGGTACTCTCGGGCCTGCACTGCCGCAAGCCGTGGTGGAAGCCCTTCACCGCCGCACACCGCCGTCAGGCGGCCGATACCCTCGCGGCTTTCGGACTTTCCGCTTTGGCCGGCCGTTCCGTAGACCGTCTCAGCGGCGGGCAGTGGCAACGCACGCTGCTGGCCCGGGCCCTTGTCTCCCGGCCTCACCTGCTGTTGCTCGACGAGCCCGACACCCATCTTGACGCCACCTCCCGCGACGACCTCTACCGCTATCTTGTCGAATGGAGCCGCCAGTGTGCCGTTGTTGTTGTCAGCCATAATGCCGACGCCCTGCCCGCTGTTCCCGGGCGGCGCGAGTGGCGGCTCTGAAACGTCCTGTCGGAAAAACAGAGGCTTGCCGATGTCCTTTCTTTAAAAGAAGACGTTGTCTGTAAAAAAATTCTTACCTTTGCAAAGTATTTTCCATTAACTAATTCATCATCATTAAAAACATTATCCGTATGAAGAAAATCTTACTTCTTTCCATCGTGATGTTTGGTATCGCACTGCTGGTCCGCGCCGGAGTGACAACACTCTCGTGGACGTCTGTGGATGAGTGGACCGCTCAGGACGATGCCATTACTTACACAACGAAGGAGGGCTATACCCTTACAGCCAGCCAGGCCGAGGGACAGAGCACTCCCGTAGTGAATGCCAAGACACTTGACGTGCGTGTGTATGCCAAGAACGAACTGACAGTCTCGGCGAAAGGCGAGGCTATGACTTCCATCGTCTTCACGCTCTCCGACCAGGGCAAACGCCGCCTGTCGGAGATCACTGCTTCTGTCGGTACGGTTGCCATCGACACAAAGGCCGGAACCGTTACCTGGACGGGCAGTGCCACCGCAGTGACGTTCACCGTAGGCGAAAAGGCTATCTACGGAACCGATGGCGAGACTAAAGCCGGACAGTTCTGCTTCGGCAATGTGCAGATCGCTACCGGCGGCACGGTGATCGATCCTACTCCCGACCCTACTCCCGACCCCACTCCCG
>VSQE01000010.1 GCA_009775705.1 Prevotellamassilia sp.
CAAATGCTTTTTTTTTTTTTTGGCTTTCAAAAATATTTTTTTTTTGTCTGGGGGGGGGGGGCGTCTTGCCCCCCCCCCCCCCGATGGGGTGTGCAGAGGGGCTTGCCCCTTGCCTTATTGGGGAATTTTCAGCGATATGGAGTATTGCGGCTCGGAAAATTCCCTAATAAGTGAACTGAACCCTTGCGCAGTTTGGCTTCATGTTGGCTTTCCGTTGGCTCTGCCGCCCCCCCCATAGAAAAACAAAGCGTAACGAACGCATTATTAGTTAATTCGCTACGCCTTGCCCAAATTTACTTTTTCGCTATGTGTTTATTTTATGCGTTTTTAATGGTTTCGGACAAAGTTTAACTTTGAGGTTTTTCGGAAAAACTCCGGGAAGGGACCTATTTTTCACAACATAGTATGTTTTTCAAAAAAGATAGGACCTTTTTTCAACAAGATCGGATGTTTTTTTCACGTTAAGCGACGAAAAAAGCCGCCCATTAGGCGGCTTTTCAGGGATCTTCTACTTTGCTGGTGCAAATGTAATACATTCGGAGACGAAATACAAATGTCGTTTAACCTTCGTTTACATTTCGAGGCTTGTGGTTCTGTCCCTTATCGACGTTAAACATGAAACGGCAGCAGGGGCGGAACGGCGGAAAATAGGGTTCTCTTTCAGCCTTTGTCAGCTCAAGGTGAGCATGGCCTCGATGGGGCGTACGGCTGCGGCGGCGATATCGGCGGGAACTTCGATGACGGGCCATTCGTAGCGCAGCGTGTTGTAGACCTTCGGAAGTGTGACAAGGCGCATGTAGCTGCATTCGTTGCAGGCGCAGGCAGAGTCTTCGGGCGGGACGGGGATGAAGGTTTTCTGTGGGGCCTGTTTCCGCATTTCGTGCAGGATGCCGCTTTCCGTTACCACTAAGAAGGTGTCACACTCGTCCTCGACGGCATGGCGCAGCAGCACGGCTGTGGAACCCACAACATCGGCCAGCCGCACCACCGGGCCCTTGCATTCGGGATGGACCAGTACTTTGGCCCCGGGGTGGAGGCGTTTCAGCTCCAGCAGTTTCTCTGTGGAGAAGCGTTCGTGAACGTGGCAGGCACCGTCCCACAGCACCATGTCGCGGCCCGTGACACTATTGAGGTAGCTGCCCAGATTGCGGTCGGGGCCGAAGATGAGCGGCTGGTCGGCGGGGAAGCTCTCGACGATGCGGCGGGCGTTGCCCGAGGTGACCACCACATCGGTCACGGCTTTGGTGGCTGCCGAGGTGTTTACGTAGGAGATGACCTTGTGGCCGGGGTGTTTCCTGACGAAGTCGGCGAACCGGTCGGCGGGACAGCTCTCGGCCAGCGAGCATGTGGCGTTCAGGTCGGGGATGAGTACCTTCTTTTGCGGGCAGAGAATCTTGTTGGTCTCGCCCATGAAGTGTACGCCGCACATGAGGATGATGTCGGCCTCGGTGGCGGCGGCCTTTTGTGCCAGAGCCAGGCTGTCGCCTACGAAGTCGGCGATGTCCTGGACATCGGCCTCGGTGTAGTAGTGTGCCATGATGACGGCATTCTTTTCCCGGCACAGCCGCCGTATTTCGGTTTTCAGGTCGGTGCCGGAGGGTATAGGCTCGTCGATGAAGCCTTTTGCTATCCAGTTTTCCTTTATTTCTGTCATTTTCTTTATTTAGGTGTTTTGGTCGTTCGTAGTGTCATCATGTCCCGCGGCCCTGTCGGCTATGTTGCGCGGGAAGTGGTTCAGCACCTGTTCCCGCAGGAAGCGACGGTCGATGTGGGTATAGATTTCCGTGGTCGAGATGTCCGCGTGGCCCAGCATGGCCTGGATGGCTCTCAGATTGGCCCCGCCTTCAAGCAGATGGGTGGCAAAGGTATGACGGAAGGTGTGGGGGCTGATGGTCTTGAGGATGCCTGCGGCCTCGGCGTAGAGGCGGATGAAGTGGAACACCGTGATGCGTGAGAGGTGGCGCCGGCGGCGTATGCTGAGGAATACGTAGTCCTCCTCGCCGGGGCGTATGTCCAGCTGGCATCGGTCTGCGAACCACAGCCTCAGCTCCTTCACGGCCCGTGGCGACAGGGGGACGAGCCGTTGCTTGTTGCCCTTGCCCGTGACGCGGATGTAGCCCTCGTCGGGATAGAGGCAGGACATGCGCAGGTCGCACAGCTCGCTCACGCGCAGGCCGCAACTGTAGAGCATCTCTATGATGGCGCGGTTGCGCTGTCCCTCGGCTTCGGAGAGATCGATGGCGGCGATGATGCGGTCCACCTCCTCCAGCGTGAGGACATCGGGCAGATGTTTGCCCGTCTTGGGCGATTCGAGCAGCTCGGTGGGGTCGTTGTCTATGTAGCCGTCGAGCAACAGGAACCGGTAGAACGAGCGGACCCCCGAAAGGATGCGGGCCACCGACCGCGCGCAGATGCCCATGTCGTGAAGTGTCCAGACAAAGCGGTGGAGGTCGTCGAGCGTGACCGTCTCCACCGTGGCGCCGCAGTCGTCAAGATGGTTCAGGTAGCGTTCCACATCGCGCATGTAGGCCTCGCGCGTGTTCTCAGACAGGCCGCGTTCCAGAAATATATAGGTGCGATATTTGCCGAGCAGGTTCAAGTCTCAACTATTTTTCGTAATTTTACAGCGCAAAAGTACTTTATTTTTCCAACATACGAAACAGCAGAGATATGAAGATTCTGATAATGAACGGGCCCAACCTCAATCTTCTCGGGACCCGTGAGCCGGGAATCTACGGGACGGGCACGATGAGCGAGTGCGTGACGGTGCTGCGGGAACGCTATCCGGAGGTAGAGATAGACTGCTACCAGAGCAATGTGGAGGGCTTCCTCATCGACCGTTTGCAGGCTGCCGCCACCGACGGGACGTACGGAGTGGTGCTGAACGCCGGAGCCTATACCCATACCTCGGTGGCGCTGCACGACGCGATACGCTCAGTGAGCCTGCCCGTGATAGAAGTGCATATCTCCAATGTACATTGCCGGGAAGAGTTCAGACGGCATTCCATGATTTCGCCGGCCTGTCGCGGAGTGATCTGCGGTTTCGGGCTGGATTCCTATCGTCTGGGCGTGGAAGCCCTGTTGAAGATGTATCTCGATGAATGACGTGACTTTTTTTCTTTCCGTCTGAAAAACAGCATCCTTATTTATTATATGTATAAGAAAACGAAAATCGTAGCCACCATCTCGGATACCCGCTGTGACGTGGGGCTGATCCAGAGCCTTTATGACGCGGGCATGAATGTTGTCCGTCTCAACACCGCCCATCAGGATGCCAAGGGCATGAAGCGCGTCATCGACAACGTGCGTGAGGTGTCCAGCCATATTGCCGTGCTCGTCGACACCAAAGGACCCGAGGTGCGCACCACGCGCTGCGAACTCCCCATTGATTTCCGCAAAGGCGACTACGTACGCATAGTGGGCAATGCCGAACTGGTCACTACCCGCGAGTGCATTGCCGTAAGTTACAAGGACTTCGTGCACGACTTGCCTGAGGGCGTACACATACTGATTGACGACGGCGACTTGGGACTGGTGGTCGAGGAGAAGCATGAGGACTACCTGTTCTGCCGTGTGGAGAACGATGCCACGCTGGGTTCGCGCAAGAGCGTCAACGTGCCTGGAGTACGTATCAACCTGCCGGCCCTGACTGATCGCGATCGTGCCAACATCGCTTTTGCCATCGACTATGACGTGGCCTTTATCGCCCATTCCTTTGTGCGTTCGCGTGAGGATGTGGAGGAGGTGCGCAGCCTGATAGATGCCGCCCACAGTGACATCCGTGTCATTGCCAAGATAGAGAACCAGTCCGGTGTGGACAACATCGACGAGATTCTGGAGGCGGCCGACGGCATCATGGTGGCGCGGGGCGACCTGGGCATCGAGGTGCCGCAGGAGCAGATTCCCGGCATTCAGCGCCGTCTCATCGAAAAGGCTATCCGCGCCCACAAGCCGGTCATCGTGGCCACGCAGATGTTGCAGAGCATGATACGCAACCCGCGGCCTTCGCGGACGGAGGTGACGGACATCGCTAATGCCGTCTACTCGCGTGCCGATGCCCTGATGTTATCGGGCGAGACAGCCTATGGCGATTATCCCGTGGAGGCGGTGCGTGTTATGGCGTCCGTCGCGCGGCAGGCCGAGACCGACAATTTCGGCGGACTGGACGGGCTGGACATCCCGCTTTCCGAGAATCCCGATGTCACGGAGTTCTTTGCGAAGGAAGCGGTCTCCGCCACCCGGAAGATGAAGTTGCGGGCCATCATCATGGACAGCTATACCGGACGGACGGCGCGTTATGTCTCGTCCTTCCGCGGCGAAAGCAATATTCTCGCCATCTGCTACAAGGCCAAGACCGTCCGCCACCTGGCTTTGTCCTACGGGGTCTATGCCATCTATATGCCCATCAAGAGCTTCGGACACGAGTTTCTGCTGGCAGCCCTCCGCAAGCTGCTCAGCGACAGGATGCTGCATCCTGAAGACCGTATCTGCTATCTCGGCTCGCAGCGCAAGGAGCAACGCACGTCGTTTATGGAAATGAACATCGTGAAGAATCTCTTCGAGACAGAAGGGGAGGAGACCTATCCGAACTGATGGAACTGGAAGAATATATCCTCGGGCACATCTCGCCGGAGGACGATTACCTGTACCGCCTGTACCGCGCCACGAACACGCAGCTGCTGCGGCCGCGCATGGCTTCGGGACATCTGCAAGGCTGTTTCCTGAAGATGATTACCGGTATGATTGCGCCGCGCCGCGTGTTGGAAATAGGTACCTATTCGGGCTATTCGGCCTTATGTATGGCTGCCGGAATGCCGCTTGGCGGCGAGGTGCTTACCTTCGAGATCAACGACGAGCAGGAAGACTTCACGCGGCCCTGGCTTGAAGGGGCACCCTACGCCGCCCGGGTCCGGATGGTTATAGGCGATGTCTTCGCACTGCTGCCGGAGATGGGACTTGTCTTTGACATGGCCTTTATCGATGCCAACAAACGGGACTATGCCGAGTATTACGCGCTGGTGATGCGCCATATACGCCCCGGAGGGTATATCCTGGCGGACAATACGCTATGGGACGGACATGTGACGGATCCCGCCTACGACCGCGATGCGCAGACGCTGGGCATCCGCCGTTTCAATGACATCGTGGCTGCCGACGAACGGGTGGAAAAAGTCATCCTCCCGCTGCGCGACGGTCTCACGCTTATCCGCGTCAAGGAATCTCCTGACGCAAATTCATAAACCCTTTACCTGATTTTTATGGAAACAACCCGCCAACAGAAAATCTCCCGCCTGATCCAGAAGGAACTGGGCGAAATTTTTCAGAAGCAGACGCGCGCCATGCACGGGGTGCTCGTCTCTGTCAGCGCCGTGCGCATCAGCCCCGACATGAGTGTCTGCAAGGCTTATCTCAGCGTGTTCCCTTCCGACCGTGCGGCCGAGATTGTGGAGAACATCAACCGGAACGTCCGCGAGCTGCGTTACGACCTCGGTACCCGTATGCGCCACCAGTTGCGCATCATTCCCGAACTGAAATTCTTTGTCGATGATTCGCTGGACTACATTGACCACATCGACGAACTTCTGAAAAAGTAACCTTCCCTTCCGGCCCAGTCCCATGTCCTTCCCTTTTTTCATTGCCCGCCGGTATCTCTTTTCCAAGAAGAGCCACAATGCCATCAATATCATTTCCGCCATCTCGGTGGGCGGTGTGGCGCTCGCCACGATGGCACTGGTCTGTACGCTGTCTGTTTTCAACGGTTTCCGCGACCTCATCGGCAGCCTCTATACCGCCATCGACCCCCAGCTGAAGGTAGTGCCTGTGCGCGGAAAGTTCGCCGCACAGGCCGATACCCTTTTGCTGGCAGCCGGCCGTCATCCCGATGTGGCCGTTGCCTCCGCGAGCCTTGAGGACAATGCGCTTATTCTTTTTAAGGGCCATCCCACCGTAGTCACTCTCAAAGGTGTGGACGACAATTATGCCGGCTGCACCGGCATCCGTTCCATTCTTTACGGCAACGGTTCGTGGCAGCTTCATGCCGCCGGCGTGGACTACGGCATTCCGGGCATCGGGCTGGCGCAGCAGATAGGTTCGCTGGACTACGGCACCCTCCAGATCTGTGCTCCCCGTAAAGGCGAGCGCATCAATACGGTCAATCCTGCCGAGAGCTTCAATGTGGCCGAGGTCAATTCCTGCGGCGTATGTTTCGACGTACACCAGCGTAAGTATGACGAGACCCTGCTGCTCGCGCCGTTGCATCTGGCCCAGCAGCTTTTCGAGCAGGAGGGCAGGATCACTTCGCTGGAACTCCGCCTGCGCGAAGGGGCCGATACGGAGAGCGTCAAGCGCGACCTGCGACGCAGTCTCGGAGAGGGTTATTCCGTGCTGGACCGCATGGAACAGCAGCAGGAGATGTTCAACATCATGAGCATAGAGAAGTCCATGGCCTATCTGTTTCTCACCTTTATCCTGCTGGTGGCCTGTTTCAACATCATCGGTTCGGTTTCCATGCTCATCATTGACAAACGCGGCGATGTGGACACGCTCCGCCATCTCGGCGTACAGGACCGCATCATTGTGCGCATCTTCCTTTACGAAGGGCGTCTCATCTCTCTGATCGGTGCCGTCATCGGCATTGCGGCGGGATTGTTTCTCTGCTATTTGCAGGAGACCTTCGGTCTGCTGCGGCTGGGCGGTTCGTCCGGCAATTTCATCATAGATGCTTATCCCGTCAGCGTGCGGCCGGCCGATGTGCTGCTGGTTTTCCTCACCGTTCTGGCGGTAGGCTTCGTCTCCGTGTATTATCCTGTGAAATATCTGAGCAAGCGTTTCCTATGAATATCCGTTCCTGCACTTCCGGTATGAGGGCAATCCTGTTCTTGCTTCTTTTCCTTTTCTGCACGGCTTCCCTCACAGCCGACGGCTTTGTCCGTGCCCGCAGTGTCCTCGCACATCTGCAGGCCGGCCGCGGCGACAGTCTTTCCGCGATGCTTCATCCCTCCGTCCGTGCTCAGTTGCCGGTACCGGTTCTCTCCGTTCTCTGGACGGAAATAGAGGGGAAGACGGGAAAACTCCTCGGTCAGGGAAGTTGGCGTACCCGCCGGACCGGCGTATTCCGGCAGGACCTCTGCCGGCTGGAGTTTGAGAAGGCCGCGCTTGACTTCACCCTCACTTTCGACGACAGCCTGCTGTCCCGGCTGACGGAGTCCCTGCCTGAGGAATATCTGGCTTCCGAACGTGCCTATGATGCGCTTGCCACGGCCCGTTCTTTGTGTCCGTTGCCCATGCTTTTTTTGGGTGGAGGTCACGACTATCAGGTGACGCGTTGCGATTTCGACCTTTGGAAACAGGCGCTGTCCGGCTGTTCGGCAGCTCGTTTTGTCTGGTTGCCCGCCTGCGACCATCTGATGCGTCTCCAGTCGGGTATGGCTGTCCCCGAAACTTATACGCGTGAGGCGCCGCTCAGTCCCGACGCGTTGGCTGCCATCGAGGACTTTGTCAATAATTGATAGATTTTTTATTTTTTGTGTCCGGTCAAACTTCTGTATAAGTTTGACTTCGCAGAAATATTTCGCTTTCAAAGTCTTTCCAGGACGTACTGGGCAAGAAAACAGCCGAAGGTGGCGGGCATGTAGCTCACGGTGCCGGCGGTTGTTTTTTTGTTGCGTTCGCCCTCAACGGATAGTAGGGCGCGACGGTCGGCCTGCTGCGTACAGAACACTACGGGCAGCCGCCGGCCTTTCAGTCCGGCGCGCGTAAGTCCGGTTCGCACGCTCTTGCTCAGGCCGCAGTGGTAGGTCTGCCACAGGTCGGCAAAGCGTATTTGTGTGATGTCGGTCTTGGCTCCCGCGCCCATCGAGGAGATCACGGGCAGCCGGCGGTGCAGGGCTTCGGAGAGCAGGGCCACCTTCGGGGCGATGGTGTCGATGGCGTCGACGATGAAGTCAAAACCTCCGTCCAGCAGGGTAGGGACGGATTCGGGAGTGATGTATTCGGCGCGGAGCGTGAGGCGGATGTCGGGGTTGATGTCGCGGAAGCGTTCGGCCAGAACTTCCACTTTGCGACGGCCGGCGGTGGAGTGGAGTGCCGGCAGCTGGCGGTTGATGTTGGAGAGCGACACGGTGTCGGCATCAATGAGGGTCAGGGCCCCCACGCCGGCCCGGCAAAGCATCTCGGCGGCATAGGCTCCAACGCCGCCTGTTCCCACAATGAGCACGTGGGCGCGGTGCAGGCGGCCGGTCTTTTCGGCTCCGTAGAGCAGTTCGGTTCGTTCGGTCCAGTCGGCCATGATTCTTTCAGAAGGAAAAATTGAGTGGGAAAAAACTTATCTCACCTTGACGGGGACTCCGGCCCGCAGGGCAGAGGTGGAGGCCTGTCCTGTGGCGTGTTGCAGGGGGAAGAGCAGCAGGATGTTGCGCAGGGAGAAATAGCGCTCTATCTGTTCGGGCAACCTCTCCATGTAGTTGTGGCGCGAGAGGGTTCCGCGGCGGGCCATGACGAAGATGATCATGTGGTCCTGCCGCGTCTCGTGGGCAATGGAGAGCATGTCGTGCCATTCGTTGTAGACGTGCCATCCGGCTTCGGTGCTGTATTTTCGCTTTTCCCAATATTCCTTTAGGGCGGCGAGGGTTCCGCGTCCGCCGTAGGCTTCCACGCGGCAGCTGATCTGTGCGGCCAGCAGGGCGATGCGGTCGGCCCAGAGGTGGAATCCCGGCTCGAACTCGGCCTTGCGGGGAATGAGCAGGTGGAGTCGGTTTACGGTATTGACGGGGATGACGGCGCGATAGATGAATACCTGTTTCTCGACGGCGGACAACAGGTCGGTGGAGAGTTTTCCGTAGAAGCCTTCGGTGAGACGCGACTTCTGGTGCAGGCCGATGAGCAGGTCGGTGGCGTCGAACTCCTTCATGGTATGCGAGATGCCGCTTACCACATTGACGGACCAGCGGCTGCGTGTGACGAGCTTCACGTTGGCGGCAGCTGCGATGTGTACGGCGCGCTCCAACTGTTTCAGGCCGTTCTCACGGGCCGAAGGGTTGTCTTCAAGCACCACGTTCAGAGCTGTGAGCGGCGTGGGCGACTTGGGGGTGCGGAGCATGAGGGCAACGTTGACAAGAGGGTCTACCGTATCGGGGTTGGCCAAGGCGATGAGAATGCGGTCGCGGCAGCTGTGGTCTTCCTCGTCTTCAGCTACGGTCGAGACGGCAATGCGTCCCGCAGTGCGTTCGGTGACGAGCGAACTGACGACGCAGGTGACCAGAATGAGCATCATGGCTGCGTTGAGAACGGTTTCGTTGAGCAGACGCGAGCCGTCGGGCAGGATGATCTTGTAACCCACCAGAACGACAGCCAGCGTGGCGGCGGCGCGCGAGTTGGTGAGGCCGAACATCAGGTTTCGCTCCAGCGTGTTCATCCGGAAGATTTTCTGTGTGCCGTAGGCCGCCAGCCATTTTCCTGCGATGCTGCTGCCGATCATTACGGCGGATACGATCAGAATACCTGTGTTTTCGGTGAAAGCCCTCACGTTGATAAGCATGCCTACGCCGATCAGGAAATAGGGGATGAACAGTGCGTTGCCCACGAACTCCAGGTGGTTCATCAGGGGTGAGGAGGGCGGAATGAGACGGTTGAGCACGATGCCCGCGAGGAAGGCTCCGAGGATGCCTTCCATCCCCACGAACTCCATCAGACCGGCTCCGAGAAATACGAGCGAGAGCACGAAGATGTATTGCACCACCCCGTCGTCGTAGCGGCGGAAAAACCAGCGGCCCAGTCGCGGGAAGGCAAAGATGATGACGGCGCTCAGCAGGATGACTTTTACCACGAGCCACACCCAGTACAGGCCCGTGACGTGTTCCTTGAACATGCCGCCCACCACGGCCAGAACAAGCAGTGTCAGGGTGTCGGCCACGATGGTGCCGCCCACGGCTATGCTCACGCTCTTGCGCCGCGAAAGGCCGTATCGCAGCACGATGGGGTAGGTGATGAGCGTGTGGGAGGCATACATGGCGGCCATCAGCACGGCGGCGGTCAGACCGTAGCCGAGCAGGTAGATGTTGGCCGCGAGGCCCAGCGATATGGGAATGAGAAAACTGAGCAGCCCCAGCGTGAGGGCGTGCCTCTTGATTTTCTGTACGTCCTGAAGGTTCATCTCCAGCGAGGCCAGAAACATGATGTAGTACAAGCCTACTTTGCCGAAAAGTTCGAAACTGCCGTCGCGGTCCAGAATATGAAAGCCGTGGGGGCCGATGACGATTCCCGCGAAGATGAGGCCCACGATGGAGGGGATACGCAGCCGTTCCAGCAGCATCGGTGCGAACAGAATGAGGCTCAACACCACGAAAAATATCCACGTGGGGTCGGCAATGGGGAAATATGCTGCAAGTTCGGCCATGTTGCTGCAAATTTACGCCCATCCGGCGTAAAGGCCAAATAAAATTGGCATTTTTCAGACATCCGGCGGCCGCCTTGCTCCGGAAGAATGGTGCAGGGCGGCCGCCGGTGGATATAGAATGAGGGTCGCGGAGCGCGTCAGAACACTTCCACCTCGTACCAGCCTTCCCAGCACTCTCCGGCAGGGAGCCGGTTGATGTACGGACGTTCGCTCACGTCACCGTCGAATCCGTGCGGGTCGCACAGTCCGTACCAGGGCTCGGCGCAGACGAAGGGTGAGAATTTTCCTTGGGGCTGCCAGAATAACCATACGGGGGCGCCGCTTCTTACGCGGGCCACTTTGCGGCGCTCGGTGTCGAGCAGCACGATGCCCGAGAGTTGATGACGGTCGAATATCAGAGCTTCGTTGCTGAAGGTATCTTCGCTGACGGGGATCAGCCCGTTGCATTGGGGCACACTGAAGCGTTCGGGGCCGGTGCATCCCTGTTCTCCGGCGCGCAGTACCGTGGTCTGGGCGGCAGGAGTGCCTTCAGGCTCCAGATAGCCGCCTACGGGTTGAGAGGCGTCCCACCCCGGCAGGTTCAGGGCCGGATGGCCTCCCATCTGGAAAAACATCTCATCGGTTCCGGTGTTGTGTACGCGGAGTGTGGCTTTCAGGCTGTGTTCGTGCAGGCTGTAGGTCACTTCCACGCGGCAGGGAAAGGGGAAGCCTTCGTCTCCTTCGGGCAGGTCCAGCACGAAGCGGGCCTCGTTGCCGTCGGCTTCCGCGCCGGTAGGCGAGTATGTCCATTTCCGGTTTTTGGCAAAGCCGTGTTTCACCATCTTGATTTCCTGTCCTTTGTGCCGGTAGGTTCCGTTCCACAGGCCGCCGGTGGCGGGAAACAGCAGGGGCGACCGTCCGTCCCAGTATTCGGCATCGCCTTGCCACAGATATTCGCGTCCCGTAGTTATTTCCTGAAGACTTTGCATCTCGGCTCCATTTTCGGAGATGTCCGCTTTCAGATACTTGTTTTTAATGCTGATCATAGTAATGGATGAAATTAGGTGTGTTGAATTTTTCCTCAAGGATATATAAATAAAGGAGTCAAGTCCGAAGACTCAACTCCTTTTTTGCCAGTCGGGGTGACTGGATTCGAACCAGCGACCACACGCCCCCCAGACGCGTACTCTAACCGGGCTGAGCTACACCCCGAATTGCGAGTGCAAAGATAGGGTTTATTTTTGAGAGAGCAAAATATATCGTAAAAAATGTGTGTTTTTTTTTACGGATATTCCGAAAAGAACGCTCCGAAGGTTGCCGGTTGCCGGATTAGGAGTACCTTTGTTGCCGTCTGCGGTTCGCGGCGCTCCCTGCGGAGCCCGTGACGAAGAGGGAAACGGGTGAGACTCCCGTACAGTCCCGCTGCTGTATTTCCTTGAAAAGTTCCAAACAAGCCCTGCGGGCGGCCACTGCGGCGGTCTTTGTCAGAAGAGAAGACCGGGCGGGAAGGCGTTTGGAAAAGAATAAGGAAGAGTCAGAAGACCTGCCGCGACCTTTGTCTTATGGCTGCCGGTTCCGAGGAGAGCCGGTTGTCCGGAATGATTTTCGTATGTAAAAATAAAATGGTGCTACCATGAGAAAGTCCGCGAATCTTTACGCGTGGCTCGCAGTTGCGGTATGGCTTTTGTCGGCCGGTTTCACTGCGGGTCGGAGTCAGGTGTGCCGTGTCCTGTCCGATACGTTAGGGACGGCTTCGGTGACGGTGCTGCGGCAGACGGCGGTGATGGAGGGCAATACCCCTGCGTGGCGGTCCGACACCGCCGCATGGCTTCGCAGCGGTGCCGGCGATATGGCCGGTGTCCTGAGCCGTTTGCCCGGGGTGACCTTGCGTGACTATGGTGGTGCGGGAGGCATGAAGACGGTGAGCGTGCGCGGACTGGGCGCAGCCCATACGGCTGTGACGCTCGACGGCATTCCTGTGAGTGATGTGCGTGGCGGACAGGTGGATCTGGGCCGTTTCCGGACGGAGCGGTTGTCCGAGATGAACCTTTTTGTGGCCGGTGCTTCCCGTCTGCTCGTTGCGCCCCGCAGTTTGGGAGCCGCCACTCTGGCGCTTTCGTCCCGGCTTCCTGACACGGCTGCGGGTCTGCACGGCCGTGCAGGACTGTCGGTCGGTTCGTTCAGCACGGTCAGTCCTTCGTTGGCTTTATCCGGCCGGACGGGGCCGCGTACCACGTTGGGTATGGATGCCGGATTCTTTTTTGCCGAGAATGACTATCCATACGTAGTACGCAACGGAAAACTCACCACGCACCATCGCCGCAACGGCAGCCGGATGCAGTCCTGGAACGCCGGAGCGACTGTGCGGCATGATACCCGTGGGAGCGGAACCTGGTTGACGCAGGCCGCCTGGCGCAACGATCACCGGAGACTGCCCGGCCAGGTGGTGCTCTACGATGCGGAGAACGCTACGGAGCGGCTGGCCGAACAGAGTGCCGGATTGCAGACGGGATGGCACGGCCGGCGCGGACCGTGGGAACTGATGGCGGCCGGAAAGTTTGAATGGCAGGAAAGCCGTTACGCTGATGTGGACGCGCAGTATCCGGGCGGTGCCTTGCGCCAGCATTATTGGCAGCGGGAGGCGTATGCCGCGGTCGGAGCGGCCCGCCATTGGCGGTATGTCAGTGCCGCCTACGCGGCCGACTATTCGTTCCATGATCTTGACAGCAACCAGCCCACCGGCAATGATGTCTCGCGCCATGTTCTCTGGCAGAGCCTTTCGCTGCGGGCGGAGATCCGGCGTTTCAGTGCGACGGCGCGCCTGCTGGCATACGCGGACCGCAACAGCAACGGCTCCGCCGGAGCCGTTGCCGGCGATGCGCGCCGGCTGGCCCCTTCGCTGTCGGCCTCCTGGTTGGCGTTGCGTTCCGCCGGAGCACGGGCGTGGCGGCTGCGTGCCAGAGTTTTCTGGAAAGAACTGTTCCGCGCGCCTACGTTTACGGAGAATTACTATTACCATCTTGGCTCTGCCCTCCTGCGGCCGGAAAAGACCCGGCAACTGGGGGCCGGCCTCACGCTCAGTGCCGCACCGGCCTCCTGGTGGCCGGCACTGACGGTCACCGCCGACGGTTATCTGAACCGTGTGACGGACCGCATCACGAGCCTGCCCTATAACCTCTATGTCTGGCGTACCGAAAACATCGGACGTGTCAGGGCGGCCGGCATGGATGTCACGGTAGGGAGCTGTTTCGTTCCGGCGGAGCGGTGGCGGCTGGTTCTTTCGGGCAGCTATTCCTTGCAGCATTCTACGGATCGCACGGCGGATACGCGCAGCTACTCCTTGCAGCTGCCCTACATGCCCGTTCACAGCGGTACGGCGGCGTTGGCTTGCGAGAATCCGTGGCTGAATCTGTCGGTCAGCATCACGGGAGCCTCCTCCCGGTGGAGCACGAAAGAGCATACACCCACCACGATGTTGTCCGGATATGCCGAAGCGGGGATTTCGGCCTGGCGCGCATTCCGCATGGCGGGGTGGCAGTGGGAGGCGCGGGCCGGTGTAATGAATGTCTTTGACTGCCGCTATGAACTGGTGCGCCGTTATCCCATGCCGGGACGGGCTTTCCGTCTGGCTCTGACAACCCGCTTCTGACGGTCTTTTTATATTATATATGTGTATCAACTATTTTTATCCATAAAAACAAAAAAAGAAAACATGAGACACCTGAAACTTGCAGTCACCGCGTTGTTTGCGGCGTTGGCTTTCACAGCCTGTGACGAGGACGAATTTGAACCCACCCCGGCGCCTGTTTCCGGATTACAGGGGGCGTATGTCATCAATCAGGGCAACTTCTATGGCGGCATTGAAGGCACGCTGGACTTCCTCGGATTCGGGGATAACAAGTATGTGCGGAATCTCTTTGCCTCTGTGAACGGACAGAGCCTGGGCGACTCGCCTCAGGACGGTATTGTCTACGGTTCGAAGCTTTACGTAGCGATGTACGGTTCCAATCTTCTTTGGGTGCTGGACCGCGAGACGCTCGAAATCATCGGTCAGGTCCGCGTAAATGAGCCTGAAAGCGTCATCGCCGGCAACGGATATGTATATGTGTCGAACAATGACGGGTATGTGACCCGCGTCGACACCGTCACTTTGGCCGTCATGGGCAAGCTGCCGGTCGGTCCCAATCCGGCTCAGATGACGGTGACGGGCGGTTATCTGTACTGTTCCGTCTCGGACGGCTACAACGGTGCGGGCAATTATGCCGACGGCTTCCGGGTGGCCAAGATAGACCTGCATCGTTTCGTGAAGGAGAAAGACATCACCGTAGGCATGAATCCCGGACCTATCGCCGCCGACAGTGAAGGCAACGTTTTTGTGGTGGCGCGCGGAAACTATGGCAACGTGCCCCCGAAGGTGCAGAAAATCACGCCGGCCGACCAGGTGACGGATTTTTGCGCCGCCTCGAATATAGCTGTGCGCGGCACCACGCTCTACGCCATTTATAACTATACGGATTTCAGTTCCTATCCCTACACAGGCGAACTTACCTATTCCTCCTATGACACCCGTACGGGGCAGGTGGTGAAACAGCAATTGCTGCCGGCCGCCCACCTGCCGGTCCAGCCCATTGACATTGATGTGAACCCAGTCAACGGCGAGATATTCATCGGCAGCGAATATTCGGCCTATGACTACAACGCGCCGGGCTATGTCTACCGCTATTCCGCGACTGGCGAATTTATGGAACGCTATGGCGCCGGCATCCATCCCTGCGCAGTCGTGTTCAAGTAAGGAAAAACACCTGAAATCCGCTTCCGGCCGGCTCCTGCGTTCTCTTTCAGACGCAGGAGCCGGTTTGCTTCTGTGTCAAAGTTCGCCCGTTTGCCAATAAATGCGTATATTTGCGCCTGAAAACAAATCAACGAAAACAAGCATATCCATGAGTTTACAATGTGGCATAGTCGGACTTCCCAATGTGGGCAAGTCTACACTTTTCAATTGCCTGAGCAACGCCAAGGCCCAGTCCGCCAATTTCCCTTTCTGCACCATCGAGCCGAACGTGGGAGTCATCACCGTTCCCGACGAACGGCTTTCGCGCCTGGCCGAACTGGTCCATCCGGGCCGTATCGTCCCGACAACGGTGGAGATTGTCGACATTGCCGGCCTTGTGAAGGGTGCCTCCAAAGGCGAGGGACTGGGCAACCAGTTTCTGGGCAATATCCGGGAGACGGATGCCATCATCCATGTGCTGCGCTGTTTTGACGACGGCAATGTGGTGCATGTGGATGGCAGTGTGGACCCCGTGCGCGACAAGGAAATCATAGACACCGAGTTGCAGCTGAAGGATCTGGAGACGGTGGAAAACCGTATCAAGCGTGTGGAGAAGATTGCCCAGGTGGGCGGCGACAAGAACGCGAAAGTGGAGTATGAAGTGCTTACGGCCTATCGCGAGGCCCTGTTGCAGGGCCGCAGCGCCCGCACCGTGCAGTTTGCCACAAAGGAGGAGCAGCGCGCGGCCAAGGGCCTCTTCCTGCTCACCTCGAAGCCGGTGCTCTATGTCTGCAATGTGGACGAGGCTTCGGCGGCCACCGGCAACGGGTATGTGGAGCGGGTGAGGGCCGCTGTCAGCGATGAGGGAGCCGAAGTGCTTGTGCTGGCTGCGCAGACCGAGGCCGACATCGCCGAACTGGAAACCTATGAGGAGCGGCAGATGTTCCTACAGGATGTGGGGCTGGAAGAGAGCGGATGCAACCGCCTCATCAAGACGGCCTACAGGATGCTGGAGCTGGAAACCTTCATCACCGCCGGCGAGATGGAGGTAAAGGCATGGACCTACTGCCGCGGCTGGAAGGCTCCCCAGTGTGCGGGAGTGATCCATACGGACTTCGAGAAAGGCTTTATCCGCGCCGAGGTCATCAAGTACGAGGACTATGTCAGGTACGGTTCCGAAGCCGCTGTGCGCGAGGCCGGTCTGCTGCACGTGGAGGGTAAGGAATATGTCGTGCAGGACGGCGACATCATGCACTTCCGTTTCAATGTTTAGTTGTTTCACCTCATTCCTTTGACTCTTTCTGTCATGTTAGCTTCTATTCTCTGGAATCCCGACATCATGGCCTTCAAGGCCGGTCCGTTAGAAGTGCGTTGGTACGCGCTGTTCTGGTGCATTGGCCTGGCGCTGGCCTACATCGTAGTCTATAAACTCTACCGGCGGCAGCAGATACCGCAGGAAAAGTTCGATCCCCTTTTTCTGTATTGTTTCGTTGGCATTCTGGCCGGTGCGCGGCTGGGCCACTGCCTGCTGTATGAGCCGGGCTATTTCCTGACCCATCCCGTTGAGATGTTGCTGCCTGTGAAGATGTTGCCCGAGGGCGGATGGCGTTGCACGGGCTATATGGGGCTGGCCAGTCACGGCGGCACCCTGGGACTTATCATCGCCCTGTGGCTGTATGTGCGTAAGACCGGGGTGAATCTGATGCGGGTGCTCGACAACATCGCTATCGCCACCCCGATAGCGGCCTGCTGCATCCGGCTGGGCAACCTGATGAACTCCGAGATCGTGGGTAAGCCCACCGGTACGGACTACGGTTTTGTGTTCGGACGGCTGGGCGAGACCTTCCCGCGTCATCCGGGACAGCTGTACGAGGCGGTGGCCTATTTCGTGTTCTTCCTTGTGGGTCTGTGGTTGTACCGTCGCCGGCCCAACCGGGTGGGTACGGGATTTTTCTTCGGTTTCTGCCTGTCCTCCATTTTCCTGTTCAGGCTCTTCGTGGAGCTATTCAAGGAAGTGCAGGAACCGTGGGAGCAGGGCATGGTGGCGGCCATCGGCCTGAATCAGGGACAGATGCTGAGCCTGCCCTTCATTGCCGTGGGGCTGTATTGTCTGCTGGGCGGCCGTCTGTGTCGCCGGTTGGGTGAGAAGTAACCATTATAATTAGGAATTAGCAATTAAAAATTCATCATTACTAATTGCTAATTCCTAATTAATTTAACGTATTTCCAGAAAGTTTAACTTGAAGGTTTTTCGGAAAAACTCCGGAAAGGGACCTATTTTTCACAACATAGTATCTTTTTTGAACAAGATAGGACCTTTTTTAAAAAAGATCGGATGTTTTTTTCACGTTAAGCGCCGAAAAAAACCGCCCATTAGGCGGCTTTTCAGGGTTGTTCTGCTTTGCTGGTGCAAATATACTACATCCGCGGGCGAAAAGCAAATGTTAATTAACCTACGTTTACATTTGGTGCGGAATGTCCGTTTTCCTTATCGACGCCAAACGTGAAACGCCGCAGTCCCATTTTTTTGTTGGGAGTATAGGTCAAAATTCATTTATGGTTCTTGTTCCCGCTTGCTTATTTCTTTTTCCAGCCTGCGGCCTTGGCTATGAACAGGGGAATGGAGATGTTGTCAATCTGACCATGGAACTGCTCTGCACCGGCACCGATGGCGAATACGGGTACGTAGCCGTTGGAGTGACCGCCGCTTTGCCAGCCAATAAGGGCGCATTGGGCCATGATGTCGCGGGCGGCATCGGCCAAAGCATCCATGGAGGCATAGAGTGACTTCTTGTCCTCGGCCCCGCCTGTCTGCATGCGCTCGAAAGCAGCTTTAAGGCGGGCTTCCTGCTTTTTGGACAGGTTGACACCTCCGCCGAAGAAGCCCCAGTTCTCCTTTAGGTCCTTCCGGATAATCTCCCAGGAGAGTTTTTCGCCTTTTTTGGCATGGAGTTCTTTCACGTGTGCGCTGTAGGCTTCGGCACTCATGCGCTGATAGCGGAGCACATCGGTATGAAGTTCATAGGAGCCGCGGCCCAGTACGATGCCGCCGGTTTCGTGGTCGGCGGTGACAACGATAAGCGTTTCATCGGGATGCTGTACATAGAACTCGTAGGCTACACGGACGGCTTCGTCCATGTCGATAAGTTCCTTGAAAACGGTGGCCGCATCGTTGCTGTGGCAGGCCCAGTCGATTTTTCCGCCTTCTACCATGAGGAAGAAGCCGTCCTTTTGCTGTTGTGTCAGAAATCTGATGCCTGCGCGGGTCACTTCGGAGAGGGTCATGTCCGTCTTGGAGCGGTCAATGGCGTAAGGAAGGGAGTTGCGCTGACGCTTGCTGGCTTCTTCCGTTTGCAGCAGGAGCATCTTGTCGGCCTTGGACGTGCGGCGTTGGAAGTCTTTGTAGCCACGGGCGATGGTATAGCCGGCCTGGATGCATTGTTCGTAGAGGGAAAGTGCGGTAGTGTCCGCCTTGTCGGTTGGGTTGAGAAAATCGGATCCGGCATAGAAGTCGAAACCGGCCTTGGGAAGGTCCTGGCCGATGGCATAGTAGGAGCCGCGACCACCCTGATGGGCGTAGAAGGCGGCGGGAGTGGCATGGTCAATGCTGACGCTGGTGCTCACGCCTACTGCCGCCCCTGCCTGCTGAGCCCATACGGCTATGCTGTTGACGGGGGACTGGAGGTCGGAAAGAACACCTATGGCGCCGTTTTTCGTTTTTTCGCCTGTGGCAAGAGCCGTGCCGGCAGCAGCGGAGTCTGTTACGCCGTTGGTGCCGGAATAGGTGGTGACGAAGGCTGAGTAGGGAAACTGCGTGAAGCAGAGAGGAGTGATGCCGATGCGGCCTTCAAGGGCAGCGAGATAGGTTTGGGTGCCGTTCACCTGGTTGGCTCCCATGCCGTCGCCGATGAAGTAAAACACGTATTTGGCCTGTCCGTCTGCAAATGCCGCGATACTGGCAAATGCGAAGAGGCAAAGCGTAAGGATTTTGTTGAACATAATGCGGTTTAGAATTTATAGGTTTGTTTGTGATGATTCCAGATGGAAAAGCCACGTTTTTTCGTGTGGTCGTAGCCGGGGAAACAAATGGAAAGATTCTTGGGGGAGGGGGTGTGTCAGCGGGCTCCCAAGTCATCGTAGGCCGTTTGCAGGAAGGCTTTGAGCCGCCGGGTACGTTCCGGTCCGGGCTGCGGCCCGTCGGTCAGCGGCCGCAGGGTGGCGAGGTCGATGATGGTGTGGCCTGTAGTATCGACAAAGGTGGCACCGCCGCTCCAGGTATGTATGGCACAGGGATAACGGTAGTTGGCGCTCGTCACGTCGCGGCTGAAACGGAACTCCCCGTGAGGCAGGCCCAATTGCCCCAGCAGGGTGGCGGGCAGGTCTGTCTGGTTGCAGATGAGGTCGATGGTGCGCGGTTCGCTGATGGCGCCGCCGGCCCAGATCATGGGGATGTGGCAGGTGCGGATGTCGGCCTCGGTCAGGCCGGCGGGGTAGTGGATGCCGTGATCGGGCAGGAAAATGACCAGCGTGTTCTCCCACAAGGCGGGGCGGGCACGCAGGCGGTGCATGAAGCGGCCTATGCAGGCGTCGAGGTAGGCCATGGCGTTGGCCTGTTCGTCATCGGGGATACGGTGGTAGGGGACGGTCCACGGTTCGTGGCTGGCCAGTGTGAGGAAAGCGATGTGCCACGGGCCGGTCTGTTTTTTGGCGCTTACCATGTCGTAGAGGCGGTCGAAGACAATGCTGTCCGTGACACCCCAGGCATGGGTGTGGCGTACGGTGGCGGGAAAATCGTCATCGCCGTAGGTACGTTCGTAGCCTGTGGACATGAGGTAGGAATTCATGTTGGTGAAATTCTTGTCGCCTCCGTAAAGGAATTCCGTGGAGTAGCCGGCACGGCGCAGCGAGGCGGCCACTGATGGCAACGTGCGCGACTTGGCGGGAAGTTTCATCACGCTCACATCGGGAAACGACGGGTAGCCGCTGAAGGTGCAGAGCGTGCCGCGGTCGGTGCGGAAGGAATTGGCGTAACAGCGGCTGAAGGCGACTCCTTCCCGTGCCAGACGGTTGAGCGACGGTGTGACGCAGGGCTTTCCGCCGAAGGCCTCGACGAAGGTGGCACCGCATCCCTCCATCAGGACAATCAGGACGTTGGGGCGCGGGGTGCGCAGCAGAGGGAGAGGCGAGATGGAAACGGTATCGTACTGCATGGAGGCGAAAAGACGGGCGCGTTCCTCCTCGGGGAAAAAATCGCAGCGGGCGGCGAAGTCCTCGGTCTTGCGCAGGGAGTAGATGAGCGAGAAAGCCGGATTCACGGCGGAATGGTTCAGGAACTGCTTGTCGCTGTAATAGACCATCCCGACATTGGCCGTTGAGCGGCCCACGCCGCCGCGGATGAAGAGAAACAGCATCCCGCCCGAGAGCAGGAGCAGCAATGTGGCGGCCGGCCGGCGGCGGCAGACGGGGAAACGGACGGGGGCCGCTGCCCTGAACAGGAACGCCAGCGTGGAGGCCGTGAGCAGGAAGGCGGCACAGACGGTGGCCATATAGAGCGGGGTGACGCTCCGGACGGCTCCGCGCGGATGGTCCAGATAGTTGAACACCGTTCCGTCAAGTTTGAAGTCCCAGAAGGAGTAAAGGCAGGTGTCGGCCGTGAAGATCAGGGCCAGCAGAACGGAGAGGATGCCCGTATACAGGAAGTGCGCTTTTCTCAGATTGTGGGCCGGCAGCCATACGCCGATCAGTACGGCTATCCAAGGCAGGGCCGTGATATAGGCCGCCGTGGCCAGGTCGAGGGGCAGGCCGTGGAAGAGCACGGCCAGATAGTCGGCAGGGACGATATTCCGGCTCTTCGGTTCGTTGAAGAGGATGAAGAGCGGTTTGGCCAGAAGGAAAATTCCTACCAGCAGCAGGAAAAGCCGGAGCAGATAACTGAAACGTTGTCGCATGGTTTTCGGTAAAAACAGGATGGGGGGGAAGGCTCAGAGCTGTTGCATGTCGTTGAGCCGTTTGTAGTAGCCTCCGCGCGCCAGCAGTTGCTCGTGCGTTCCACGTTCGACAATGCGTCCTTCGTAAAGAACACAGATCTCGTCGGCATTGCGGATGGTGGAGAGGCGGTGGGCGATGGCGATGGTGGTGCGCGTCTTCATCAGGCGTTCCAGAGCCTCCTGCACCAGCCGTTCGCTTTCGGTGTCGAGGGCGGAGGTGGCTTCGTCAAGGATAAGGATGGCGGGATTTTTCAGGATGGCGCGGGCAATGGAGATGCGTTGCCGTTGTCCGCCGGAAAGCCGGCAGCCGCGGTCGCCCACTTTGGTGTTGTAGCCAGCCTCGCTTTCCATGATGAAGTCGTGGGCGTTGGCGATGCGTGCTGCGGCTATGACTTCCTCCATCGTGGCATGCTCCACGCCGAAGGCGATGTTGTTGAAGAACGTGTCGTTGAAGAGAATGGCTTCCTGGTTGACGTTGCCGATGAGTCCGCGCAGATCGGAGATGTAGATGTCCTTTACGTCCGTACCGTCGATGCGTATCTCGCCGCCGGTGACATCGTGGTAGCGAGGCAGCAGGTCAACCAGTGTGGACTTTCCCGAACCGCTCTGGCCCACCAGGGCGATGGTCTGTCCGCGCCGCACGGTAAGGTTCACGCCGCGCAGCACCTCGGTCTTTCCGTTATAGCTGAAAGAGATGTCCTTGAACTCGATTTTGTCTTTGAGCGAGTCAAGATGCTGCGGGTGTTCGCTGTCGCGGATAGGATTGGGAGCGTTCAGAATCTTGTTCACGCGTTCAACGGACGCCATGCCTTTGGGAATGTTGTAGGAGGCGCGCGACAGGTCTTTCAACGGCTGGATGATGCTGTAGAGAATCACCATGTAGAAGATGAAGGTGGGCGCGTCGATGGGAGAGTGGGCGGAGAAGATAAGGGTGCCGCCGTACCAGAGCACCAGCACGATGAGGCAGGTGCCGAGGAACTCGCTCACGGGATGGGCCGAGGCCTGACGGATGGCCACCTTGTTCGAGGCCTGACGGAATTCGTCGGTACACTCGTCGAAACGCCGGCACATCTTGTGCTCGGCGGTGAAGGCCTTGACAATGCGCATGCCGCCCAGTGTCTCTTCGAGCTGCGACATCGTCTCGCTCCATTTGTTCTGCGCATCGAGCGACTGACGTTTCAGTTTGCGGCCGATGCTGCCCATCACCCATGCCATCAGCGGCAGCACGATGACGGTGAAGAGTGTGAGCTGCCAGCTCGTATAGATAAGGACTCCGAAATAGCAGACCAGCAGGATGGGATTCTTGATGAGCATGTCGAGCGATCCGGTGATGGAGTTTTCTATCTCGCCCACGTCACCGCTCATGCGGGCGATGATGTCTCCCTTCCGCTCGTCCGAGAAGAAGGATAGAGGCAGGGAGATGATCTTGTGGTAGACACTGGTGCGGATGTCGCGGACGATGCCGGTGCGCATCGGAACCATGATTCCCACCGAGGCGAAGTAGCATCCGGTTTTCAGCAGCGTGGCCACCACGAGGAAAATGCCTATGAAAAGCAGCGTTGTCGAGGCGCCGTAGGTGTCCATGATCTCAGTGGTGAACCAGTAGAGATTGTTGACGAGGATGTCCTTCGCGCTCATGCCGTCGGCGCCCCAGGGGATGAACTCGTAGCGGTTCTGGTCGATGCCGAAGAGCAATTGCAGCATGGGTATGAGTGAGATGAAGGAAAAGACATTCAGTACCGCAGACAGTAGGTTGAACATCAGCGAGCCGATCATATATTTCTTGTAGGGCATGATGTAACGGTACATCACTCGGAAAAACTCTTTCATAAACTTTTGGGGTTGGATGGCATACTCTGTGTGTGGTTTTTATTTCCGGCCGAAATCCGCAGGGACTTCGCCCCATCGGCCGGTCTCCCATTTCAGGAGCGGACAGGGCGATGTATGGGTTTGCAGCCATTGTTCGGCTCTTGCTATGAGGTTGAACAGGGCTTCGGTGCGGGGAGTGCGGGGCAATTTCGTCTTGCACTTCTTCTGCTTTACCCACGAAAGGGCGTTGCGGCTGTCGCTGTATACCGTGAGTGTCAGTTTGCGGCGGTCCAGCAGTGCCAGGGCGTGTACGATGGCCAGAAACTCACCGATGTTGTTTGTGCCGTAGACGGGGCCGTAACGGAACACTTCCTGTCCTGTCTTCAGATAGATGCCGCGGTATTCCATGGGACCTGGATTTCCCGAACAGGCGGCATCTACGGCCAGGGCGTCGGCTGTCACCTCAAGGGGCAGGGGCAGGACGGTGTCTGTGCGGTCCGCAGGCGGGTTTTCCGGCTGTTGCGGCCGGAGCGGCGAGGGACCGGTCGCGCGGGCTTTTACATAAAGCGAGGGCGAGGAGTGATAGGCCTCGTATGCCTCCTCCTCGCTCCCGAAAGATTTATAGACGGCGCCGGCAAATCCCTTTACCTGATGCAGACAGTCGTCCCACGAGCGGTAAATGCCCGGCTCCACGCCGTGCCATACCACATAGTATCGGGACTTCTTTGTCGTCATGGTGCGGCTGTTACATTCGTTCCGGCATTTCTATTCCCAGCAGATTCATGCCCTCGCGTACCACTTTGGCCACATTGGCCGACAGCACGAGACGGAAATTCCGCAGAGCCTCGTTCTCCTCGCGGAGCACGGAGAAATCGTGGTAGAACTGATTGTATTCCTTGACCAGATCGTAGCAGTAGTTGGCGATGGCCGAAGGCGAGTAGTCTTGTCCGGCCTGACGCACTACGGCGGCGAAATCGGCCACATGCTGCACGAGTTCCTCTTCCTTGCGCGACAGTTCCGTCACCCCGTTGCCCAGGTTGGAGTAGTCCAGTCCCTGATCGGCCGCCTTGCGCAGGATGGAGCGGATGCGGGCGTAGGTGTATTGGATGAAGGGGCCGGTATTTCCGTTGAAATCGATGCTTTCTTCGGGGTTGAAGAGCATATTCTTGCGGGCGTCCACCTTGAGCAGGAAATATTTCAGGGCACCCATGCCCACAATGCGGGCCACTTCCTGCTTTTCTTCCTCGCTCATGTCCTCGAACTTGCCGGCCTCGTCGACGGTGCGGCGTGCCTGGGCAATCATCTCGGCCACCAGTTCATCGGCATCGACCACCGTGCCTTCGCGGCTTTTCATCTTGCCGTTGGGAAGCTCCACCATGCCGTAGGAGAAGTGTACGAGGCTCTTGCCCCATTCAAATCCCAGTTCGTCGAGCAGGATGCTGAGCACCTGGAAGTGATAGTTCTGTTCGTTGCCCACGACATAGATCATCTTGTCGATGGGGAAATCCTGAAAGCGGAGCTTGGCCGTACCGATGTCCTGCGTCATGTATACACTGGTGCCGTCGCTGCGCAGCAGCAGCTTCTCGTCCAGTCCGTTCTTGGTGAGGTCGGCCCATACGGAGCCGTCCTCTTTCTTGAAGAACAGACCTTTCTGAAGTCCTTCCACCACTTTTTCCTTACCTTCCAGATAAGTGTCGCTCTCGTAATAGATCTTGTCGAAGCTTACGCCGAGTGCCTTGTACGTCTCGTCGAAACCGGCATATACCCATTCGTTCATGCGACGCCAGAGCGTCCGCACCTCGGGGTCGTTGTGTTCCCAGCGTACCAGCATCTCGCGGGCTTCGCGCATCAGCGGGGCCTCGCGTTCTGCTTTCGTTCTGGCGGCTTCGGCATCCAGTCCCTCTTCGGCCTCGAAGCGGGCGGCCAGTTCGCGCACTTGCTCGCGGTAGTGTTTGTCAAAGGCCACGTAGTAGTCGCCTATCAGGTGGTCTCCTTTCTTGCCCGAGGTTTCGGGAGTTTCCCCGTTGCCGTATTTCTGCCATGCCAGCATGGACTTGCAGATATGTATGCCGCGGTCATTCACGATGTTGGTCTTCACAACGCGGTTACCGTTGGCCTCGGCGATTTGTGCCACGGCCCATCCCAGCAGGTTGTTGCGCACGTGCCCCAGATGGAGCGGCTTGTTGGTGTTGGGCGAGGAGTATTCGATCATCACCAGCGGCGATTCGGCAGTGGGGGCCGTCAGTCCGTAGCGGGCGTCCGCATGGATGTCGGAGAGCAGTTCTACCCATTTGGAGGCCGACACCGTCAGGTTCAGAAAGCCCTTGATGACGTTATAGTCTGCCACGATGTCGGTGTTCTCTTTCAGAAAACGGCCTATTTCTCCGGCCGTTTCTTCGGGCTTTTTCCGCGAGAGGCGGAGGAAGGGAAAGACTACGAGCGTGAGGTGACCCTCAAATTCCTTTTTGGTTTTCTGCAACTGTACCTGCGCGGCTTCGGGCTCCTGTCCGTAAAGGGTCCGGAGGGCGGCCACTACGGCTTCGGTAAGCTGTTGTTCTATTTTCATATCTGTGTGTCTGTTTTGTTTCTTTATGTGTACGGTACGTCTGGAAAGCACCGGAGAGGCAAAGTTACGATTTTTTTAGAATCCGGAAGTGCCCTGTGCCGCTCTTTTGTTGGTCCGTCTGGCGTCTGTATGCAAAAAGGATGCGGCTCTTGTTGCAAGTCGCATCCTTTTATGTCTGAACGGCCGGTGCCGAAAGAAAATGAGGGGGGAATCCTCTTATTCCTCGTTGCGTCTGAGCTGCTGCACGTAGACGGCATGTTCGTGTGCCAGACGTTTCAGCACGGAAGGTTTGTCAAACTGCTGACGGGCACGGAGTTCCTTTACGATACCGGTTTTTTCAAATTTTCTCTTGAATTTTTTGAGGGCGCGTTCGATATTTTCGCCTTCTTTCACAGGTACTACAATCATTTTTTTGCTTTTATTTTTGATTTTGTTTTAGTTGATTTCTTCGTTTTCGGACGGGTGCGACAGACTTGTGCCACGCCCCGCAACTTAAAAATGCGCAGCAAAATTACGCAATATTTTTATTATCAGCAAATTTTAATGTTTTTTTTTCATCCGTCCGTTTGTTGGGCTGTCATGTTCAGTCGTGTACCACGTGTACTGTCTGCTGCGGATAGGGGAAGTTGATGCCGCGGCTGTTGAATGTCTCGTACAGGTTGTGCTGGATGTCGTGGAACACTCCCCAGTAGTCTCCCGTTTTCACCCAGACGCGGATCACAAGGTTCACGCTGCTGTCGGCCAGGGCGTCTACAGCAATGAAGGGGGCAGGGTCGGCCAGTACCCTTGGGTCGGCGGCCAGTACGGAACTGACGGCCTGGCGTGCACGGCTTACGTCCTCGCCGTAGTCGATGCCTAAGGTCCACTGTACGCGGCGTGTCTCGTTGCGCGAGTAGTTCACCACTACGGCTGTGCTCATGGAGCCGTTGGGGATATATACCACCTTGTTGTCCGCCGTGGTGAGGATGGTGTGGAAAATCTGTATCTCTTTCACCTGTCCCTGTACGCCTTGCGCCTCTATCCAGTCTCCCACCTTGTAGGGCTTGAAGAGCAGGATCACGAGGCCGCCGGCAAAGTTCTGGAGATTGCCTGAGAGGGCCATGCCCACGGCCACACCGGCCGATGCCAGCAGGGCTGCGAAAGAGGTGGTGTTGATGCCCAGTGCGCCGATGACGGAGATGATGAGCAGTACAGTGAGCAGGATGTTGACCAGACTGCTGAGGAAACTCTGTACGCTGCCGTCGATGTTGGGGCGGTTGATGATTTTGGCGAAGAGGCGGTTGAGCAGCCGGATCAGGAAGCGGCCCGCCATGAAGATCAGGGCGGCTGTCAGGATGTGCTTGCCGGCGCTGATGCTCATGTCCAGCAGTCGCTGGAAGACGGCTTCTCCGTCGGTTGCGATGGTCAAGGGTAGCATTTTTTTTGTCGGGGTGTTAAGGTTTTAAAGAAAAACCGCCTTCTCCGGAAGGCGGCGTATGCGTTTTCTTAAGGGTTCTGGATGATGCGGCGGGCACCGATATAACGCCGGCCGTAGTAGGCCGAGTTCGATTCGTCTACTTTCACGCCGGTGCGGCTGGCGTGGACAAACTTGAACTTCCGCATGTCGGGGTCCACTTCGGTGACGATGCCTACGTGCCCCACATTCTTTCTGGAGCGTGACGAGCCGCCGAAGAATACCAGATCGCCTTTCTGGAGATCCGATATTTTCTTGATGGGGGTGCCTTGTGTGAACTGCGAGCGCGAGGAGCGATTGATGCGGATGTTCTCCTTGCGATACACGTAGCTTGTGAAACCTGAGCAGTCAAAAGCCGAGGGGCCGCTGTGTCCGCTGCGGTAGCGGGCGCCTAAATATTGTAAGGCTGTTTTCACGATGCTGTCTCCGTTGGTGACTCCGGCCTCCGGTGCGGCGGTCTGCCCGATGGTGTCGTTTGTCTCTCCTGCGGGCCGGACGGCTGCGGAGCCTGTAACGGCTCCCGTTATCGTCAAGAAGCTACCCAATGCCAGAGACATGAACCGGTTCTTTAGATTCACTATGGTTTTAGGTTTAAGGATTCAACTTTTAGTTAATCGTTTGCAAATTTACAAAAAACGGAGGAAACGGCCCTGAAATTTTACAACTTTTGTGTTTCGTAAAAGGAGTCTCCGAGTGTTAAATTCACTCTTTGGCTTAAAAAATCATGGAAATGCTTGTTCGTTTAAAATATTTCCTCTATCTTTGCACTCGATTTAAGAAATACATCGCGGAGTGGAGCAGTTGGTAGCTCGCCAGGCTCATAACCTGGAGGTCATCCGTTCGAGTCGGGTCTCCGCAACCACAGCAAGGGAAAATGAAATATCGGTACAGATTTTCATTTTCCTTTATTCTTTCTTTGAGGAAAGGGGACTCCCCATCCTTATCCAATGATAAAAAAGTGGAAAAATATTTACGGCAGGCGGTGCAATCCTGCTCCGGTGCCGTCTTTTTCGTATCTTCGTCTCTGAACTCCGCTCACAGCGGGCCTTGGCCCCAGGCGGTGAATGTGAAACAAAAAAACAGAACTTATGAACCGAGCAGAAAAAGAGACTGAGAGAATGCAGTCTGGAAAAGAGAGAGGACGTTCCGTCCAGCATTTTTCAACCGATGAGAAAACCCCTACGCAGGGCGAAGTGCAGACCGCGATGGACCAGATGAACGTGGATAGCAACACACGGGACCGCGGATGAAATACACTACGGGCGGACTGATCCTGTCAGTCCGCCCGTAGTGTATTTCAGTGAACAGAGAGGGAGCGTTCATTTTCAGGGCTCCCAATCGTGTTTTTTGTTGCTGAGCCAGTCTGTCTGGTTGTCGTCTTCGCCAAACTCGTATGAGGTGTCGTTGTTCAAGTTCATATTTGTCGAGGCCATGAATCGGTCCTCGATGAACAGACCCACCGTTTCCGAGGCTGGAGCCTTATATGTCTTTTTCATTTCAGTCTTTGCTTTTTATCGGATGTACACCTTTTCACCGTTGCCCTTCACGTATATGCCGTGTGAGGGGTAGAACACGCGGCGGCCTTTCAGGTCATAATAGATGTCCTTTCCATTCGTTGTCTCTTCCGTGTTGAAGTTTCCGATGCCGGTCGACGAGTCATATCCGAAGCGGAAGGCCTGTACGGCTCCCGTGGTCTTTTCCTTTTTCAGAAAAGCCTTGTTGGCCGGAACGATGGTTCCCACCGAGAGGTAAAAGCCCACGCCGTCTTTGTTGCCCAGTCCGTAGAACGTTTCGGGTTGCAGACCGGTGCGTTGCAGCAGGGCGCCGTCCAGCAGGTTGTCGGTCAGCAGAGCCGCTTCCGTTCCATAGGTCAGGGGGAAGTGGATGTCTCCGGCACTTCCGGTGTGTACCAGCACTCCTTCGCCGGCCTTCAGGGCCGTGCCTTCGGCCATGGCGGTCAACTCAAGCACATCGCCCTTTTCCTCCGTAGCCATGTATACGGTGGCCTCTCCGGCAGGAGGTACCAGCACGTCGGCGGGCAGGCATACAGCCGTCCAGAGCGCGTCCGATACTTCCACCGTGAGATCCGTCGCCTCCTCCACCGCCCATCGGTGTTCGTCGGCCGGATTCATGGTTGTTTCGAGCATGAGTTTTTCGCCGTCGTTCTTTACATAATAGTCGTTGAGTTTCAGCGTGAGGACATAGTCGCCATCGGCACTGACGTTGCCGTCATAGGCATACACGCCGTGCCACTGTGTGGCCGATACCGGCATTTCCACCCGGTCGTGGCCGCCCGCCTTGCCGCCGAAGAAGCGCCGGCTGTTGATGTGTTCCACCTTGTAGCCGCTCCCGTCGCGCACCAGCTGCCACAGCGAGGCCGGCTCCGGTGTCGTTCCGAAATCGCCGGCCAGTACGCGGCGGTCGCTGCCGCCGCCGTCCTTCATGTTTCCGTTGGCATCGGCCAGTGGTGCGGCGTATGCCACCTTGCCGTCGGCCAGGCTGCGCAGGCGGAACAGGCGTGTTGTCAGACGGCCTTCGGGATAGGCGCGCAACTTGTCGCCTGCGGCCGAACAGAGGATGCCGTCCCGGTCGGAGAGTGTGGCATGCCCCTCGGCCACGGTGATGTCCGTCAGTGCGGAGCAACCTTTGAGAGGCTGGCTGTGCAGGGTCGGGTCGGTCACTTCGATCAGGTCGATATTCACCCCTTTGGGCAATGCTGTGCAGAATTGTGTGATGTCGTCCAGACGCACGCCCGTTTGTGTCTTCGTGTCGGTCTGTCCGTTCTCGGCGGTCAGGATCGTGCTGAAGTTTCCGGCACCGTCGTTCACCATCTCTATCGTGAACGTGTTGCCTACGGCCGGCGAGAAAGCGTAGCGGTTGTCGCCGTTGTTCAGTTTCATGGTGAGGTTCCCGCTTTTGCTCAGGTAGAACTGGAAGTTGTTCTGGTAAGAGTCCGCCAGGGCGTTGCTGCCTGTGGCCAGCAGTCCCGATCCCCATTGGTTGAAGGCCGAACCGTCCGTCGATACCCGCATTGTCAGTTTCCACGGACCTGCGCCGGGAATAGTCGTGGCCGGCACGATGGCGGCGTTCGACGTGCCGGCTCCCTTAAAATTTGTCCGTGTCCAATAGTCGAGGGCTATGTCGCGTGCGGGCAGCATGATATGTTCTATCGCGGTGTTTCCGCGCAGCGCGTCCGGCATGATACCCGTCACCTTCCTGTCCGTGGCGGTCAGGTCGAGGGTGCCTTTGCCGCTTTGGATGCCGGAGATGAGGATGTTTCCGCTTGCTGTTTCGTCACCGTTCAGGATGAAGTCGCCGGCCGTGATGCTCAGGCTTTTTTTCTTGAAGACGGCGGTGAAGACAGAGTTCTCCGCCGGTTTGATCTTGAAGGCGGACTGCGTGGAGACGATGCGTCCGTATTGATCCGTCCAGTGAACGAACTCGCAGTCCTCTTTGGGGAATGCTTCGGGCTGGATTTCCGTTCCGGAGGGCACGCTGATGTCCTCGCCGCTGGTTCCGGTGATGTTGCGCACAGTGCCCAGCGTCTCGTCGCTGCTCTTGATGATCACGTGGGTCGTGCCTGCGGCATATTCGCTCACGTTGACGGGAATTTCGTAAGTCATGCGGGTCAGGTCGGCCTTGGCTGGTACGGCGCTTCCGGTGGCGGAGATATTTCCTTTCCAGGCTCCGTCGAAGCGCAGGCGCAGATGGGTCAGGCCCGCCGGCATGTCGTAGGGTAGTATCACGCGTAGCGGGGCGTCGCAGATGCCGCTGGTATGTGCGTTTTTCGTTCCGCGCACTTCTACCAGCTCGCCCTCGTCGTCAAAGTCGCCGTCGCGGTTCAGGTCGATGTAGGCCGAGAGATAGCAGTAGCCCATGCCGCCGGCATCCTTCATGCTGATGGTGAAGCTGCTGCCGCGGGCAGCGTTGACATTGCCCGGCGTGGGGTTGAAGTACTGGTCCGGACATTCGCCGGCGCTGTACAGCTCGGTCGTAGTCTCGTCCTGTGTGCAGCTGATGGCGGACAGCCAGGAGTTCACCTCCCTTATGGTGCCCATTTCATCGGCGGCTTCCTGTGCGGGTATGCCCCAGATGTTCTCCACGAACGAGGCAGTGAAGGCCGCGTCGGCAGCACCGTAGTACGGGAGCGGGTTTTCCGTTCCAGCCGGTTGCGTGGTGCCGCCGGCGGTCAGGGTCCACCCTGCGAAATCGAAGCCTTTGGCGGGAGTGGCCAGTACGCTGACAGCCTCCTTGCCTGTTACGCTGGTGGTTCCGGCGGCTGCGCCGACAAAGCCCACACTGCCCTGGCCCTTGCAGCTCTCGGCCACGGCCACGCTCACGGTGCGGTCTGTCAGGATCTCGTCCATAAGGGCCAGGCGGAATTCGAGCACCGTTCCGTCGCTGACGGTCAGAACGGCTTTCACGTCGCTTGTCACGGCATCCGCCGGGATGGTGATTGTGTTGCCCGCCGCCCGTTCGTCGTCGGTGATGTTCCCGTCTTTGTTCGCGTCGACGGCCAGTGTGGCGGTCGTGCCTTCGGGGATGGCAAAGGTATAGATCTTGCCGCGGTAGGCCACGTCGCTGAAGTCGGCAGCTTTCAGTTCCTGTGCGATGTGGCGCTGCACGTACACCTTCTTCCCTTTGGCCGAGAGTACGGGGAAGAAGTATTTCGCGAATTTTTCCGCTGCCAGCGTTTTGGTGTCGCCTGCCGGAGCGGAGGTATAGGTGATGCCGGCTTTGTTTTTCACCCATTCGCAGCCTTTGTCATACCAGTAGCCGGTGGTGAATTTGCCCGTTCCGCTGCCGTTGGCCAGCGCGTTGAGATATTCCGTCCAGCGCGGTTTGTAATAGTCTTTCAGCATGCCGTTCCATTCGCGGTTGGAGTATTCGCGCAGGCTGCCGTTGAAGTCGGACCAGGTGGAAACCTGCCGCCGCAGGTTGTCGTATTCCAGCCAGTCGGCATCCTTCTGCGTGGCGCCGGCCGCCTGTGCCGCCGGTTCCGTCACGATGGCGCGGGCCATCTCTGTCCAGTTTCCAAGCCGGTAGCTGTGGTGGGAGCCGAGCAGTTCGTCAAGATCGTCGATGAGTGTGAGATACCAGTCCTTGCGGGTGCGGAAGTCCGTGCTTGTCCCGCCGCCCTTCTGGTAGTCGCTGTTGAGCTGGGCGAGCAGGTAGTAGGCATAGTCCGACAGAGCCTGGCGTGTCACGTCGAGCAGGTCATACTCGAAGTTGTTGCCTTCCAGCGCGGCGGCCTGGCTCAGCAGGTCGCCGGCCGCGGAGATTACCTGGGTATGGTCGTAAGGAATGCTTGAGGTGCTCCAGGTGGAGACGCTTCTGACGGTCAGCGAGGGCTGTGCCAGCACCACAGGCTCGGAGGTGCCCTGCTGTCCGCCCGGACAGTTGTACACCGAGCCCATCAGTTTCTCCATCGCACCCTGCGCCACGGCATTTTCCTTTCCGTAGCGTGCGGTGGCATATTCCTTCACCCATCCCTTCTTGTCCATGTCGGTCCAGGGCAGCTCGAAGAGCGCGTCGTACATCACCGGGTTGTTCTCGATACCTTCGGGAGTGGCGCCCACGCCTTTCAGTTGCGAGGGTCGCGAGCGGAGTACGTTCTTGTAGTTGTCCACCAGGTTGTCATAGCGTCCGTGCAGGCCCGTGCGGCCTCCGAAGTTCAGCAGCATGCAATATACAAAGTCGTGCTGGCCGAAGCGGCCCCAGCGCGGGGTGTTCTCGGCAAAGAGGTCGAGCACGAGCAGGCGGCCTTTCGGCACGGCGCCCAGCAGGTCGTCCGCGGGGTTGCCTCCCCAGGCCTGGATCACCCACACGCTCTGCGGGCCGCAGTTGGCGTCCAGTGCCTTGACGATACCTTTGGCCTGTGTGGCACGGCCGCAGTTGGGAGCCGTTCCGCCCTCGTGGCACAGGTCCATCGAGAAGAACCGGCTCTCGCCCATCACCTTCTTTTGGGTCTCATAGAACACCTCGGCCAGATGGTCGAATTTCGGGTCCGTGGCCGAGAGCATGCCCGGAGCTTTGTAGCCCTGCCAGTTTCCGCCGGCGTTCACTTGGGTATAGCCGCCCTTGCCTGCCATCTTCGTGGCGAGGTTGGAGGGTACAGTGCCGTAGAATCCCGGCAACACCGGCTCCATGCCCAGTTGGCGCATACGTGCCAGCATGTTCCTGCACATGGCACGCTGCCGCTCGTACCACCATTTCGGGTTGGGGCCGCCGTGGCCCTCCAGGTTGGTCATGCCCCACCAGGCCTGAAATGCCGGACCGGCGATGTATTTGCCTATCTCCTCGGTGGTGTAGCCGAACTCGGGACCGGTATAGATGTCGTGCCATATCACGTCCAGTCCCACCAGCATCAGCGGCATGTTGATGCCGTGCAGCGCCATCCAGTCTATTTCCTGCATCCAGCGCTCTTCGGTCCACATGGCGCACGAGTAGGAATAGGTGCAGTAGTTCAGATAGTAGCGGTAGTCCACGTCGCACGTGTGGCGCTCCTCGCCCGCGGGAACGGGCAGTGTGGCGGTGTTGAGGTCGGTGGTCAGATAGTTCCACGCCAGATTGATGCGGGCCGTGTGGTTCAGGTACCAGTTGATGCCCGTGGTCACGGCGATGACCGATGATCCTTTGATGCAGGGCTTTCCGCCGCTGGCGGTGATGACGAACACGTCCTTTCCGTTGGTGGAGAGCGCGTCATCCACAATGGTGACGAAGCGTCCGGACGCTCCCTGTCCGCCGATTCGGTCGAGCAGTGCTGTGACGGCCGCCGGATTTTCAACGGTCTCGGCCCTGCCGGAGACGGCCATGCACGTCAGCAACAGGGCCGTCAGGAATAAACAGATTCTTTTCATTTTACAATCTTACTTATATATTAATTAGCAATTTATATCAATCGGGATTTCTCATATATTAGTGTGTATGTATAGGTGTGTTTTTCTTTCGCCATGCGGCAAACGGCTTATTTCCCGACAAATATACATTAAATCAGGAAAACTCAGGCAGGCGTTTCTGTTTATTTTGCATTTAGGTGATACCCTGCGCTTTTAGCAAGTGCATCACCTGAATGCACTATATTCCCTGCCGGCCGGTGCGAATACCCATGTTTCCCATCATGGAGGAACGGATAACTATATGGGATTTGCTGAAAACGGCAGAGAAGGATCTCGCCAGTATCGGCTCGAAGGCTGGTCAGTTCACGCTGAAGGACGCGATGGCTGTGTCGAACGCCCGGGCTTGTCTTTGCGACATCACGCAGGGCGACAAGGCCTCAGCCCAAACAACGTTTCTCAGCATGTATCGGCTTAATCCTGTCACACGCGTTTTTTTATGTCGCGAAGCAGGGCCGCAGTCGCGGAATTTTCGTAATTTTGCAGTTTGAAAGCATTCTTGCTGTTTGCATGGACAAAATGATAATCAATAAGGATAAAAACATGAATGTTGCTATTGTCGGCGCCAGTGGTGCCGTAGGCCAGGAATTTTTGCGCGTGTTGGCCGAGCGCGATTTCCCCATCGACAACCTGCTGCTCTTCGGTTCGTCCCGCAGTGCCGGTACGAAATATACTTTCCGGGGCAAGGAATATACCGTGAAGCTCTTGCAGCACAATGATGACTTCAAGGATGTGGACATCGCCTTCACCTCGGCCGGTGCCGGCACGTCGAAGGAGTTTGCGGCCGATATCACGAAATACGGCGCGGTGATGATCGACAACTCCTCGGCCTTCCGTATGGACGACGACGTGCCTTTGGTGGTGCCCGAGTGCAATGCCGAAGACGCTCTGACGCGGCCGCGCGGCATCATCGCCAACCCCAACTGCACGACGATCATGATGGTCGTTGCGCTCCAGGCCTTCGAGAAGCTGAGCCACATCCGCAGGGTGCGTGTGTCATCCTATCAGGCGGCCAGCGGAGCAGGGCAGGCGGCCATGGACGAGCTTTTCGAACAGTACCGTCAGGTGCTGGCGGGCGACCCTGTGACGGTGGAGAAGTTTGCCTATCAGCTGGCTTTCAACGTGATTCCTCAGATCGATGTCTTTCAGGACAACGGTTATACGAAGGAGGAGATGAAGATGTACAACGAGACGCGTAAGATCATGCACAGTGACATTGAGACCAGTGCGATGTGTGTGCGCGTGCCCGCGCTGCGTTCCCATTCCGAGAGCATCTGGATCGAGACGGAGCGTCCCGTCAGCGTGGAGGAGGCCCGCCGTGCCGTGGAAGAGGGCGAAGGCCTGGTGCTGATGGACAACCCCGCGGAGAAGGAATATCCCATGCCGCTCTTCCTCTCGGGCAAGGATCCCGTCTACGTGGGCCGTATCCGCAAGGACCTGTCCCATCCGAACGGCCTGACCTTCTGGCTCGTGAGTGATCAGATCCGGAAAGGCGCCGCGCTGAACGCCGTGCAGATTGCCGAGTATCTGGTGCGTACGGGCAACGTGAAATAACGGACAAGACGGCTATTGCCGTGATTTTCCCCAATCCCTCCTTCCCGAAACACAGGCATTTTCGGGAAGGGGGGATTGTTATATTTACATTGTGTGGAAAGAGGGGACGCCTCAGAACATCTCCATGCGCACGCCGAAGCAGAGCGAAAGAATGTCCGACAGGCGGACGTTGGAATTGGGGATGGCGGAGACGAGGTAGAGGTCGCACGTGCTCAGTTCGTAGTATAAAGTGACGCTCTTGTTGTAGAGCCGGTTGCGTGTGGGGATGTTGTAGCGCAGCCGTTGCCCCAGAAACACGTGGGTGCGGATTTTGGTAGAGAAGCCGTAGTAGCGTTTGGGATAGCGGGAAGGCTCGCGGCTCCAGAAGTTCTCGCCCGAGATGGTGTTGAAGAACAGTCCGGTGGTGAGCGGATCTATTTCCCAGCGGCTGCTGACGGGGATGACCCACGGCCGGAAACGCTGCTTGAGGGTAAAGGTGGCGCTGACGCGTTCCCTTTCGTAACGGGGCAGGAAGCCGACAAGAAATTCCGTCTCCCACTGGTCGCGCGGCCCGTAGTGCCAGCCTACGCCGGCGGAGAGCAGACCGATGCTGCCGGCATACTGCAAAGTGGTCTGGCGGGGAGTGAGGCGTTGCCAGAAGGATCTGTAACGGTCGGTGTGCCGCTGGTAACGCGATGCCGTGAGGGCCGGGTCGCGCACGGCGGCCGGACAGGAATCGCAGCCGCAGCCGACGGACTGGGCTGTGGCGGGCAGCAGGCCGCAGGCAATGAGGAGCAGGCTAACAAGCAATGACTTCATATTCATATTTTCCGTCTTCGGTCAGGGTGAAAACCAGATATTCGCGCGACTTGGCACTGCCGCATTCGTAGTAGAGCAGGCCGTCGTTGAAGAGATCGTGTACGCTGGTGTAGTGGTTGTGGCCGGCCAGGGCGAATTGCAGGGCCGGATAATGCAGGATATATTCCTCGAACACTTCGGCCACGTTGTTGTTGAACTGGTCGGAGTAGGGCATGGCGTGCATGGCGATGACCGTTCGTCCGGTTTCCTGCGGCAGGGAGGAGATGTCGTTGCGCAGAAAGCCGAAGTCGGGGATGGCGGTGGTGTAGTCGTATTCCACAGCGTTGGTGTTGAGGCAGACGAAATGCGTGTTGCCCGCGTTGAAGGTGAAATTGGGCGTACCGTACATGGACAGGAACGTGTCGGCACCCGTTCCCAAGCAGTCGTGGTTTCCGATGAGGCAGACGTAAGGCACGCTGAGCTGTTCCAGTTCGCGGCGCATCCATTCGAACTCGCGTGTCACGCCGAAGTCGGTCAGGTCGCCCAGATGGATGACGAAGTCGATGTCTTTGCGGGCGTTGATAGAGCGGACGGCCGCCTTGGTCTCGTCGTACCACCGCTGCGTGTCGCTGATGACGGCGAAGCGCAGCGACCGGCGGCCGCGGCAGGCCTCTTCGATGCGCCGGATGTTGTGTCGGTTGATGTCCCGCTCACCCTCTATGCGTGTGTCATAGGGATGGTAGTCGATGAGGTCGCATCCCGCCGGCAGCGTCAGAACCAGTGTCAGAAGGGCTGCAAGGCAAAAAATTTTTTTCATGAATAGGGTTTTATCTACGCAAAAATAGGAAGTTTTCGCGAAGCCGTTTCTGTCTATTTGTCCGAATTTGTGTTCCGCGTGACGGGTGTCCGCAAAAAAGTGTACCTTTGCACGGAGCAGGGATGCCTGCGTTTAACATAAACAGAAGAAACTATGGAACTGAAAATTTCTGCCCCGGAGGAGCTTTCCGCCGCGGCGCGCAGCTTTGTCAAGGCGATGGGCGATGGCACCGTGTTTGCTTTTTACGGAAAAATGGGGGCCGGCAAGACCACTTTCATCAAGGCCTTGTGCGAGGTGCTGGGAGTGGACGATGTGGTGAACTCGCCGACGTTCTCCATTGTCAACGAGTATCGTTCGGCCACGACGGGCGAACTGGTCTATCATTTCGACTTCTACCGCATCGCCAAGCTGGAGGAAGTGTACGACATGGGCTACGAGGACTATTTCTATTCGGGTGCCCTCTGCTTCATCGAGTGGCCTGAACTGGTAGAGGATCTGTTGCCCGGCAGTGCCGTGGCGGTGAAGATTGAGGAAATGGAAGACGGTTCGCGACGGATCAGTTTCTGAAACTATATGGAGAAGCGCGGACTTTTTGTGCTGCTTGTGGCGGCACTGTCGTTGCAGGCATCGCCGCAACGGGTGGAGACGGAAAATATCACGGCGGTGGCTCCCGACGGAAAAGCGGCGGCGCGCGAAGTGGTGCTGACGGGACGGCTGACCACGCGGGGCAACTCGGACCTGCGGCAGTTGCGCGATCTTTGCTTCCGCATGGAGCGGCTCGATATGGGAGCGGCCAGTTGTCCGCACGTGCCGGAGAATGCCTTGCATTCGCGCCACCGGCTCAAGGAGGTGGTGTTGCCCCGGGACGTGAAAAGCATTGGGCGGCAGGCGTTTTTTGCCTGCGATTCGTTGCTGACGCTGACGTTGCCAGCCTCGCTCGACACAGTGGGCGAGAGCGCCTTTGCCCGCTGCGGCCGGTTGGAGCGTCTGGTGGTGGAGGGAAGCCCGCGGATGGGTGCCTTCGCCTTTTCGGGCTGTGGCGCGCTTCGCGAGGTCGAGGTGCGTTCGGCCGTGCCGCCTCCCGTTGCGCCGACGGCTTTCGAGGGTGTGGACCGCAGGAAATGCCGGCTGTCGGTTCCGCGTGGCGCGGAACGGCTCTACCGTACGGCTCCGGGATGGCGGCTCTTCTATGAGGACGAGAAACAGCCGTTCCGTCTTTGCCGTCCGGCAGACTGTCTGGTTCCTGCCGTGGAAGTGCTGGAAACGGATTTTGCCGCCGTGCCGCTGACGGTGAAACGTCCGTGGCGGATCGAGGCCGCCGCCGGACTGGAGAACGAGGCGCGACAGGCCCGTCGCCTGCTGGACGCCCGCGGAACGGGGCGCGGCGCGGGACGTGAGGTCCGGCTCCGCCTCCGGCTGGATGCCGCCCTGAACGGGGAAGAGGAATATGTGCTGACGGTGACACAGGAGGGAGTGGATATTGCCGGGGCGACGGCGGCCGGCGTGTTCTACGGTCTTATGACGTTGGACCAGTTGCTCAGGGCCGACGGCGCGTCGCTCTGCTGCGACGCTTTGCCGGCATTGCGCATTGCCGACGCGCCTCGGACGCGCGTCCGGGAGTTGATGGTCGATCCGGCGCGGATATTCATTCCTTTCGAGGAACTGAAAGCCTTTGTTCCGGAAATGGCCCGTTACAAACTCAATGCGCTCCATCTGCACCTGGTGGACGACCAGGCATGGCGCATCGAGATAAAATCCTATCCGCGGCTGACGGAACTGGGCAGCCGCCGCACGGGTATGGACGATATGCTGATGCCCGTGAGCGGGTTCTACACGCAGGAGCAGATGCGCGAGCTGGTGGCTTTTGCCGCCCGGTATCACGTACAGGTGATTCCCGAGATAGAGATGCCGGGCCACGAAGTTGCTGCCATTCACTGCTATCCGCAACTCACCTGCGGCGGTCGCGAAATTCCGCTGCGCACCACTTGCGGCGTCTCGGACGAGCTGCTTTGTCCCGGCGAGGAGTTTGTCTACGAGTTTCTTGGGAATGTGTTCCGAGAGCTGGCCGATGTGTTCCCCTCTCCCTACGTGCATCTGGGCGGTGACGAGGCCGGAAATCCTGCCCTCGGCTGCTGGACGGACTGCGAAAAGTGCCGGCAGCTGAAACGCCGGTTGGGTATTCTCACCGATGACCGCAGCGAGAACTGGCGCTTGCAGGAATACCTTTTCGGCCGTGTCATCGACACGTTGCGCACCAGGCACGGCAAGGTGCCGATGTTCTGGTACGAGACAGACTTCAAGCGCATACCCGAGGGCTGCGTCACCTTTGCCTGGCGCCACGGCCTGACGGCCGCGGCCATCGATGCGGCTGTCGCAAACAGGGCGAAAATCATGCTCTGTCCCGGCGAGCATTGTTATTTGGACTATCCCATGCGTGCCGGCGATATGCCCGAGGTGAACTGGGGCATGCCGGTCACTTCCTTGCGGAGCACCTATGCGCTGGACCCTTCTTGGGGCAGAGACGGGGACTTTGAGCGCGACAACCTTTTCGGGGTGGCGGGGACGCTGTGGAGCGAGTGCATCAACTCGCCGGAGCGTATTTATTATCAGGCCTATCCCCGTGCGCTGGCGCTGGCCGAGGTGGGATGGAGCAGCCGGAACCGCCGTTCGTGGGAGGGGTTCCTGCGTCGCCTGCGTCCGCTTCTGCTCGACATGCAGCGGCGCGGAGTGGCCCATTCGCGGGCGGAATAGGCGGTCCGTTTTCCCATACAGAAAAAAGGCGGACAGACACACGATCTTTCCGACGGTGTGTCTGTCCGCTCTTTCTTTTCTGTTTTTTTGCGGCCGGGGCCGGATCTTTTATTGCCAGCGGTCGGGGACAACTCCTGCGCGGTAATAGGATTTCAGCTGCACGTCGAAGATGAGGGTGGAGTAGGCCGGAACCGAGTTGAGGGCCTGTGCTCCGTAGGCCATTTTCTGCGGGATGTAGATGCGCCACAGGTCGTTGATGTGCATTTCCTGCAAGGCGGTGGAGAAGCCTTCCACCACGTTGCTCGTCAGGAAGGTGCGCGGAATGGCGAAGTCCGGATTGAACACCTGCTCGGCCTCGGCATACTGTCCCGAATGGTCAAACACTTTTCCTTCGGGATAGGACTCCGAGGGTATCAGCCGTCCCAAGTAGTTCACGCGCACCGAGTCCGTATAGAAGGGGCAGCCGCTGCCGCCGCCGTTGTGCAGCACTTCCACACAGATGGAGTCGGTAGCCGTGGCCGTGGCATCTTCCGTGAGGGCGAAGGTGCGGAACACGCGCCACCGGCAGTGTTCCTGCCAGTTGTCACCGTAGGTGGCCCGGGCCTGTGCCACGGCCGCTTTTGCCTCGGAGAGCTTGCCGAGGAAAAAGGCGTGGTTGCGGTTCTGCCAGTCGGCATATTCGGTGTTTTCGCCCAGATCTTCGCTGCACGATGTCAGATTAGACAGGCCGGCGGTGAGGGCCAACAGCAGGGGGAACAGATGTTTGAGTCCGGTCATAATGGGTCAGATGATTTTTTAGAGCAGCGACGTGATGCTCACCTTTTCTTCGATGAGCGCGCTCAGGACGATGATGC
>VSQE01000100.1 GCA_009775705.1 Prevotellamassilia sp.
CTCACAAACCAATCCGACAGGCGGAGGATTCTTGTGTCCTCAAAGACACAGCAAGGTATATTTTCAGTTACCCGAATAATTCTAAGTAACTGAAAACACCTTCACCGCCGTGGGCTGAATTATCCTCCACAGTCGGATAATTTCGGGGTTCCTTAATCAAAGATTAAACAATGGACAAGCCATAAAATTAAAAGAATAAGAAGAATGAAAAAGAAGAGCAAGTACGGGAGAAATCCCAAATTGAACCCGAAGACACACTGCGTGATGGTGCGCTTCGATGATATGGAATGGAACAGGTTCCTGACGATGTACGAGGAATCACAGGTGTATGCAAAAGCTGTTTTTCTGAAGGCGCACTTCTTCGGACAGAAGTTCAAGGTGCTGAAGGTGGACAAGACGCTGGTGGACTACTACACCAAACTGTCGGACTTCCACGCCCAGTTCCGTGCCATCGGTACGAACTACAATCAGGTCGTTAAAGAGTTGCGCATCCATTTTTCGGAGAAGAAGGCGATGGCGTTGCTCTACAAGTTGGAGAAACATACCATCGACCTTGTGAAATTGAGCCGGGAGATTGTGGAGCTTTCAAGGGAGATGGAGAAGTGTTACCAATCCAAATCCGACTGATATGGCATCGGTAAAGGTCAAGTTTCGCCCATCCACCGTAAACGGCAGGGAGGGTACACTCTACTATCAGGTCATCCACAACCGTGTGGTCAGACAGATAAACACAGAGTATAAACTTTTCGTTTCGGAATGGGACTGCCATTCTGAAACGGTTGTCTTACATCATATATCGACAGTACAAGAGAGGAACAATTATCTGCTTTCAATCGGTTCACGTATCAAGTGGGAAAAGGAGAGACTGAACAAAATCATACACACGTTATCCCAATCCGGCACATTCGTAACGGACGATATAATCATGCGCTTTCATGACAACAGGCAAGAACTGTCGTTTAACGCTTACATCAGCCAGCAGATAGCGAGACTGAAACGCTTGGGGAAGATACGCACTTCTGAAACTTATACAGCTGCACTCAGAAGTTTTAGCGGTTTTATGAATGACACAGAGGCCTTGTTTGACCAATTTAATGCGGATTTGTTGGCAGAGTACGAGGTTTATTTGAAAGGCAGGGGAAATACGCCCAACACTATATCCTTCTATATGCGTATTCTGAAAGCCGTCTATAACCGTGCCGTGGAAGATGGACTGACTGAGCAACAGTATCCGTTCAAGTCTGTTTATACGGGAGTGGAGAAAACCATGAAACGAGCCTTATCGCTCAATGACATCAGACGTATCAAAGGACTGGACTTGTCATTGAAGCCCAATCTTGACTACGCTTGCGATATGTTCCTGTTCTGTTTTTATACAAGGGGAATGTCGTTTATTGATATGGCTTATCTGAGAAAGAAAGACTTGCAGAATGACACTCTTTCCTACCGCAGGCGTAAGACGGGGCAACAACTGTTCATTAAATGGGAAAAGTGTATGCAGGAGATTCTTGACAAATATCCGATAAACGAAACGGAATACCTCTTGCCCATCATTACAAAACAGGACGAAGATTATCGGAAGCAATATGCCAACAAACTTCACCACGTAAACTATTTGTTGAAGAAAATCGGGAAACTTTTGGATTTGCCAATACCCTTAACGATGTATGTCGGTCGGCATTCATGGGCAAGTATCGCCAAGAGCCGTAATGTGCCTGTCTCTGTCATCAGCGAGGGGATGGGGCATGATTCAGAGAACACTACGCAGATTTATCTTGCATCGTTGGATACTACTGTGGTGGATAAAGCCAATAAGAAGATACTGGATTTGCTGTGAAGTGATAGATGTTTAGCGAATCTGTCCAACGCTTGCCAAGAGACGGATATTTAAGTGCAAAATTAAGCAAAATAATGATTCTCAGGATATAAAACACTGAAAATCTTGAACGTTACTCTGTTTTTGTTTTACAGGAGGAGCCTAATGTTTTGTGAAAGTAATTCATGTAAAAGCTAAACACGGCTATATATCAACAAGATAAGAAAGATAGTCCGTCTCTTGGCAAGAGAGGGAGATAACAATTATATCAATATATACAGTCATGGGATTTTTTGACCTATTTACGAAAAAGAACAATAACAACATGGGGCAATCGTCTCATGTTACTCACCTTATGGATTCTATAAATTCACAAGGTGAAAAACAGTGTATCAAATCTGCTCAAACTCATAACTTGTCTATTTACAAACTTGAAGATTTAATAGCAATGCAATTGGGGCAAGGTTTAATATTAGCCCCATATGATGCACAACGCTATTTTGAATTAGGAGAAAACGATGCACAACTTCTCTCCATCCTGTCAGATGATGTCATTAAACGTTATCTGCCGAATATGGATTTTTCTACGAAGGATTCTGCTCTTAAGTTTCTTTCTAACCTACCCATTCTTACAGAAAAAGGACTTTCCATTGCATATGTTATCACTGCTGATAATATGCCGATAGGATTTATTTTTATAGATACTCCGACTGTTAACGAAAGAATTGGACTAAATAAATGGACACTTACGTTCTTTATGCTTTCCTCAATGAGAGGCAAAGGACTAATGACGGCATCGCTCGGTAGAATATTGTATTTACTGAAGACAAAGCTTGGTGTATCTCAAGTTTACGCTACTGCCGATAAGACAAATACTGTTTCACCAAAGATTTTACAAGCAACCTGCTTTGAACCTACAGATATCCACGATGTGGCTAACCAAGGTATTACTTATGTTTGTAATCTTGATACTTTGAATTTTCACCATAAATAATTCATCACCATGAACTTGTCTATTTCAACAGATACTTGGGTTTGCTTGAGTATTATTGTCGTTGCCTTTATCGTTTGTCTTATCCTTGTACTCAAGTTCAAGAACAGCGAAAAAATGGAGGCTAACCGCAGAATAATAGAATACTTTCCAACATTGGTTTCCACCCTCGGGGTGTTGGGTACTTTTTGGGGGATCACAAAAGGTTTGATGGCTTTTGACACATCCGATCTTGACCAATCCATTCCTGGCTTGCTTGATGGTTTGAAAACGGCTTTCTTTACTTCATTGGCAGGTATGATTGGTTCTATGTTCCTCTCTGCTTTTATCAGTAAGAAACAGGACGAAAGAGATGGTGGCATTTCCGACATTAATCAAGCAGCAGGAGAAATTACTAAGTCTGTAAAGGCAATGAGCGATGCTAATACCGAAACTATGCGCTCAATTCAGCAACAACTCACTGAACAGGAAGCGGACCGCAAGGCGTTTTACCGCACTGTGGGAGAAGTGATGTCTAAGATATCCGATACGCAAAAGTCCATTACTTCCGCCATTGATTCGTTGGTGGTGTTACAACGTAGCCAAGAAAATTCCCTTGCCGATATTAAAGAAGCTACTACGCAACAATCCGTGGCTATCAATTCTGTGGCTAAGTATTCGCAAGAGGTTAGCGAATACACGCATCATCTCGGCGAAATCCTTGATGTTATTTCTGGCATGAGCGGAACGGAAGACGAAATCAATGAAAAGGTTGGCAAACTTAAAGAGATTATTCACGGAGAGGTTATCGAGATTGAAGATAATATGGCGAAGACCAATAAACTTTTGGAAAGCAAATTCGATGAATTTACCGAGCTGCTCAAAAAGAGCAATACGGAAGCCCTTGTGGAAGTGATGAAAAAAGTCACCGAGGAATTCCAAAAGCAAATGAACTCGCTTATTAACAAGCTCATTCAAGAAAATTTCGACCAACTCAACACGTCGGTGGAAAAACTCAATCAATGGCAGCAGGAGAACAAGGAGATGATTGCTTCGCTCACTCATCAGTACAGGGAAATGTCCGACAACTTCGAGGCTACGTCTACTTCGCTTACTCGTGTCAAGGACGACACGGCTTCGCTTGTCAGCGAGGGTGGCAAGCTTCGTCAGCTTGTTGATGCGCTTAATCAAGTTATCATCGAGGACGAACATTTCATAGAAGTTACGAAGGAACTCCATGAAACTGCCAATCTCTCCAAATCCAATATGGAATCGTTCAATGAATCCACCAAGACACTCAATGAGTGGGTACGCAAACAGCGCAACTTTGTAGACGGTGTGCAACTCCTTATCGCCAAGTTGGAGGAACTTAACAAAATCCGTGATTACGGTGACCAGTTCTGGAAAGGTACGAAAGATAAAATGGAGGAAGGTGTCGGAATCCTTACACGTGGGTCGCAGACGCTCAATTCGCAGCTCACTTCTCTTGACCGTCAGTTCTATGGTCGCTTGAGCGCAACTCTTGCTGAACTTGACAACTGTATTACTAAGATGGTGGAACAAGTCGGTAAACGTAGATAATTATGGCAAAACCTAATGTATGGATTTCTGTTTCCGACCTGATGACGGGGTTAATGGTGATATTCCTTTTTATCGCCATTGCCTATATTAGTCGTGTGCAGAAAAACCAGTCTGTACTTACAGACTATGTGGAAACAAAGAACGAACTTCATAATAAACTTGTGAAAGAATTTGCGGGCGATACGCTCAAATGGCAAATGGCTATCGGTAAAGACCTCACTATGAAATTCAAAGAACCGACCGTGCTTTTTGCCACCGGCTCATCAGAACTAACTCCGCGCTTCAAAGAAATCCTTGATGAATTTCTCCCTCGCTATTTCAGTATTCTCTTGAATGACAGCTTGCGCTCTAACATTCAAGAAATACGCATTGAGGGACACACTGATGATGTGCCTATGCCAATATACGATGCTGACCCGTATATTGCTAATGCCAAGCTTTCGCAAGAGCGTGCTTTGTCTGTTCTAAAATACTTCCGTTCTATGTCGCAGTTTACTAAATACTCGGATAAACAGAAGCAGTTGCTTGAATATTGGTTCACTGCAAACGGTCTTTCTTATGGTAAGGCTCTTGATGCGGACGGAGATTTCATCATCCGCTCCAACAAACCGATTGACCGTGCTTTTTCTCGCCGTGTAGAGTTCCGTATTGTCACTTCTGGCGATGAGATACTTGAAAACTTTGTAAAGGAGAACACCAAATGAGTTTCGATTTTGACATAGATGCTGAAGAAGAATGGTTCGATGACTCCGCCCCCATTTATGACTTCCCCAATCTAAAAAAACGCCTGACCGATATGGGCGTACAGATTGGACTAGCGGGAGCATGGCGTTCTGTCGGAACGGTCGATGTGCTGCCCGAAGACATCGGTGAACGCATTCTTTTTGAAGACGGAGGCATCTTCTATATTGATGACGAGGGGGTAAAACGCCGTGGCTTTATGTATAAGGCTGCTTTCTATTTCGAGTGGCAGGGACGCATAAGTCAACCCAAGTTTCACGTCTGTAAATGCACCGCCATTGAAAACTTCGGTCGTGATGCCTATCGTTTTACCAATGCAGAGCCTATTAAAGTTTATTCGCGTAATGCTCACAAAGAAGTGGAAGTTGAGGGCATGGAGCTATGCGGTTATTGCAAACGTATGCTGATGGACGAAGAAGCGGAACGGGTGAACGATTCAACCGACTTTGTGGAAATCCTGAAAGAAGCGGGTGATGTGAAAGAACCCACGGAGTATGATGTGGATATTTTCGGCTATGTCAAAAATTGGGAGCAAATTTCACTTGCTTACCGTACAAAGAAACAATTTACTTGCGAACGATGTGGCACACAAGTGGAGGACGGCTTCGACCATTACTATATGCAAACCCACCACAAAAATGGAGTTAAGACCGACAATCGTGAGGGCAACCTTGAATGTCTGTGTATTAAATGTCACTCCGAAGTGGACGATACCCACCGCCGTAATTTTTCTTCTGGGGCGCAAAAAGTCATGATTGACGAATATATGCGCAAATACTACGGAAAAGAATCAGGCTCTATTATTTCTCGTCTTATAAAGGCGGTGCATAATCGACAAGAGCCTCCTATTATAGTGAATGATGACGACATTCCTTTTTAAAATTATGTAAAAAGTAGAATATTATAGTATGAAAAAACTGTATGTTCTGTGTTTATTGATGGTATGTATATATGAATATCGAATTTATATTGTACTTTTGTGTAGTATAAAGCGTTCTTTTGATTGATGCATTATTGAGCGAAACACAGAATATCGCTAGTTTCTAAATCGTTACCTTTCAAGTTGCTAACACTTGTAAGTATCTGTGTTTTAACTAGAAAGAAAAAGCACTATGACTTCTCTGATGCCACGTGATATGCTTGGTGATGCCGCAACGCTTGGCGACGGCACGGATTCCGTACAGGCAGGTCATGTA
>VSQE01000101.1 GCA_009775705.1 Prevotellamassilia sp.
GGTAGAGACAGGGGGTGTCACTACGGCTTACAGGCTGAAACCGTACGCATCGGTCCGGTAGAAAGATTTTCTACCGGACCGATGCGTACGGTTGTTTACTATTATTTACTATTAATAAGTGTTTCGGGAAAAGCGGGTCAGGGCCGTTCCGACTGTTTCCGCATACCTTTATAGATGAGGAAGGCCACGACCACAGCGGCAGATCCGAGCAGGACGTAGCCCAGTTCGTGGCTGTACTTCTGCGCGAGCCGGTAGACATCGGTGGTGGTCTTCAGGTCTGTGAAGCGATAGATGGCATAGCCGATGAGAGCCAGGATGGTGTTCCAGAGTCCGGCTCCGAGAGAGGTGTAGAACAGGAAGGGACCGAGGGGCATGCGGGCCAGTCCGGCGGGGATGCTGATGAGCTGACGTACGGCGGGGATGAGGCGACCGAAGAAGGTGGAGGCGGCTCCGTGCTCCCTGAAGTATTCTTCGGCGTTGCGCACCTTCTCCTCATTGATGAGGCAGACGTGTCCCAGCCGGCTGTTGGCGAAACGGTAGATGACGGGGCGTCCCAGCCAGCGCGACAGCCAATAGTTGACGAGTGCTCCTATATCGGCTCCCACGGTGGCGAAGACGATGACGAGAAAGATGTTCATGGAATCGTCGGTCATGGCTTTCCATGCGGCGGGCGGCACTACCACCTCGGAGGGAAAGGGGATGAACGAGCTTTCGATGGCCATGAAGAGGGTGACGACCCAGTAATCGAGGTTGTCGAGCACCCAGCGGAAGAGTTCTGCGGAATCCATTGTGCAAAGTTTTTTTATATGGGGTGATAGAATGTGTGATTACAGGTTTACGGTAAAAGGCATAGTCGGCCTTTCCCACCGGGCTCTGCTGCGAATGTATGAAGAAGTGCAGTCTGCCGTGTTTCAGCGTGGTGGAGGTGACGGCTGGCGGGTTGTCGGGAAAGTCCGCTACGTGCGGCGTAGCTTATAGAGCGGTTCGTCCGGCTTCCTTTTTTCTTATCCGGCCGTGAGATGCCAATAACAAACTGACCCCGGAGCCCCCCGTTTTCTTTTCTTCAGAATTCTCGGGAGCGCTTACCGGTCGCGAAGATACTAAATTTGAGGTGAAAAGATCAGATAAATACGTTTTTTTTGAATTATGTAGTGTCTTTTGCAACATTGTTTGCCACGTTCACGGACATAACAGATAAAACATATCGATGCCATTACCATAGGCCTCCTGAAGCTGGTTATCCGTAAGACGTCTTACGGCTGTTTCGTGGTGTTCCATATCAACTACATATACTGTCAGATCATCGCCTGTGAACCGACGATGATTTTTATGCGGCATTCCTTTTGACAACTGTACCGTATACACCACGGAATCGTGCCGTTTCACGTTTAGCGCCGATAAGCCCGGGCGCCTCTTCCGGACAAATGTAAACGGAAGTTAAAGGGCATTTGCATTTCGCCCGCCGATGTAGTATATTTGCGTTAGCAAAGTGGAAGATCTCTGAAAAGCCGCCTATAGGGCGGTTTTTTTCGTCTCTTAACGTGAAAAAAACATCCTATCTTGTTGAAAAAAGGTCCTATCTTTTTCAAAAAAGATACTATGTTGTGAAAAATAGGTCCGGTCTCGGTGTTTTTCTGAAAAACCTCTGAGTTAAACTTTCTGAATACGCGTTAAATTAATTAGCAATTAAAAATTAGGAATTAGCAATCGAAAATGGTGAATTCCCAATTGCTAATTCCTAATTTTTAATTGCTAATTATTTCAGCACACCCAGTTCCTTGCCCACCTTGATGAATGCGGCGATACACTTGTCGAGGTGTTCGCGCTCGTGGCCGGCGGAAATCTGCACGCGGATGCGGGCCTGGTCCTTCGGCACTACGGGATAGTAGAAGCCGGTGACGTAGATGCCCTCTTCCTGCAAACGGGCGGCATAGTCCTGCGAGAGTTTGGCATCGTAGAGCATGACGGCGCAGATGGCGCTCTGGGTGGGCTTGATGTCGAAGCCTGCGGCCATCATCTTGTCGCGGAAGTAGTTGACATTCTCCACCAGTTTGTCGTGAAGCTCGTTGCTCTCGCCCAGAATGCGGAAGGTCTCGATGGCGGCGCCGACAATGGCGGGAGCCACGCTGTTGGAGAACAGGTAGGGACGGCTGCGCTGACGGAGCATGTCGATGATTTCCTTGCGGCCGGTGGTGAAACCGCCCATGGCGCCGCCGAAGGCTTTGCCAAGGGTGCCGGTATAAATGTCTACGCGACCGTAGGTGTTGAAGAACTCGCTCACGCCGTGACCCGTGGCGCCCACTACGCCGGCGGAATGGCTCTCGTCCACCATGACGAGGGCGTCATATTTCTCGGCGAGGTCGCAAATCTTGTCCATGGGGGCTACGTTTCCGTCCATAGAGAAGACACCGTCGGTGACGATGATGCGGAAGCGCTGCTCCTGTGCTTCCTGAAGGCAGCGTTCCAGGTCGGCCATGTCGGCGTTGGCATAGCGGTAGCGCTTGGCCTTGCACAGGCGCACGCCGTCAATGATGGAGGCGTGGTTCAAGGCATCGCTGATGATGGCGTCGTCGGCCGTGAGCAGTGGTTCGAACACACCGCCGTTGGCATCGAAGCAGGCGGCATAGAGGATGGTGTCCTCGGTCTTGAAGTAGCTGGAGATGGCGGCTTCCAGCTCCTTATGGGAGTCTTGCGTACCGCAGATGAAGCGTACACTGGACATGCCGTAACCGCGGCGGTCCATCATCTCTTTGGCGGCCTTGACCAGACGCGGATGGTTGGAGAGGCCGAGGTAGTTGTTGGCGCAGAAGTTCAGCACTTCCTGTCCTTTGACGGAGATGGCGGCCTGCTGAGGTCCTTCGATGAGACGCTCGTTCTTGTAGAGGCCGGCTTCCTTGATTTCTTCCAACTCGTGTTGGAGATGTTCCTGAAATTTACCGTACATAATATATCTGATTATACAATTTATATAGAGAATGAATCGTTTCGCTGCGCGGGGCACAGCCCTTGCGGGGACAGCATTGCAAAGGAACGGATTTTTTTGAAAATAACAGGAGGTTTCCTATTATTTTTGTAAAAAAAAGTGTTCCTTTGCAACTGATTTCGAAATACACTTAATACTCATAAATAACACGACAATGAAAAATATCCTGGTTATCGGAGCTACCGGTCAGATCGGTTCCGAACTGACGATGAAACTGCGCGGCATTTACGGCAACGAGCATGTTGTGGCCGGCTATATTCCCAGTGCCAAGCCCACGGGCATCCTGAAAGAGAGCGGTCCTTATGAAATCTGCGACGTGACGAACGGCGAGCAGATCGCCACCGTTGTGCTGAAGTACAACATCGATGCCATCTTCAACCTGGCGGCCCTGCTGAGCGTGGTGGCTGAGGGACGGCCGCAGCTGGCGTGGAAAATCGGCATCGACGGCCTGTGGAACGTGCTGGAGGTGGCCCGTGAGCACAACTGTGCCGTGTTTACCCCCAGCAGCATCGGCTCGTTCGGTCCGGAGACTCCGCACGACAAGACTCCGCAGGACACCATCCAGCGCCCCATCACCATTTATGGCGTGAGCAAGGTGACCACCGAGCTGCTCTCCGATTACTACCACAAGAAGTACGGCGTGGACACCCGCAGCGTGCGCTTCCCGGGCCTGATATCCTACGTGACGCCTCCGGGCGGCGGCACCACCGACTATGCCGTGGACATCTACTACAGCGCCGTGCGCGGCGAGAAATTCACCTGCCCCATCGCCGCCGGTACCTACATGGACATGATGTACATGCCCGATGCGCTCCATGCCTGCGTGCAGCTGATGGAGGCCGACCCTGCCCGCCTCATCCACCGCAACGGTTTCAACATCGCCGCCATGAGCTTCGATCCCGAAGGCATCCTGGCTTCCATCCGCAAGTACAAGCCCGAGTTTGAGATGGATTATCAGGTGGAACCCCTCAAACAGGCCAACGCCGACAGCTGGCCCAACAGCCTCGATGACATCTGTGCCCGTCAGGAGTGGGACTGGAAACCGGAGTACGACCTTGACAGCATGACACGCGACATGCTCGAAAAACTCTCCGCCCGCCTGTTAGGATAAGAAGAAAGATAAATACATTATACGCCCGGCCCGCCCAATCTCGTGATTGGGCGGGCCGGGCTGTTTTCCGCAGCGGCGCTCAGAACGGGAAGATCAGGGGCAGGGCCACGATCATCACCACGGCCATGAGGAGCTGGAGGGGCAGGCCCACCTTGACGTAGTCCAGCGGCGTGTAGCTGCCGGCCGACATGACCAGCGCGTTGGGAGGTGTGGAGAAGGGCGAGGCAAAACACATGCTCGCCGCCACCGTCACGGCCATGAGCATCGGCACGGCATTCACGCCGCTCTCACTGGCGGCGCTCAAGGCGATGGGAGCCATCAGCACGGCCGTCACCGTGTTGGAAATGAAGAACGTGAGCACGGAGGTGGTCAGATAGACGGCCGCCAGCAACAGATAGGGGCCGCCACCGCCGAAGGTGTCGACAAGGGTGCCCGAGATGAGGGTCGAGGCACCGGTCTTCTCCAATGCCACGGACATGGGCAGCATGGCTCCGAAAAGGATGATGCTCTCCCAATTGATGGTTTTGTAGGCGGCCTCCACACCCCGCAGACAGCCCGACACGATCATGGCCACAGCCGCCAACATCACGGCCGTTACCGGAGCTACGGGGATGAAGTCGAAAGCCATGGCCGCCACCATCAGCAGCATGATGAGCGCCGCTACCGGCGCCTTGTAGTCCAGGGTGACGCGGGCGGCCTCCTTGAGCGGACTGCCCAGCACGACCCACTCGTCGTCGGTCTCGGTGAGGCGGGAGATGTTGCTCCAGGGTCCCTGTACGAGCATGACGTCTGAGGCATGGAGGCGGATGTTCTTGATGTCCGTGAGCAGATAGGTGCTGTGGCGGCGTACGCCCAGCACGTTCAGGCCGAGCCGCTTGCGCAGGTCGGTCTCGGCCACCGTGCGACCCGTGAATTTCGAGGTGGGCAGCAGCAGCACCTCGGCCATACCTACATCGTAGAAGCTCAGCCGCTTGCGCCGTTCCTTGCCCGACAACACTTCCAACCGGTTCTCGGCGGCCATGAGGCGCGTGCCCTCGGCCGGCCCCGTGAGGTAGAGCACATCGCCCTCGGCCAGCTTCACGTCGGCCACGGAAAACTGCGTCACGCGCCGCAGCAGACGGTTGTTTCCGGAGGTGGTGCGGCGCACCTCGATGACCGTCACGCCGTAGCGTCCGTATACATCCAGCTCCTTCACGGTGCGGCCCGTCACCTTCGCTCCGGCGGAGACGCGCAGACGCATCAGGCTCTCCGTGAGCCGGTATTCCTCGGCCAGCTGCTCCAGGCTCTTGCCGCCCCGGACGGCTGCCAAAGCCGACTTCCCGCGCAGGAACCACCGCGAAAGCGGGAGGAGGGCCGCCGTGCCCGTGACGATGCAGAGAATGCCTACCGGCGTGAACGAGAAGAACGACAGCGGCTCATAGCCGGCATCGACCAGCGCATCGCGCACGATGAGGTTGGGCGGTGTACCAATGAGCGTGAGCATGCCGCCCATGCTGCCCGCAAAGGCTAAAGGCATGAGAAACCGCGAGGGCGACAGTCCTGCGCCGCGGGCCATGCTCACGACGATGGGAAGCATGAGGGCCACGGTGCCCGTGTTGCTCACGAAAGCCCCCACCGCCGCTGTGGCCGCCATGACGAGCACGAAGAGGCGGGTCTCGCTGGTGCCGGCCAGGCCCAGAATGCGGCTGCCGGCCATCTTGGCCAGACCGGTGGAGAAGATGCCGCCGCCCACGATGAACAGGCCGGCCATCATGGCGACAACGGGATTGGAAAAACCGGAGAGGGCCTCTTCGGGGGTGAGGACACCGCAGAGCACAAGGGCGAGGGCAGAGCATACGGCCACCAGGTCGGAGCGGACACGCCCCGAGACGAAGAGTGCGGCGGACAGAGCAAGAATGATGAGAGTCGCAATCATAAAAGTATGAAAATAGGGGATGAACCTGAATTTTCTTCAAAGGTACGCATAATATTCCGGCCGGCCCCGATTTTTACAAACTTTACGTACCGGCGCCTCGTGCGGCGGATTTCCGTTTTTTTCTTTTTGTGCAGTTTCCAGTCCGTGTCCTCCCTTTCGGAGGCCCCGCCGGAAGGCGGATGACCGACTTTTGCAAAAAGTGGGACAAACGTCCGGTCCGATCCGGCCTTCCCGTCTATAGGGGGGGCGGGTT
>VSQE01000102.1 GCA_009775705.1 Prevotellamassilia sp.
ATGGTCCGTTTGACGTTGACTGCGCGGCTTGGGCTGCAGACTGCGACCTGGCCGAGATCTACACCATGCACCAATATGATGACGACGAGAACGGAACCATTGACCGCACGGAGCTGGAAGTAATCAAGAAAGTTTCCGGCCAGCTGCTCCCCAATACTCCGTATCTCATCCGTGCCAAGGAAGCCGGCGAGAAGACGTTGCAGCTTGGTGAAGTGACGGTCGTTCCTACCGCACAGGCTTCTATCGACTGTTCCTCTACGAAGGTGACTTATGCCTTTAACGGTATCTACAAGGCCGTTTCCGGCAGCGAGATGATGGACGGCGGCTTCTATGCCCTGAGCAACGGTGAAATCATGCAGGCAGCTTCGGCCGAGGCCGGTCTCCATGCTTTCCGTTGGTACATGACGGCTACTGATCGCAATGGAGCTCCGGCTTCAGTGCAGAGTATTCGTATCCGCCTGAGAGGCGAGGACGGTCTGAACACCGGTATCAACGATGCGACGGTGGTAGCTCCCGGTCAGTTGGACAACACCTACGATCTTTCCGGCCGTCGCGTAGAGAAAGTCACCAAGGGACTGTATATCGTCAATGGCAAGAAGGTCATTGTAAAATAAACAAGAAGGCATGACAACCATGAAGAATGAATATAAAGTACCCTCTTGTAACGTGGTGCAACTGCAACTCGGCGAGACGATACTCGCAACCTCCAACATTCCGGTAGGAGGTTCCACCGATCATTTCGATTCCCGGAAAATGCAAAGTCCCGCAGGAGACTGCGATGAGCAGGAGGCGGGTGGCAGCTATTGGGACGATTGATAAGCCAAGTCTTTAGACTATTTTCCATACGAAGCTCCGGTTTTGCCCTTGATGGGTAGCCGGAGCTTTTTTGGGGCGATGTCGGAATCAGAGCCTGTCTCCCGACCGTTTTTCTGGAAGAACGTTTGTAAAAGCTTTAGAACTTTTTCAAAAAGTAAAAAAAAGACGGGGAGATTTGTCGAAGTGTAATAATATTCCTATTTTTGCACAGTGTTCGTAAATAGGCATATAATATTTATATCATTTACTTTAATAATTTTCTTATGAAAAAAATCTACAAAAGCATTTCTGCCATGTTTGCTATGCTTCTTGTGGCGCTGGTCACTCCTGCCGCCGCATTCGCACAGTGGAGTTGGCATGACAATTTTGAAGATTACGGTGTAGGCGATGAACTCGTCGGTAGTGGCGGTTGGATGCAGTATGGCTCCCAGTCTAACAATCCGGTCAAAATTGTTGGTGAGCAACTTTCCTACGACGGCTATCCCGGCGGGGTAAAAGGCAAGAGCATCAGCCTGACTTCCGGAGAGCCGAGTGATGGCCTGTATTCTGTTTGTCAGAAAGTATATGCCGTGTTCAATAAGAACGAAGATCCCGAAAACAAAGTCTATGGTATCACGTCTGGCTCGGTGTATTTTTCGGCTCTGATAAAAGTCAATGCCGTAATGGGCAACTATCAGTATTTCGCCTCTTTCCTGACCCGCAACATGTCTGATTTTGTCGACAAGGCTACAGGAGCCGAGAGGGGTAAGATCTATGCTCGTGCCAATACCGGCAACACCGGTTATCAGTTGGGCATCAATCCCAGTGCCATGGCTACGAAAACCGCTTATACTTCAGATTTGGAATATGGAAAGACCTATCTTATGGTGGTGAAGTACACCATCAACGAGGAGCTGAACGGCAAGGATGGTATGTCACTCTATATCAATCCCGTCGATTTTACGGAAGAACCTTCCGAACCCACGGCTCGGATTGCCACGGGCGAACTGTCCGGTGGCATCATGCAGAATCTCCGGCTCGGTCTTTGTGGACTTCAGGCATTGGAATTGCGCCAGACAGCTTCCAATGTCAATTCCGGAGTACAGGCCGAACTTGGTTGCATCCGTGTGGCCGATACTTGGGCCGGTCTGTTCCAGGCTGGGGCTGCCGAAGATGCTCCTCGCATATCTGCAGTTCCCGGAAATGTAGACTTTGGCAATCTGCTTCAGGGCTCCGAAATAGAGAAAATCGTGAAAGTGAGAGGCCGTAACCTGACTGGAGATGTTTCCCTGTCGTTGCCCGAGGGGAGTGATGTCTCTATCTCGTCTGTCGAGGCTCCCGCTGCCGCTGTCATGTCAGAGGAAGGTTTTTCTTTGACTGTGAAACTGACGGCTAAAGATCCTTCGCAGAAGTCTGCACAGATAGTTCTCTCTTCCGAAGGTGCGGAAGATGTGAAAGTAAACCTTAGCTGGAATACCCTGCCTGTGACTGAGGTCGAGACGCTGAAGGATTTCAATGCCCTTGAAATCACAGACGACAGGAGTATCTATCGCCTGAAATCCGGTGTTGTGTTAACCCATTTGCAGACCCTCCTTGTCGATGATGAGGTCGAGATGGTACAGTTGGAAATGCCGGCTTTCCACATGCAGGACAAGGACGGAGGCACGGTATTCGTTGACCGTTACTTACAGCTCGCGACCGAATATGTCAGAGGCGACAGCATCGTTGGCCTCATTGGCTATGGTGCTCCCGGAAAGCTCTACGGAGTGGAAGGAAATGTGTGGGTGCCCGTAGACGTGAAGATGGGCACTTTGCTCTCTTCCGGCAATGTGGCAGTGCCTGTCGAAGCTACGCTGGCTGAGTTGAAAAACAGCCCTGCCCAATATCTCAACCGTCTGGTGCGTGTCAGCGGTGTGACGGTGAAGGATGCCGACAGTGAGAGCGTCTTTACCTCACAGCCTATGGCACTGACCGATGATACTGATGAAGTGGCCATGCGGCTCTTCTCAGGTTCTGATTTGCTCGGCGAATCCGTTCCGATGGAGGAGTTGACCGTGACGGGTCTTTTCACCTCATTGAAAGCACCCGTTCTCCGGCCACGTGACAAGGAGGATATTACTGATTGCAAACCTGCGCTCAGTTTTGACAACACCACCTTCACCCGTGCCGAAGGCAAAGTGGGTGAGACCACCGAAGTGGGAACCATTCACATCTCTGCCCGGAATCTGCCCGGAAACATCACGATCGATCTCACCGGTGCCGGCGCCGCACATTTTTCGGTGTCCGCCAATACCATCAAGGTAGGAACAAGCGAGACGGATCTGGTTATCTCTTATGTGCCCTCCGCAGCGGGAGTACATACGGCCAATCTGCTTCTGGACTGCCCGTCCGCTCCCGAACTGCTGCCCGTCAGCATGATCCGTCTTTCGGGCATCGCCATGGATCCTCAGAATCCGCCTGTCGTAAGTATCGATCCGGCCGAGATTCCCGCATTCCCCGTCACCAACATCGGTGAGACGCAGGAGCAGACTGTAGTGGTGAAATCCGCCAATTTGCCGGATTACGGAAAGATTGCCTTCAAGTCCGCCTCGGGCAATTTCCGCATCAGCAATACCATGATTCTCAAGAATAGCGGTGAGAACGGCAGCGTTCTGAAAATCACGTTCGCTCCCCGCACGGCGGGCGAACTGAAAGACACGCTCCTGTTTACGGCCTACGGAGTAGACACCATAGCCGTAAAATTGCAGGGAACCGGTATTGATCCTTCCGCTCTTTCCGAGACCGAAGGTGATGAACTGCCACTTGATGCCACACATCCTCTTACGTTGCTCAACGAGACTTTCGGTGGGGCAGAGCACAACAAGCCCCTTTCCATTGAGGGATGGAAGAATCTTGCCGTCGATGGAACACGTGCCTGGTGGGGCTACGAGTTTCCTGAGACCGATGCTTCGGCCGGCGAGAAAGTGGCCAAGGTTACCCCTTATGACAGCAAGATAGAGGTAGGCGAGGGCACCCCTTGCCGGATGATGCTGGTGACCCCGGCCCTCGATTTCAGAAATGCGGCTTCCAAGATCTTCACTTTCCGTGTGCGCGGTGACTATTTGGCCGATGGTCAGAGCGACCGGTTGGAACTGGTCTACATTGCTCTTGACGGCGAGGAAATGCGCACTTCGCTGGTGGGAGGCTTTTCCATGCCCGCTACGGCCGATGAGTCCGGTCAGTGGCAGGAGTACCACATAGATCTTACAGATCTTGAACTGGACGATGTCTTCTTCATGGGCTTCAGCTTCACCGGCACCCGTGGAACGGACAATGCCGCTACTTATTACATCGATGATGTCAGCTACGGACGCACCGATCTTCCTGTGATCCGTCCTTCTGTTCCCGAGGTGGCGCTCTATGCGGCTCCTGGCGTGGATGCCGTTTCCGAACCCGTTGAAGTTGTGACCGAGAACCTGAACGAACCCGTAAGTCTGACACTCGTAGGTGCCGACAAGGGAAAGTTCACCCTCTCTGCGGCTACGTTGCCTGCCGAGGGCGGAAGTTTTACCGTGACGTTCAATGATGACGAGGAAGGCAGTTATGAAGTTTTGGTAAAAATCGCCTCTCGCGGTGCTGCCGACAAATATGTGGCCGTGAAGACAACTTGCCTCACTGGCATGGCCGGAGTTCAGACAGCCGAAACCGATGGTGTTACGGTATATGACGCCGCAGGCCGCGTTGTACTTTCCGGAACGATGCCGTCGCAGGCTGCGTCCAAACTGCCTGCCGGAGTCTACATCATGAAGTCCGGAAACAAGGTCCGTAAGATTCAAGTACGCTGACCGGTAGTTCCAGACCGGTAAATCCGATATTCGGGCCGCCCTTTCCATAACGGAGGGCGGCCCGTTTTCTTGATGGAGAAGGCTATATATAGTTTTCAGAAGTAAGCAACGGGTGGAATAGGGGCTGATGAGGATAGCGGCCCATAAAATGCCGTTAATCCATTGAGGCAATAAACTTCCCTATAAGTCGGGAGTAATAATATAAAACTTTTACAAGGCATGTAAAAAGTTTTACACGCCTTGTAAAAGTTTTTACATGCCTTGTAAAAAACGGCAAGATGTGTCTGTTTACCCATCATCATAGCCTTACTCCACAAAAAGTTCAGCGAACAGTCATATAAAACTACACTGCATCTTCCGGATTTCTGTTTTTTCGTAAATTTGCTTTGCCGATGTCCGGCCACGCACAGACGGGACCCGTCGGACGTACAATATAATATATAATAATATGTATAAGGATATGAGCATTCGTAAGGCTACAGAGAACGATCTGTCTGTTATCCGGCAGATCGCCGGCTTGGCATTTCCCGCTGCTTACCGCGACATACTGACAGCCGGTCAGATAGATTATATGATGCAATGGATGTATTCCTTGTCAAGCCTGCAACGCCAGTTTCGGGAAGGGCATGTCTTTTTTCTGGCCGAGAAAGACGGTGTTCCGGCAGGCTATGTCTCTGTGCAGCCTGAAAGCGGTACGCTCTTCCATCTCCAGAAATTGTATGTCCATCCGGCATTCCAAGCGACAGGAGTGGGTAGGGCGCTCTTCCTTCATGCCCTCTCGTATGCCCGTGGCTGTGGCGCAGCCCGTGTGGAACTGAACGTCAACCGCCACAACAGTGCGCTTGCTTTCTATCGGAAAATGGGGATGATCGTACACCGTGAGGTGGACAATCCCATCGGGGAGGGCTTTTATATGAACGATTACATCATGACGATAGATTTGTGAGAAGGCGCTCACTCTGTCCTCGAAAAAAAGCTTTATTTTCAATAATTGCATTCTGCACATTGCAAAAATGTATATAACTAAAAATTTTTATCAAAAAAAACGCAGAATAGTTTGCAGGTTGAAAAAAATGCTCTACTTTTGCACTCGCTAAACGGAAATAACCGCGATGCAAATACAAAACGATCTTTGAGAAATTTTCATAAAACTTTAGTAGAGAAGTACAAGAGAGCAAACTTGCCGCTTCAAATATGAAATGGCAGTTTGGGTAATTACTACCGTCAATACTTCCGGACCTTACGGGAAGGAAGAAAAATAAACAGAGTACTTGATAAGTTCGAAAAGCGTGAGTCGGATTTGATTCAGAATAAAAGAAAGAAATAATATTTTACAATGAAGAGTTTGATCCTGGCTCAGGATGAACGCTAG
>VSQE01000103.1 GCA_009775705.1 Prevotellamassilia sp.
ACCTTTTTTCAACAAGATCCTATGTTTTTTTCACGTTAAGCAACGAAAAAAGCCGCCCGTTAGGCGGCTTTTCAGGGATCTTCTACTTTGCTGGTGCAAATATAATACATCCAAGGGCGAAATGCAAATGCCATTTAACTTCCGTTTACATTCGGTCTGAAACGCCCGTTTTGCTTATCAACGCTAAACGTGAAACGACATAGGGGCTTTTTTCATCCTCCCCCGAAGGATATACCGGTCCGACGATTTCCCCTGCCGGAACACTCTACAAAAAAAGAGAAAGCCCGCACGGAGCACAGAATTACCCTAAACTGCCTCCGGGGACTTTCTCACGAACCGGTTCTTTATCTTTTATGCGCTTCTGCTCAATTCTCCTCGTCGGAAGACCAGATACTGCTGTTCCAGCCGTTCTTTCTACGGCTCAATACCTCGGCATCCTTGTCTGCGGCTTCATCTTTGACCGAAAGACAGAGGATATCCTCAGTTTCCATCTTGATCACTGTAAGGGACGGTTGAATATACTTTTTCATATTATTCGGAGTTTTTTTTATTCGGTCCCTCTCCCTTCCCGCCCGCACGGAGCAGGAAGGGAGAAGGCTGTTTATTGTTCTACATCATTCTTATTTTACCAACACTTTCTTGCCGCCGATGATATAAACGCCTTTCTGCATCTTCTCTACACGGCGACCGCTCAGGTCATAAACGGCAGGAGCGTCCGTCGGGCATTCGTTGCCGACCGCACCGATACCGGTCACGTCACCGCTGAAGAACAGGGCACGCACGGCAGACTGCTCACCGTCCTCGGCCGTCAATGTCACGTAGCAACGATTGGCACCCACGGTGGGCTGCTCTCCTTCCATCACCTTGTAGAAGCCGAGCTTGCCGCCCTTGTTCTGGAGAACATACGAACCTACCGGAGCGGTTGTACTCTCATATACTCCAGTCAGGATTCCGGCTGTGTTTGCCTGGTTGTTGGAGGCATTATATCCGATCAGCTGATACTTCTTGCCAACCTCTCCTTGCACGATATAAGGAGTATTGGCCTTGAAACCGGTGGGCAGATCCGAGAGATTCAATACCCCGTTCTCATCCGCACCGCTACAGGTATAAGCTTTCACTCCTGCGGGAACCGCAATGTTACCGGGCAGCATGATGGTACCGTATTCTGCCTTGAACTCATAAGTCACAGAAGCGGGATTGCCATAACTGCGGCCCAGATCTCTGTAATTCCGTATGTCCGTAACCGCCCGGTTGACGGCTGCCAGATCCTTGCCTTCGCTACTAAGCGCAAGCGCGTTGGTGAACAGATCCGCCTTGTCGGCCACACTGGGGAAATTGTATTCTCCGGGCCAGATCACCTGATCTACATCGGCAGCTACTACAGGGAACGTGGAGACATTGTCATCGTGGAAAGCGCGAAGCTGCATCTTGGCCAAAGCGAGCGGATCTACCGTGATTTCCTCAATATACCAGGCAGACTGGGAATTTGCCCCTCCGCCATAAGCCACGATGTTTCCGCTTACACCAGCGCCGCCATTATGATCGCCCGTATGGAACGAGCTATGGCTGCCGACAGTCAGTATATTGAACTGTCCGGTACCGATACCGAGAAAATTCAGCCGGGTAACCGTAGACGGAACGGACATGCCATAGTTTGAACTTTGACGGCCCTGCACGGCAGGATATTTGTCATCCCGAAGGCTCTGCATGGCAAAACCACCGGACACAGGAGCCAGCGTCCATATCTGCGAGATATTCGTGTTGTCCTCCGAAGCTGTGGCCCATCCCAGACCACCACCATTGTTCTGAATGGCCTTGCGGACTTTCTGACTGCCCGTTTCAAAACCTTGATAGGCACAGATGAGACGATAGTACTTACCGGCCTCAGGCAAGATATAGGAATCCTTAAAAGCCTTGTATTCCTGTACGCAAGCTCTCATTTGCTCCAAAGTACGGTTTTCTTCGGTGGAATACTTCTGCATGTTCGTTTGCAGGAGAGTCAGATCTTCCTGACGATAAGTTCCGGGGTTTGTTCCAACAAGATTAGCGGATTCAGGGCTGGTAGCCCACGTATTTGCCTCTTCGTAGACTGCCTCGGCTACAGCCGCCCATGCAGCCTGAACCGCATCCATATCCGTCACCGCCTCAAAAGTGAATGTAGAACCACTATCCTCGGCAGACTTGCTGTCAGTCCAGATACCGAGCTGGCTTTTCACGTCATTGATATATTTCGTACCTTCTCCTTCAAGCTGGAACTGATATCCGTTCGCCGTATTCTTTCTCAAAAAGAAAGTGGAGGGATTCTCCGTCCATTTCAGGATTTCATTGTTGTTGCCTTCTCCCGTAAGCCCCTTGCCGGCTCCTACGAAACAGTTATAAATCTGGAAGCCGTTATTCAGATCACCGGTAAACGCATACAGACCGGTATAGGTGGTATTGTCGTTATTGTCATTATTCCTGTTTTCCTCGCTCAGAATATCTGTCAAGACTTTTTTGGTAGAACGGATTTTCAGACGGTACCACTGCGTATTTTCTGCAAACTGCCCGTTTATGATTGTCGTAGGCTGGATCGCATTGGTCAAGGCATTGGTCAAGGCCTCGATCTGCTCCAACTCTTCAGCCGTCACTTCCGTGAACTGAATGGCCGAACCTGGGTCGCTCAAAGCGCTGCCATTGTCCCAGATGGACAGATGGCATTTGGGAGCACCGTCGCTGTTGTTCCAATACCCATTGGTCGAACCGTGAATTTTATAGGTGGCATACGAACCATTGGCCAGATCGCCAGTGAAAGTTGCCGTAGATGCCGCATAATCGAAAGCCGTGCTGATGCCTTCGGTAGCAGAAGTAGCGTACATTTTGGCCAGTCCGCCGGTAATGCCCAGCACGAAGCCCGTACCTTTTCCCTTGTTATAGAACTGGTAACCATCGGTTTCGTTACCAACCACACACCACAATCCGCCATTGTTCACAGGCTTGGTGGTGCCGTTCAGCAACAGAACACCGGCATCATTGACATAGCTGCTGCCTTCGGTGCCCAGATAACCGTTCGTGTGGTAGCCATCCGAATTGACAAACTGGATAAAATACCACGTCGTGTTCTGGGCCCACTGGCCGTCAACAGGCGCATCCGACGTCTGGGGTTGTTGCGCGCTCGCTGCTCCTATCATTAATAGGAACATTACGAGAAAAGATGTAATTTTTCTCATAGTCAGGTAATTTATGAATTTAAAATTATTAATGATTATATTTCTCTTTCCTGTAATTTGTCACAAAATACAGGGGCAAAAATACTCCAAATCCCATTAATTGCAAAATGGGGGGGGTGAAATTATGTTAAATCTTAAAAATAATAGTGCTCCAGCACAAAATGATGCGGAGCATTATAAAAAAGTATGACAATTTACCGTATAATCAATCTCTTCATGCGGAAGCCATCACTATTCCTCCAGAATTTTCTCTATCAGGCTTCTCGACATCTTGCTTCTTTCATGCGTCACGATGTTTCCCTTCCTGTCTACGAGTACGCAAAACGGAATGCCGATGAACTGGAACTTTTTCGCAAGGAAATTCCACTCGTCATTGGTCAGGTAGATGTGCTCGCCCTTAATGTTGTTGTGCTTCATGAACGCCTCGCTCGGATCGCGCGGAGAGTTCTTCTCATTGCATATATAAAGAAAACGCACCGGCTTGTCCTTGAAGTATTCCACAACGTCACGCTGGTCCAGCATGCCGCTCCGGCATGGACCGCAACTTATTCCCCAGAAATCCATGAAGAGGACATTTCCTTTGTACTTCTCCACCAAAGCGCTGAACAGGGCATCGCCCTCGGGAGAGGCGGATGCTTCCGGCCTGCGCCCCTCTCTGCCCGCAACAAACTTCCGGTAGGCATCGACAGCACGGTGGGCCACAATCTTGTGGGCAAACTGCGGAATGGCACCGGCGAACCGCTCCGCCAGCGTGTGTGGGAACCACGCTTCGGAAGCGTCCTTCGCATCCCTCATGATTTCGTGCAGCAGACAGATCTGCATCATGAAGTTGTTGTGCAGCCCTAACCGGCTACATATACTGTCGCCCGCCATCCGGTAGTAATCGGCCACCGACAGAAGTCTGCCCTGCCTGTACTCCAGCATCTTTTCGTGGTCCTGCCGGTCGTAAGTGGAAGGAAGGACTAAGTTCTCCTTATAGTCGGCCAGCCGGTCCGGGTCCTGACTCCCGCTCTCCCCGTAAAATTCGTCTCCAAGATATATAAATGCGTCCAGCGGATCGAACTCCAGATTGTTGATCAGATGGCTTCCGCCGTCGGCAAAAAGCATACACGGGTTGTCCAGAATGTATGGTTCGCACTCGTGCAGGAAATTCCACACCTCCTGACGGCGCACCACCTTTTCGGGCGGCGTATTCCGCTGTTCGTCCATAATATTCCATCTGTACAGACTAAAAGCCGCGCCTATCTGTTCCGGTATGCGCGCCAGCAGGCTGCTTTTCAGCACATCCCGGGCAAAGTCCGAACATCCGTCTATCAGACTGAGCGTGTCGGCGTCTACGGCTCCGACAACAGCGCGGAACTCCTTCAGTTTCTTTCCCCTCCATTCCATCATCACCTGTCTGTCCTTAGCCTCCCAGGGCTTCTTCTCCATATCGTCGGAAAAGAACTGCCGGCGCAGCCGGGGCCATAAGCGATTGACCTCGCCCGTAGCTCCCGTTCCTCCCCAAACAGCCGTATCGCCCTCCGTTCCGGAACGGCCCTCGATGGTGACATCCAGCGTGTCGCCTACGGCGGCAAACACTGAGCCGAAAGAGCCTAAGGTAAAGAACTGGGAATGCGGGACAAGAATGGACGCACAAAAACGGCCGGTGCTATCCACCTTGATGGCCTCCACGAACTCTTTGTCAAGAAACATATCCATACCCACGAAACCAAGCGTTCCGTACTTGCCCTGCGGGACATTCTTCACGCATCCTCTCACCACGACATATCCGGGGCGGAAATGATATTCGTCGATGGTTCCCGAAGGATAATTGCGCAAAGTCCGGGGCAAGGTTTTCACCTTCATCGCCCATCCCTGTGTCAGACTCAAAGCCATGATGATAACTGAAAGTATTCCTGTTTTCATAGTATGCTCATGTTCCGGACAAAATATGCCCCATTTATTTACTGCAAATATAGTATATTTCTGAATACGTCCCAAGATACACGGAAAATTCTTTTTTATCCTTATCTTTGCAAATACCCACGGAGAGGAGATCCCCAGAGCCAGCGTGCCGGCAGAAAAACCGGCAGCCGTAATTTCGACATACCCAGACAGACCGACCATGTTACCTCACAAAAAGACAATAGAAGTGGTAGCCGCCATCATCCAGCGTAACGGCCTTACATTTTCCACACAACGCGGATATGGCGAATGGAAAGGCTGGTGGGAATTCCCCGGCGGAAAGATGGAAGCCGGAGAAGAGCCCGCCGAGGCATTGAGACGGGAGATACGTGAAGAACTTTCCGCCGAGATAACAGTTGGAGACAGGCTCTGCACTGTAGAGTATGACTACCCCAGGTTCCACCTCATCATGCACTGCTATCTCTGTTCGCTCAAAAGCGGAGAGCCAACACTTCTGGAACACGAAGATGCCAGATGGCTTCCCATAGACAAACTCGACACCGTAAATTGGCTTCCGGCCGATGAAGAGGTCATATCCAGACTCCGTAACAATGATCCTAACAAATTCGGATAAAAAGCATATCCCCGTCCCTAATACGAAAAGAGGCTGTGTCGTAATTAAGTTTTACGGCGCAGCCTCTGTTTTTTGAGTGTTGAGGTTTGGATATTTTTCAGG
>VSQE01000104.1 GCA_009775705.1 Prevotellamassilia sp.
TCTCGTCAACAACGGCAAGGCCGTCGTGGTCATCAGTCACGACCGCAAGTTCGTGGACAACATTACCACGCGCACCATCGAGGTGACCATGGGCCGCATCTATGACTATAAAGTCAACTATTCCCACTACCTCACGCTCCGTGCCGAGCGGCGTGAGCAGCAGATGAAGCAGTACGAGGAGCAGCAGAAGATGATCCAGGAGACGAAGGACTTCATCGAGCGTTTCAAGGGAACTTATTCCAAGACGTTTCAGGTGCAGAGCCGCGTGAAGATGCTTGAAAAGCTGGAACTCATCGAGGTGGACGAAGAGGACACGTCGGCCCTGCGCCTGCGCTTTCCGCCTTCGCCCCGTTCGGGCAGCTATCCCGTTGTGGCCGAGGGGGTGGGCAAGTCCTTCGAAGGTCATTGCGTTTTCTCCGGTGTGAGCCTCACCATCGAACGCGGCGACAAGGTGGCCTTCGTGGGCCGCAACGGCGAGGGAAAGTCCACGCTGGTGAAGTGCATCATGGGCCAGCTGGAGCACGAGGGAACGCTCAAGCTGGGCCACAATGTCAAGATTGGCTATTTCGCCCAGAACCAGGCCTCCCAGCTCGACGAGAACCTCACGGTCTATCAGACCATTGACGATGTGGCCAAAGGCGATGTGCGCCTCAAAATCCGTGACCTGCTGGGGGCCTTCATGTTCGGCGGAGAGGCCAGTACCAAGAAGGTGAAGGTGCTGAGCGGCGGCGAGCGCACACGGCTCGCCCTGCTGAAACTGTTGCTCGAACCGGTCAATCTGCTCATTCTGGACGAACCCACCAATCATCTGGATCTCCGGACAAAGGACATTTTGAAACAGGCCTTGCAGGAGTTCGACGGCACGCTTGTCACCGTCAGCCATGACCGCGACTTTCTGGACGGACTGGTCACGAAGGTCTACGAGTTCGGCGGCGGCCGCGTGCGCGAGCACTTGTGTGGCATCTACGAGTTTTTAGAAGCGAAAAAACTGGAGGACATGCGCGAGCTGGAACGCGTTAATTAGGAATTATCAATTATCAATTAGGAATTAGCAATTAGCAATTGGGAATTTTCATTTCTAATTACTAATTGATAATTTCTAATTATTTAACGTGTCTACAGGAAGTTTAACACTGAGGCTTTTCGGAAAAAGGGCGTGAACGGACCTTTTTTTCACAAGATAGTATCTTTTTTGAAAAAGTTCCGACCTTTTTTAAAAAAGATACTATGTTTTTTTCACGTTAAGCGACGAAAAAAACCGCCCATTAGGCGGCTTTTCAGGGGTCTTCTACTTTGGTAGTGCAAATATACAGCCTCCGAAGGCGAAAAGCAAATGTTAATTAACCTACGTTTACATTCGGCCCGAAATGCCCTTTTGGCTTATCGCCGCTAAACGTGAAACGGCGCAAGGCCTTTCAGGTTCCGAAAGAATCGGGCAGGGTATCGTTGTCTGTCTGCTTTCCGGAATTTCCGGCGGTCTTTTCTCGTCCCTTTTTTCGTGTTGGCGTAGGGTTGTTCCCGAATGTAAATCTTAAAACTATTTGAATAGTATTAACTACTATGAATTTATTTGGAAGCTGTTTCCGGATATACTATATTTGCCGTAGAAAAAATAGGGAAAAGGAGGCTGTCAACGGCCGGACAGTTTCTTAAGTGCAATTAAATGAAAGTATTATGAATTCAGACACGAAGAAAAAGTCGCTGACGAAAGCGGAGCTGCACCTGATGAACATTCTTTGGGACAAGGGCGAGGCCACGGTGCGCGACCTTGTCGGGGTGTTGCCCGAACCGAAGCCTGCCTATACCACGGTGCTGACTGTGATGCAGGTGCTGACAAAAAAGAAAATTGTGGAGCCTTACCGGCAGGGTAAGGTCAATGTGTTCAAGCCGTTGATGTCGCGCGACCAGTATATCAGCGGCTTCATGGAGGAAACGCGCAACACCCTTTTCAAGGGCTCCATGCGCAACTTCCTGCTCTTCTTTGCCCGCAACGAGAAGATCGACAAGGCGGAGCTGCGTGAGATACTGAAGGAAATGGCGGAGACGGATGGAGGAACCGAGTGATGGATGCGCTGCTTTATGTTCTGGAACTGGGCGGCCGGATGCTGCTGTTGTCCGCTTTGCTGATGTTTGCCTATGTGGTCTTCCTGCGCCGCAGGGCCGACTACCGTCTGTGCCGGCGGCTGTTGCTCTCCGTCCCGTTTTTCTGTCTGGCTGTGCCGGCCCTTCATCTTGCCTACGGGCGGTTGTCCGAACTCCGTGAGCCGCGATATGTGGAACTGACGCGGGCACAGGCCGACGAGTATTTCCGCACGTTGCCCGCAAACACTACGGTACATGCCGCTTTGCCGCAGGCGCGTCCCGAGACTCCGTTTGTCTCGTCGCCGGCCTTTGAGCGTCCTCTTCGGGCGGTGGTGTGGGGAGTTCCTGCAGTGTCCGTCCTGTTGCTGCTCCTGATGGGCGTTCAGCTGCTGGCGCTCGGTTTGCGTTGCCGGCGCATGGCGCGGCGGTGTCCCGCTGCGGACGGCGGCATCGTGCGCTGTCCGGAGGTTGGCACGCCTTTCTCCTTCAGCCGCCGCATCTTTCTGCCGGCCGAAAGGCTGACGGAGGGTGCCGAACGGATGATCGTGATGCACGAGCAGGCGCATATCCGGCTGGGACATTCGGCCGAGGGGCTGCTCATGGACGTGTGCTGCCGGTTGCTTTGGTTCAATCCCTTCGTGTGGATGGCGAGAAAGGAACTGCGCAATGTCCAGGAGTTCGAGGCCGACAGGCTGGTGCTGGATGCCGGAACGGAAATCCTGGCCTATCAGACGTTGCTCTTGGAGGAAACCATGAAGGAGTGTCCGGTCTTTGCCGACGGCTTCAACTGTTCCTTTGTGCGGCGACGTTTCGTGGAGATGAAGTCCGCGGGCCGGCACAAGTGCGCTCCTGCCTCGCGCTGGCTGGCCGTTCTGGCGGCTGTCGGCATGACGGGGCTGGCTTCGGCCGGTCAGGGCCGGCAGGCCGTTGTGCTGAAGATTGTGGACGGGGCCGCATCGTCTGTGGCCCGCGTTTCCGCGACGCCGGATTCTTCGGTACAGGTCGCGCCGTGCCAGAGCCTGCCCTTGCCGGACAGCGTAGGCCGGATGTCGGCCGGCGAGGATCTTTCCGCATCGGCGGCCCGCACGGCGGTGCCGGAAGACAAGCGGCCGGCGCGGGCAGAGGACGGCTGGCCCATCCTTTACGATCTGCCGCTGGCCACGGGCCATGGCTCGCGCGGAATACGCATGCGCCATACGGACACCGAGACGCATTTGATATTTGAGCAGATTGTGGACAGTGACGACGAGTTCTTCAAGTTCGGCGGTCCGGAATGCTACCTGGTGGACAGCGACACCGGAGTCCACTATCAGGCGCGCCGTTCCGTTCCGGCCCAGGCCTGGGACCATTTTCACCTCCGCGGCATGGAGGGCAATCGGATCACGGTCACGGTAGTCTTTCCCCGTTTGCCCAACAGTGTCAGGAAAATCGCCCTGTATCGCGTCACCGACCATTTGCAGAGCGACAGGCGTTTCTATGTGAAAGACATCCTGGAGAAATAAACTCAGACAAATTTCTTATTTAAACAAGACTATTATGAAAAACCTTATTATGGTGCTCCTCGTCGGCATGTTCCTGACGGAGTCGTGTATCACCAACAACTATTATTATTACAACGGGAGCGCTCCCGGGAAGATGGAGACCATCCGTTATGACTGTTCCGCACCGGACATCAGGGTGCCCGAGGTGGAGAAGGCGAGCCGGAACTATGATCCCACGGACTACAAGACCTTTGCCGTCTATACGAAACTGCACACGGTGGAACCTCCCGTGGGAGAGTCGGTGAGAGAGAAGGATGCCATCTGGTGCACGAAGAAAGGGACTTATCTGGTCACTGTCTCCAAGATGATATGGAACGAGCGTTATTATCAGAGCCAGTCCGCCACCTACATCCGCGACAGCCGCACGGGCAAGAAATATCCCCTCGTCAAGGTGTGGGGCCTGCCTCTGGACGAGACTTACTGGATGCATTCCGTGGCAGGCGAGTGGTTCTGCCGGGTGTATGAGTTCCCGCCGCTGGATCCCGGCTGTACGCGCATTGACCTGATATGGAGCGCGGGAAAGAAGCTCGAACACATAAAAGGCACCACAGGCTGGGGCCGTTCGGACGATGAGCTCAACATCAGCGTTGCGGAGCTTCAGGCCAACCAGCACAAGATGAAATACAAGCCGACGGTCATCGTGAAGTGACGGCCGTGCGGACCGGACATACGTAAAAGAGGGAAAGGGAAACCTTCGTGGCGGCCTTTTCCCTCTTTTTGCGCAGGTGCCGTTGCCGGTGTAATTGCGGAGAGAGGAGGGATCAGAAGACCTCGCTTGTCAGGAACCGGCGGAGGGTGAGGTGGACTACTCCTTCATAGTTCTGCGGTTTCGTCATCGGGTTCATCGAGATGACATATTTGGGATAGTTGTCCTGAATTTTCAGCAGGTTGCCGAACTCCCGTTCCGTGGTCTTCTCGTCGACAATGAGATAGGCCACCTGAAAGTAGGCCGGCTGGCCGTTTCTTTCAGCTATAAAGTCAATCTCACCGTTCGGCAGCGTCCCTATCGTGATTCTGTAGCCCAGATTCTTTAGATGGAGATAAACGGCATTCTCTATCACTTTCTCGATGTCGCCGGTACGGTTGCCGCCCACGAGCAGATTGCGAAGCCCGAGGTCCTCGAAGTAGTATTTATCATGGGTCTCAAGAAGCCGTTTGCCATGAATGTCATATCTCGGTACCTTGTTGATGATGTAAGCATTGGAGGCGGCTCTGAGGTAATTGATGGCAGACAGGGGTGTAAGTTCCATCCGTTGGGATTTCAGATACTTTGACAAGGAAGAGGCCGAAACAAGCTGGCCAGTGTTGTCGCTCACATACGCCATCAGATTTTCAAACAGCGTGACATTGCGCAGCTTCTCGCGCTGCACCACGTCCTTCAGGACAATCGTGTTATAGATGTTCTGCACATACTCCCATACCATATCTTCGTTTTCAAGCCCGAGACGGTACAGATGGGGCAATCCTCCGAACTCAAGATATTTGGAAAGGCTCTCTTCGGAATCTACGAGTTGATGGAAGGTCAGAAATTCTTTGTAAGAAAGACTCTGGATATGGATTTCGATGTAGCGGCCGCCGAGATAGGTGGACAGTTCGGAAGAAAGCATCTTCGCATTGCTCCCGGTGACAATGATCTGACATTCCTCGTCGGCATTGAGACTGCGGAGCGTGTTCTCGAATCCCGCTATGTCCTGCACCTCGTCAATGAGTAGGTAATTGTTGGCGGTTTCCACGAATTTCTCGTCAAGGTATAGTGACAGGTCGTCATCGTTTCTGATGTTGTCGTATTTCTTTTTTTCTTTGTTGATATAGATGATGTTGGCTTCCGGATCTTTCTTCTCTATTTCCGTAGCAAGCAGGCGGAGCACATAACTCTTGCCTACGCGCCGTTGTCCGGTAAGGGCAATCATCATGCCCTTGCCTACATATTTCAGGATATGGCCAACGTATTGTTGTCTTGCAATGATTTCCATATCGCAAAAATACCTTATTTTATTAATCATACCAAACAAAATACTGATATTTCGTCTTTTTGTTTGGTATGATTAATAAAATAAGGTCGCTTGAAGATTTTCCGGATTTAATTTGGACAGTCTGGACAAATGCGCTATATTTGGGCCCAAGCCGAAATGGCGGTGCATGGATTTTGAGAAAAGTGTTAAATTTGTGGCATGAAAACCGCAGATGCAATATGGAT
>VSQE01000105.1 GCA_009775705.1 Prevotellamassilia sp.
CATATCGGGGATGCCATATCCGTATATATTGTCGGGGTGCATGCTGTTGTCGCCGGCCCGACGCACGGCCTCAATGATTTCCTGAGGTTTCCTGTTCGGGAAAGCCTGTACCAGACAGGCCACGGCTCCGCAAAGTATCGGAGTGGAGAAGGAGGTTCCGTTGGCCTTTCCCACGGTTCCATTGGCTACCAGCAGCTGTGATGCCTGACCGAGCGCCATGACATCCGGCTTGATACGCCCGTCGGCGGTATTACCTACCGAGGAGAATACCGTATTGACGCTGTCGGTTTTCACGGCTCCCACAGTCAGGATGTCCGAGGCGTCGGCCGGAAAACCGATTTTCTTCCAGGGACCGGCTCCGGCATTGCCCGCACTGTTCAGCACAAGCAGGCCGCGGCTTGCCGCCAACGAGGCCGAGCGGCTGTTGATGGCCGTCCGGCCGTCCAGCTCGTGATATTTGTGGCTGGTGCTCTCGTCATCGAAAGCATAATAGCCCAGCGAACTTGTCACGATATCGGCTCCCACACTGTCGGCATATTCAATGGCCGCACACCAGTTGTCCTCCTCTACCATATATTCCGCCTCTCCCTCCTCGCTCACGATGAGATAGAACGAGGCCTCGGGAGCCGTTCCCACATAGGAATAAGGAACGTTTGTCCCGATGCACGACAGCACCATCATTCCGTGGTCCTGCTCCTCATACACGTCCTTGTCGGGATGGGCAAAATTCTTTGTTCCCAGAATCTTGCAATTCTTCAAGGCTGCAATGCAGTCGGCATTGTAAAAGCCGCCGTCCACAACGGCGATAGTCACGCCCTCGCCTCTGAAACCGGCATCGTGCAGCCGCACACCGTTGAGCATATCTATCTGGTGCCGAGCCTTTCCGTAATAATCGCGCAGCGTGTCCATGCGGTTTTCCAGCAATTCGTGTCTGTCCGTCACTTTACCGGCATAGACGCTGTCCGGACCGATCCATACGCGACATACCTTATTCACAAAGCTGGCTTCGGGCAGGCGGTTCGCCTTCAGCGTGTCCGCGGTTTCCACCACGACCGTGTTGTTCCACTTGCTGGTATGCAGAACTTTGAAGCCCTTGTTCCGCAGCATCTCCAAATAGAGCGGGGTTACGGGCAGATCCTTCTCGTCCACCTTGATACCATACCGGGAACGGCGGTCCAACGCCTTCTGCGACAGAAAGGCTTCGGGATGTTTCACCGAATAGGGATTGTTCTTCTTGTCCTTCAGATACACGCGATAGCGGTACGTCTTCCTCACTTTCACATAAGCGGACGCCACGTCTTCAGCCTGGGCTGCGATGAAACCAGCCAGCAGGAACACAAGCATAATGATTCTCATATCTCTTCGTATGTTTTAAAATTATTCCGTTCTTCACCGTTCCGCGTACAGGCCTATGCCTTTCTGCGAAGCGATCACCGCGCCGCCCACCAGTCTTTGCCCGACATAAAAAACGGCACTCTGTCCCGGTGTGACGGCACTCACATCACCGGCGGTCCGTACCAGCAGACGGCCATCCGGCAACTCGCTCACGCTACAGGCCACCGGCCGACTGTGATAACGTATGCGGACCATCAGATCCGGCCGGCCGAAAAACTCCTCCCGGCAGACACACTGCATATCCTCCGCAAAGAAGGCCCGCGTCTTCAATTCGTCCTCCCCACCCAGCACGACAGTCCTTTTCTCCGCATTCAGGCGCAGCACATAGGCAGGTTTTCCCAACGCTATGCCCAGTCCTTTCCGCTGCCCCACCGTATAGAAAGGCACTCCGCGGTGTTCACCCAGCTTTCGCCCGGTCGTATCCGTAAACCAGCCGCAGCGGTCCTCGCCGCCTGCCGACGGACGTTCCCGCAACAGAAAGTCGCGGTAGTCTCCCTCGACAAAACAAATTTCCATGGATTCTCCCTGAGTAGCTTCCGGCTCAAAGCCACGGCGGCACAAATATTCCCGCACGGCCGTTTTTTCCATCTCGCCCAACGGAAAGATGCAACGCGCAAGCGCCTCCTGAGGCACCCGCCACAAAAAGTAGGACTGGTCTTTCCTCGGATCGTCCCCCATCAACAGATAGGTACGGCCGGCTTGCCGCTCGGTTTTTACGTAATGCCCCGTGGCAATCCACCGGCACCCCTGACGGTCGGCCTCTTCCACCAACAAACGGAACTTGAAGTTCCTGTTGCAGACGACACAGGGATTCGGCGTACGGCCGTTCTCGTACTCGTCCAGAAAATAGCGCACTACGCTGTCGCGGAAACGCTCCCGCACATCGACCACCCGATGGGGAATTCCCAACCGGGCGGCCAGCCGCTGCGCTTTCAGGATGAAATCGGGCATGTCACCGCCGCCCGCCAGCTGCCGGGGCAGATCCCAGACGCGAAGGGTCAGTCCGCTCACTTCATAGCCCGCCTCCAGCAACATCATGCACACGGCCGAACTGTCCGTTCCACCGGACATCGCCACAAGTACCTTCTTTTTTGTCATGCTTCTACTTTTCGCTTTTATGCCCTGCAAATTTAGCAGAAAATTTACAATTTCCCGCTCCACAGACGGCAATACGGAGAATTGCGGACATTATTCCGTGACAAGCCGCATGTTCCGGAAATCGAAAACCAGCCGCGGCACGCGGGTCAGCAGATAGTCAATGGATACCTGTCCGTCCATCCTGGCCTCGCCCACCATATAATCGCCCGGAACGAAATCCGCCGCCGGAACCGACACTCCTCCCAGAAAGACAGGAGCCTCGCCGAACTTCCGGATCGAGTTCCGTCCGTGCCGCGTCAAAGCCAACGACACATATTCCGTGCGTGTCTCGCCCTGCACGAAAAGCCGGCCGTCAAAACAAAGAGAGCAACCGGCACCGGCATCGGTCCGCTCCCGGCGCAGCAGCCTCACGCCCTCCCGTCCGAACTCCACCTGCGGAATCAGACCGAGGACATTGAATCCCAACGAAACCGGCGCATCCTTGTCCGGAAGAATCCGGCAAAGAACATCGCGCACCGTAAAAGCGCCTAAGCGCAGTTCACGTATCAGCCCCACCTCTCCGTTCTTGCCAAGCCGGTCCGCCTTCAGCCGGCGGGCGGTCTTGTCCGAGATACTCGTCCACTGCGCCGACGGATCCACACAGACAAGCATCTCCTTTCCGTTCATCTCCGCCGGGACATAGCTTCCGCCATCCTTGCCCGTCTCAAAAGGCAAGACGGTCTCATCGCTTCCGGCCTCTAACGACGAGGCAGGGCAGGCCGCGGCAGCCTCACAGATACCGACCCTTTTGGCCACAGCCTCGGCCGCCGCGCCGGAATAGTACCGGTCCGCAAGGATCTTGCGCCCCACAGCGGCGGCCCCGGCATAACGGCCCAGCGCCACCAGCGCCGTCATACGGGCCTCCAAAACCGTCAGGTGGGCATCGTCCGGCGCCCGGCCGTCCAGCACACTGTCCAGCCGGGCGGCTGTTTCCGCCACCTCGAGCGGGCGGTTCTTGCCGGTGCCTACCGCCAGATCCACGAAATCCCTTTCCACCTCATCAGCCGCCATCAGACGCAGCGGCCGCACATTCCGCTCCAGCGAGAAAGGATCGTTATCACTCAGATAGTCGAGCACGGTGAACCGCACAAACTCGCGCTCTTTGCCCGGCACCATTTTCATCCGGCCGAAATCCAGTCTCAGATGGTCAAAGCTGTGCAGAAAGGGAACTCCTAACAGGCCCGCATGATCGGCCGCCTTTCCTTCGCCCAACTGTAAGTCGTAAACGGGCAGATACCGGCCCGCCGACAGCAGACGGAAATTCCGCACATCCGTATCCGACGGCGAGAATACGGCTCCGGACAATACATTTTCGGGACATCCCGTATCGAAGCTGAAAGTATAGTCGCTTCCTCCCGCCACAGCATGCAGCCGCAACGTGTTCACCTCCGACACACAAAGATCGGGGCCATTGCCGGCAGTTTGCCGCCCTTCCTGGGGAAAAACGATCTTCTCAGGATAGAAATCCACCATGCCGAGGCGCATCAGGTCGTCCGTGCCAAGCACACGCGAATAAGGCTCGCCCACTTTGTTACTGTCCAGTACGACATAAACGAGCAGATTGTGCAACACCATGTCGCCCACCTCAATCCGTCCGGCCAGAGCCGGACACACATCCAGCATCCCCGCCGGCGAAGCAATGGACAAGGTGTCGTCGAGCAGTGTCATGCCGCTCATGCGGGCCTGGGCTTCGGGCACAAGCGTCCGTCCCTGACCCGTGTCGAGCAGATACGGCAGCAACGGCCCGCCGTTCAACCTCAGCCCGACGGTGAGCGGCCATTCATAGGTAACACCGACGGAGCAGTCGCGTTCCGGCCGCTCTAACCGGAAGGGCGGACAATCGGCCAAAGCCGCCGCCAACCGTCCATAGTAGGCCAGCGGCGCACCGTGGGGCCGCTGCATCCCAACGCCGCGGCGAACAAAATCTCCCAGTTCGTGCCAGGCTCCCTTGCGTATGAGAGCTTCTGCCTGCGTTTTCAGGCAGAGGGTGGTCTGTTCCGCATCCAAGGAATCGGCATACAGGCGCAACAACGAATCGGCACAGGCAACCGCCTGCGCCTCACGCCTGAAGGCTCTTCCCAAAACAAGTCCGCACGTCAGCCGGGCATATCCGTCCAGCTGTCCGGCCGTCTTGCCAAAGTCTTGTCTCAAATTGAAAACAAGTCCCCGGTCCGCCAGTCCCAGCAACCGAGTCCGGGGCGAATCTCCGGCCAGCCGACCGCCCTTGTCCGCATAATGGCGCAAAATGTCCAGCCTGACGGCCTCCACCCGTTTTTTTCTGAAGTAAGCCTCTTCCTGCCGGCAATAGTCACGCATCTCCGCGTAGCGGCCTTCCTGCCTCAGTCCCTCGGCCTTCAGTTCGGCCAACGCCAGACGGCCGTTTGTGCCAAGCCGGCGGGGATAGTGACGCACCAGGCTGTCTATGCACGCTATCATGCGTCCGTAATGTCCGTCGGCCCGCGAAAGGGCCATGTCACAATAGAGCCGCACGTAAACGGGAAAACTGCCGGCATGCTGCCGATAGAGCGGACGCAATTCGCCGACATCGCCGCGAGCCGCGAGCAAGGCGGCCCGTGCGGTCAGGGAATCGGACACGGCAGCCCGCACCGTGCCGACGGCCATGAAGAGAAATATTCCGGTCAAGAGAAGTTTTTTCATAAAGCAAACGGATTAAGAATACGACGGGACGAATGCGACACCCGCCCCTCCGTGTCTGCAAACTTACAAAAAAAGCACGAGACAGAAGAACAGGCAGAACCTATTCCAGCAGCAGGAAGGCTGTGGTTTTCCGACAGCTCTCCTTCCGTCCCGCATGATCGGCTCGCGGTGCTCCACACGGAGAGGGACTTCGGAACAGACCGTGCAGGTCACATAGCCGTCCTCTTCATTCTGCGAGATGTCCGGCACCAGACGCTGCAACTCCTTACATGGAGAGCCTCCTTTTCAGAACGGTAAAACAAACGTCCGGTCCGGTGGGAATAATCGTCCCGCAAACGCTTCACGTTTAGCGCCGATAAGACCGGAAGCCTTTTTCGTCCAACTGTAAACGAAAGTTAAACGGTATTTGCATTTCGTCCGCCGATGTATTATATTTGCACTACCAAAATAGAAGAACCCTGAAAAGCCGCCTAATGGGCGGTTTTTTTCGTTGCTTAACGTGAAAAAAACATCCGATCTTTTTTAAAAAAGGTCCCATCTTGTTCAAAAAGATACTATGTTACCCGTTGGTTGAATTAAAATTCTAAATATTTACAAATGAAAAAGTTGCACAATTTGCAGA
>VSQE01000106.1 GCA_009775705.1 Prevotellamassilia sp.
AAAGAAGGAAGTGCTGAAGCGTGAGGAAATATCCAAAGCGGATGCACTTGTGTTCTTTGGTGACCGCGGGCAGACTTATAAAAATGAGTTGATAGAAGAATTGATAGACGGAAAGATTACCACTTATACTCAAGGAGCATATACCGACCTTTGTCGCGGTCCGCACCTTTTGAGCACGGCTCCAATCAAAGCCGTCAAGGTTATGGCTGTAAGTTCCGCCTATTGGCGTGGAGACGAAAAGCGCCCGCAGATGACACGTGTCTACGGCGTATCTTTTCCGAAGAAAAAACTGTTGGATGAATATCTCCAGTTGCTTGAAGAGGCAAAACGTCGCGACCATCGCCGTATCGGAAAAGATATGGAATTGTTCATGTTTTCCGATCTGGTAGGAAAGGGACTTCCCATGTGGCTGCCCAAAGGTACGGCCCTCCGACTTCGTCTGGAGGACTTTTTGAAGAAAATACAGAAACGTTTTGGCTATCAGCAGGTAATGACTCCCCATATCGGATCCAAGAATCTGTATGTCACTTCGGGACATTACGCTAAGTATGGAAAGGATTCTTTCCAGCCGATCCATACTCCGGAGGAGGGCGAGGAATACATGCTTAAGCCTATGAACTGCCCTCATCATTGTGCCATTTATGCTTGGAAACCCCGTTCGTATAAAGATCTTCCGTTGCGTCTTGCAGAGTTCGGAACGGTCTATCGCTATGAACAGAGTGGCGAATTGCATGGTCTGACCCGAGTGCGTGGGTTTACGCAGGACGATGCCCATATTTTCTGCCGTCCCGATCAGGTGAAAGAGGAATTCCTCCGTGTCATGGATATCATTCTCATAATTTTCAAAGCTCTGGATTTTGACAAATTTGAGGCACAGATTTCATTGCGTGACAAGGTGAACCGGGATAAATATATCGGTTCTGAGGAAAACTGGGAAAAGGCGGAGCAATCTATTATCGAAGCATGCGAGGAGAAAGGATTGCCAGCCCATATAGAATACGGTGAGGCTGCCTTTTACGGTCCGAAGTTGGATTTTATGGTGAAGGACGCTTTGGGACGCCGTTGGCAGCTTGGAACCATTCAGGTAGACTATAACCTGCCCGAACGCTTTAAATTGGAGTATACAGGTTCCGATAACCAGAAACATCGTCCAGTAATGATTCACCGTGCTCCCTTCGGCTCCATGGAACGTTTTGTTGCTGTTTTGATAGAACATACGGCCGGTCACTTCCCGCTTTGGTTGATGCCCGAGCAGGTTGCTATACTTCCGATTTCCGATAAATACAATGGTTATGCCGCACAAGTGTGCAGACAGTTGGAAGATTTGGATGTACGTGCTTATGTGGATGAGCGCAGCGAGAAGATCGGGCGTAAGATCCGTGATAACGAGATGAAGCATATTCCTTATCTTTTGATTGTCGGCGAGAAAGAGGCTGCCGAGGGCACCGTAGCAGTCCGAAAACAGGGCGAGGGTGATCAAGGTATACTTAAAGTCGAAGATTTTGCAAAGAAAATTAATGCGGAAGTCATTGAAATGACAAAAAACTATTAACTTTGCAGCCGTTTGAAATATAAATATAAGTACAACCAACCAAAAAGACGATTTACCATTTGATGAAAAATGATAAAATGAAGTTGCAATATCGCATAAACGAACAGATCCGTTCGCGGGAAGTGCGAATTGTGGGAGATGATGTGGAGGCCATAGTGATGCCTACCAATAAGGCGTTGCAACTGGCTGAGCAAAAAGGTTTGGATTTGGTTGAGATTTCGCCCAATGCAACGCCTCCGGTTTGCCGGTTGATAGACTACTCCAAATTTCTGTATCAGCAAAAGAAAAAGCAGAAGGAACTGAAGGCGAAGCAAGTGAAAATCGAAGTGAAGGAAATTCGTTTCGGACCTCAGACGGATGAGCATGATTACAATTTTAAGTTGAAACATGCCAAGGAGTTTCTTTCCGAGGGAGATAAGGTCAAGGCTTATGTCTTTTTCCGGGGGCGTAGCATCCTGTTTAAGGAACAAGGTGAAGTTCTTTTGCTGCGCTTTGCCAATGACTTGGAAGAGTATGGAAAAGTAGAACAGATGCCGGTTTTGGAAGGAAAAAGAATGATTCTGTTTATTGCGCCGAAAAAGACCGCAGTAAATGTAAAGAAACAGGATGATTCACCTGCCACTACCACTGCCGAAAGCGTGGAAAAAGTTGTGAAAACAACGCCCAAAGTAAAAGCTCCCAAGGAATATCTTGGCCCGAAAGTGGAAGGGGAGGATTTCTGAACGGCCCGCGTTATGTGAAGAATATGTGCGCGTTGTGTTTGGTATCTCACGCAGCCGCAGTTAATACAATAACTTAAAACAAAAAGAAAATGCCAAAAGTAAAGACTAATTCCGGTGCTAAAAAAAGGTTTCGCCTTACCGGAACGGGTAAGATCAAAAGACATCACGCTTATCATCGTCACATCCTGACGAAGAAGACAACCAAGCAGAAGCGTAATTTGCAGCACGACGGACTTGTTGATGCTTCAAATGTACATCAGGTACGTGAACTTCTCTGCCTTCGTTAAATTGTGTAGTGTCGTAAAATTTAAGTAAAACAGGGTGCTTAGCCCAAAGTCCAGCATATAAAACTGCCGGCGCTAACATTCAAAAAGAAACAAAAACATGCCAAGATCAGTAAATCACGTTGCTTCGAGAGCAAAAAGAAAAAGAATCCTTAAATTGACCCGCGGTTACTATGGTGCCCGCAAAAATGTCTGGACGGTAGCTAAGAATACGTGGGAGAAAGGTTTGACCTATGCTTTCCGTGACCGTCGCAATAAGAAACGTACTTTCCGTGCTTTATGGATTCAGCGTATTAATGCGGCAGCTCGTTTGGAAGGAATGTCTTATTCTCAGTTGATGGGTGCTCTGCACAAGGCTGGTATCGAAATCAACCGCAAGGTTCTTGCCGACCTTGCAGTAAACAATCCGCAGGCATTCAAGGCTGTGGTGGAAAAGGTGAAATAAGATTATATTTTATAAAGGAAAGAAAGTCGCTCCACTTATCATAAGGGCGACTTTCTTTTTTTACATATCTGCCGGACTTCTTGCTTTTGTAGAAAACGTGTACGTCAGGTCGCAGCAAGAAGTCTCTGTAAATCGTACACCGAGAATCTGCCAGCATAATTTTATTTTTATTGGGAGACTAATAATAACAAAAAAAGGAGGAAAACTTTTGTAGTGTGAAATATTTTCGACAATTTTGCCTAAGGATTTTACCAATATCATAAACACTATGGAAAACAATAAATCTCTTTCCGGATTGAATAAGGAAGATTTTCGGAAAATAATTAATGGAAAGGAAACTGACCTTTATTTTTTGCGTAATGCAAAAGGTAACGAGGTGGCTGTAACCAATTATGGAGGGGCTATATGCGCGATTATGGTTCCCGATAGGAACGGTAAGTTGGCCAACGTAATTCAAGGGCATGACAGCATTGACGGTTGCATCAACTCTCCGGAGCCATTCCTTTCAACCTTGGTAGGACGTTACGGTAATCGTATTTGCCACGGAAAATTCACGTTGAATGGCAAGGAGTATAATCTGGCTGTCAATAACGGACCCAACCATTTGCATGGTGGCCCTACCGGTTTTCATGCCCGTGTGTGGGATGCAGAGCAAATAAATGAGAAATGTGTGGTATTGCGTTATGTCTCGGCTTATTATGAAGAAGGATTTCCCGGGGAACTGAACATGACGGTAATGTACACATGGACAGATGAGAATGAGTTAGTGATAGATTACAAAGGCACTACCAATAAGAAGACGGTGGTAAATATGACCAGTCATGGGTTCTTCTCGCTTGCGGGTATTGCCGATCCTACTCCGACGTGTGAGGATGTAGTTTGTGAAATAAATGCAGATTTTTATATACCGATTGATGAAAATTCAATTCCGACTGGAGAAATCCGCAGTGTGAAAGGAACTCCTTTTGATTTTACAACACCGCATCCTGTTGGAGAGCGCATAGATGCCGATGATGAGCAGACAAGAAACGGTGCAGGTTATGACCATTGCTTTGTGCTGAACAAACGTGAACCGGGAGAACTCTCATTTGCCGCCAAAATAACCGAACCTGTCAGCGGGCGTACAATGGAAGTCTATACGACTGAACCCGGTGTTCAATTTTATAGTGATAACTGGGCTGATGGCTATAAAGGCCAGCACGGCGCTACCTTTGGCCGTCGCTCTGCACTCTGTTTCGAGGCACAGCATTTCCCCGATAGCCCCAATCGGGCATATTTCCCGTCGGTGGTGTTAAAGCCGGGTGACGTATACACTCAGAAAACTGTTTATAAGTTTGGAGTAGAGGAATAAATGACCGTGAATCAAAATAATCAAACTACTAATCAATAAAACAAATTAAGACCATGAGTCAACAAAAAAAACAATGGGGAGCCATCATTGTGATGATTGCGCTCTTCGCCATGATTGCCTTCGTTACAAATCTTTGTACGCCGATGGCCACTATTATCAAGAATCAAGGAGAAATTTCCAATGTGCTTGCTCAGATCGGCAATTACGGAAACTTCGTGGCATATCTTGTCATGGGTATCCCTGCCGGAATGCTTATTGCGAAGTTCGGTTACAAGAAAACGGCACTTATAGGCCTTGTCGTAGGTAGTGTTGGTATTCTAATCCAGTGGTATAGCGGTCAGTTGGATGCACAGGAAAATTTGGGCTTGGTTTTTGCGGTTTACCTTGTTGGTGCCTTCATTGCTGGCCTTTGCATGTGTATTCTTAATTGTGTTGTAAACCCGATGCTTAATCTCCTTGGAGGTGGCGGAAACAAGGGCAACCAGTTGATTCAGATCGGTGGTGTGTTCAATTCTTCCGCAGCTGTAGCTTGCTATATTCTTATGGGAGCTTTGATTGCAGATGCCACTAAAGCTAAAATTGCAGATGCCACCCCCGCATTGATGATCGCTTTGGCTATCTTTGTTGTGGCATTCATAGTGATACTCTTTACGAAGATTGAAGAGCCCAAGCAGGCACCTGTGCAGCTGAGCCTTATAGGCGGAGCTTTGAGACATCGTCACTTTGCTCTTGGTGCTTTGGCCATTTTCCTATATATGGGTATTGAAGTCGGAGTTCCCAATTTTGTTCAGCAATATCTTGTAGCAGATGGTATTCCTGCTGCAACGGTTGGATTGTTAGTGGCTGTCTATTGGTTCATGATGCTCATCGGTCGTTTTGTCGGTGCCGGTATTGGAAGCAAAGTCAGCAGCCGTGCGATGATAACGACAGTGTCTACCGCTACCATTCTTTTGGTTCTTTTCGGAATGTTTGCCCCCACGGATATTATTGTCAATTTCCCTGGAGTTGATTGGGGTAAACTTGAGTTGATTTGGCAACCTATTCCTGTTGGAATCTTCGCTTTTCTTCTTGTTGGTCTTTGCACCTCTGTTATGT
>VSQE01000107.1 GCA_009775705.1 Prevotellamassilia sp.
CCGTAGGAAACTCAATGTCGGGCAGACGGGAAGAGCCGGCAAATCCGTTTTTAGAGTACGCCCCGGACTGCCGGCCAAAATCGGGAAAGGACCTGGAATTTTTTACATGCCTTGTAAAAAGATTTACACGCCTTGTAAAATTTTTTACATGCCTTGTAAATATTTTTACCCAGACACAAAAGAATCCTGTAAAATATCCGGTGGCAAACAAGCATAATAAAAACGTGCCGCATGTCCTCGCGCAAGGGGGGAGTACATGCCACACGCGGCCGGCTTCCGGGAACCGGAAGAAACGGAAAATTATTCATTGCCCGTGTTGGAGGCATCGTCTGCCGATGGCATCTCGCCGCCGGCAGACGTTGTCCAGCGGTAGACATTGGTCTCGCGGCGTTCGAACCCGGCGGAGGCATACAGGCGGTTGGCGGCTTCGCGGGCGGGCCGCGAGGTCAGCAGTACGGCCTTTGCACCCAGTCTGCGGCCTTCGGCCTTGAGGTGTTCCGCCAGGGCGCGGCCGTATCCCCGTCCGCGGCAGTTCCGGTCGGTCACTACGTCTTCCGCCCAGGCTTTGGTTCCCGTGGGCGAGGCGCACAGACAGAGGGTGGCGGTGCCTTGTATGGTTCCGTTTTCGTCGCGCAGCAGATACAGGTGTGTGCTGGTCGAGGCCAGCAGACGGCTGAGGCTGTCGGAAGTGAGTTGTGGAGCGGTGTCCGACAATTGGGGCAGCAGGCGGTTCAGGGCGGACAGGATCTCCTCCGTGGGTCGGTCGGCTTCAACGATGTCGGGTCGGTTCAGGGCCGCGGTCATTCCGGCGATGCTCTGTCCGCTGACGGGGTGTCTCCACGCGGGGTCGATCTCTGCCAGCGGTTCGAGCACAAAGCGGCGCAGGTGCAGGCGGGGATGGGGCAGGGTGAGCGCGGGGAGGTCGATGTGTTCGTCTCCGAGTGCCAGCAGGTCGATGTCGATGGGACGGTCATGGTGGATTCCGCCGGCGCTTTTCGTGGTGCGTCCCATGCGGATTTCTATCTGCTGCGTGATGTCCAGCAGTTCCGTTGCGGAGAGTGAGGTCTCGAACAGGGCGGCCGCGTTGAGAAACCGGTGGCAGGAACAGAAGCCTACGGGCTCGGTTTCATGGAAAGAGGAGCAGCGCAGGAGCGGTCCGGCGGCTTCGGCTGTCAGGCGGAGGGCACTCCGCAGGTTTTCCTCCCTGTCTCCTATGTTGGAGCCTAATGCGATGTAGAGTTTCATGGCGGGTGGGGGATTGGTGTGTACGGAATGAAAAAGTACCGGAGCAGAATTTCTCTGGTGCCGGTACTTTACTCTTGTCAGGTTGCGACGGGATCAGTCTACGATGAGCATGACATCGCCGAAGGGACCGAAGGCGTATCCTTCTTCCAGTGCCGTGTGGTAGGCCTCCATCGTGTATTCGTAGTCGCCGAAGGCGGCTGTGAGCATGAGCAGGGTGGAGTAGGGCAGGTGGAAGTTGGAGAGCATGGCGTCGGCCACGGAGAATTCGTAGGGCGGGAAAATGAATTTGTTGGTCCAGCCCTCGAATTCCTTGATGCGGTGGTCCGTGCCTACGCAGGCTTCGAGTGCGCGTTGCACGGTGGTGCCCACGGCCACGATTTTCCGTTCCTCGTCCTTGGCCTTGTTGACGATGCGGCAGCAGTCGGCTCCCACGAACATCTGTTCGGAGTCCATCTTGTGCTTTGTCAGGTCTTCCACGTCGGTGTTGCGGAAGTTACCCAGTCCGCAGTGCAGGGTGATGTAGGCGAAGTCAATGCCTTTGATCTCCATGCGTTTCATCAGTTCGCGTGAGAAGTGCATGCCTGCGGTAGGAGCGGTGACGGCGCCTTCGTGGCGGGCAAAGATACACTGGAAGCGTTCCAGGTCTTCGGGTTCCGAGCCGCGGCCCACAAACCGAGGAACAGGGGCCTCTCCCAAGGCGTAGAGCGACCGTTTGAACTCTTCGTGGTCGCCGTCGTAGAGAAAGCGCAGGGTGCGTCCGCGGCTGGTGGTGTTGTCAATCACTTCGGCTACGATGGAGTTGTCCTCGCCGAAGTAGAGCTTGTTGCCGATGCGTATTTTGCGTGCCGGGTCCACCAGCACGTCCCACAGGCGCAGTTCGCGGTTCAGCTCCCGCAGCAGGAATACCTCGATGCAGGCGCCGGTCTTCTCCTTGTTGCCGTAAAGGCGGGCAGGGAACACCTTCGTGTCGTTGAATACAAAAACGTCATGTTCGTCAAAATAGTCCAGCACTTCCTTGAACATCTTGTGCTCTATCTGTCCCGTCTTGCGGTGCAGCACCATCATGCGGCATTCATCGCGGTGAGCGGCGGGATACTGGGCGATTTTCTCGGGTGGAAGTTTGAACTTGAACTGTGAGAGTTTCATATTTATTTACTGATTGTATTTGTTTTTGTCTGTTTCTGGAGGGGAGAGGAGGGCGGCTCTTCGCGTTTTTTCAGGCGGGCAACTCGGTCTCTACGGTCTGTTGCTCCAGCCATTGCTCGAAACTTTCCGGTGTGAAGCAGTTGTCTGTCACGTACTCTCCCACGCGGGTGCGCCGCAGGGCTGTCAGGTGAGCTCCGCTGCCAAGGGCCTGTCCGATGTCACGGGCCAGGGCGCGGATGTAGGTGCCTTTGGAGCAGATCACGCGGATCCTGATCTCTTCGGGCAGGTGGCATGCTACCAGTTCTATCTCGTCAATGCGCAGGGGCTTGGCCTTCAGGGCCACATCGCGGCCCTTGCGGGCCAGGTCGTAGGCTCGTTTTCCTTCCACCTTGCAGGCCGAGAAGGCTGGCGGAACCTGCATGATCTCTCCCGTGAAGCGTTTCAATGCTTCGCGGACGGCTTCTTCCGTGATGTGGTCCGTGGGATAGGTGGCGTCGATGGGGTGTTCCAGGTCGAAACTCGGAGTGGTTGCCCCCAGGCGTAGCGTGGCCACGTATTCCTTGACGCCGCTTTGCAGTTCCTCAATCCGCTTGGTGGCCTTTCCGGTGCAAATCACCATCACGCCGGTGGCCAGAGGATCGAGTGTGCCGGCATGTCCCACTTTGATCTTGCGGCCGCCCATGCGGCGGCTGATGAGCCAGCGCACTTTGGCCACGAGGCCGAAGCTGGTCCATTCGTAGGGCTTGTCGAAAGCCAGAATCTGTCCTGAAAGAAAATTCATAACTCTTTCTGCGGGATTTCTTATCCTAATAGCAATGTCATGATACCGGCCAGCAGGCAATAATAGGCGAAATAGATGAGTTTGCCTTTCTGCACGATGCGGATCATCCATTTGCAGGCAATCACGCCCGAGACGAAGGCGGCGGCGAATCCCGCAATCAGGGCGCTGGCGGACAGGTCGCCGAAAGCGGCTTCCATGCCTTCCTGCGCGGCTTTCACGATGTCTAAAAGCGCTTCGCCCAGGATGGGCGGGATGACCATGAGAAAGGAGAACTGCGCCATGCTGCTCTTTTTGTTGCCGAGCAGAAGGCCGGTGGCGATGGTGGTGCCCGAGCGGCTCAGGCCCGGCAGTACGGCCAGTGCCTGCGACAGACCGATAATGAAGGCGTCGCGCAGGGAGATGTTCTCCTTCTGCCGCGGGCGGGCGTAGTAGGAGAAGGCCAGCAAGGCGGCTGTCAGCAGCAGGCAGCAGCCCACAACGGTCAGGCCTGCGCCGAAGATTTCCTCTACTTTATCCTTGAAAAATACGCCCACAATGCCGATGGGGATCATCGAGACAAGGATGTTCAGCACATAGCGTTGCTCTCCGTTCAGACGGTCGAGGCCTTTTCCTTCGCCCAGTGGCGACAGGCTGCCCTTGAGCAGGCGGAATATCTCGTGTCCCAGTACGGCGATTGTGCTCAGCACTGTGGCCACGTGTACCGCCACGGTGAACATCAGGTTTTCTTCGGCTTCTATTCCTAAAAGGGCGGAACCTATCGTCAGGTGGCCGCTGCTGCTCACGGGCAGATACTCGGTCAGGCCTTGAAGCAGGCCCAGTAAAAGGGCTTCCAGGGTGCTCATTCGTTGTCCTCCGTCTTGTGGGTTTGTGTCTTATGTTTTCCGGCGGGCCGCCACAGGATCGCGAAAATCATGAACAGATAGCCGAAAAGGCAGACCGACGGGGCGGTCTTGATGCGGAGCGCACTGAAGATTTCGGGGTTGAAATGTGTCTCCGTCGAACCGCTTCCCGACATGAGGACCAGTCCCAGAATGACAATGGTGATACCGATGGCCAGAAGGATGAAGTTGGTCCGGCCGAACGCGAATTGTTCTTTTTTCATAATGCTGCTTTGTATGGTTCTTATTTCAGATAGACATCGCTGGCCGACATGCGCAGATGGCGGTTCACGGAGAAGAAGGCGCACAGGAGCGTGAGAAACAGTCCGCAGACCACCACGCTACCCAGTGTGATGCCCATGACGGCGGGAGTTACAAGTGTGCTGACATATACATCGAGCTGGAGCAAGGCATAGATTCCTCCGGCAATCAGCCCGTCCGCTATGAGGGCCGCCGTGAAGCCTATCCAGAACGCACGTATCATGAAGGGGCGGCGGATGAAGTTCCATTTGGCCCCTACCAGTTTCATCGTGTGGATGGTGAAGCGGCGTGCATAGACGCTCATGCGTATGGTGTTGTTGATGAGGGAGAACGAGACGAACGTCAGCAGCAGCGCCACGGTCAGCATGACGGTGCCTGTCAGCGGAATGATGTAGTTGACGAAATTCATTGCATCTTTGGGATAGATGATGTCGGTCACTCCTTTGTGCCGGCGCAGGTCCGGTTCATACAGCTTCAGACTGTCCAGATTGGCATATTCCGCCTTCAGGAAAAGCTCGAACTCTGCCGGAATCGGACTATAGCCCAGAAACTCATCCGGACCGGATTCCAGTGCTTTGGCCATTTCCCGGGTTCCCCGCTCTTTTGAGATATAGTGGACGTTGCGGACATAGGGCTTGGTGCGCAGTTCCTTCTGTAACTGCACGAGATCCCTGTTGCCGATGCTGTCGTCTAATAGGACTTCTACCGTGAAATTCTCACGCAGCGAACGGCTGAAGTTATGGCCTACTGTTACAAAAAACACCACCGTCCCCAACAGAATCAGTACCATCGTTGTGCTGATGCAGGAGGTGAGGGTGCTGAATCCGCCGCCGTTCCTTTTTCTTCTTTTTGTCATATATATTATATATAATATGTGTGTGTGGTGCATATTCCGCTTTCGGGCTTCCGGAAGTCCACAATCACAGGAAATTCGTACAAAAATACAGCAAAAGGAAATATCAATAGAAAAAATGAGGAATTTTAACATGGGGAAAGGTGGATTTTCCTGTTCCGGAAAAATCATCTTCCCGTTCTCCGTCTTTTCCAGCATGTCATGTTTCGTATTGTTCTCTTCAGCCGTGTGTTCGCTGCCGGTTCCCTAT
>VSQE01000108.1 GCA_009775705.1 Prevotellamassilia sp.
GTGTGGACTTCTGCCGGTTTGCGCGATTATTGCAAGGCTTCCGATGGACGTAGTCTCGGTTATCGTCAGTACATGAACGTGCTCGACTCTCTCATCCAGTGGGAGCATCGTTTGCTTGGCTTTGAAAAATACGACCGTGTCCCCAAAAACCGCACAATGGCATATGTGAACTATACATATTACATGTTCCAGGGTGGTTTTGGTGTTTCGTTCATGTATAATACGCAGTCACGTGTATTGAATTGTCGTCAATTGATGTATAACGATGACGATGCCATCTGGGGACTTAGTCACGAATGGGGTCATCAGCACCAGATGCATCCTTATTTCTGCTGGGCCGGTATGTCGGAAGTGACGAATAATATGAACTCCTATTACAATATCATGCATATGGGATATACCCGTTCTGACAAAATCCGCTCATGGCCATCGGCAAGAAACCATTTCATTAATGAGAGTGCTGCATCGTATACCCCGGGAAATGCAGGAGAACAGCGTAGTAAGGCTTATGAAAATAAAGGTCTCTATTCTTATTCGAAAGAGATGTATGATTTGTGCGAGACGATGAAGGAATCGCAGGTTCCCACTGCCGGTGAAGATCCTACGCGTGCCGTCGGTATCACTGAAGTCTCGGTAGGCGAGGTTCTCTGTCCTTTCATCATGCTGTACAACTATGCAACTGAAATCAAGGGCCTGAAGGATTTCGGTCCTGACCTTTACGAAGCATTGCGTCAGACGGACAATGAAAACGGTTCGCAGATTGAGAAGAAGGGAGCAGTGGATAAGTACGAACTTATAGCCAGCTCTCAGAACGAAAACAAGAACAATAAACTTGTAGTTCTCGGTCAGATGTTCCCTGAATCTTGCTGGGCTCCCCAGTCTGGTAATAATTACATCACAACGCAGCATTGCGGAAGGTTTGAAAACAGCGCACCGTATATTTTCAACTTTGTGCGTAAGACATCGCGTTTGTTGGGATACAATCTTTTCCCGTATTTTGACAGATGGGGCTTCATGCGTCAGATTGCGCTTCGTGTAGGAGATTATGGCGATAAGAACATTATTATCACCAAGAAGATGTATGACGAGTTCAAGGCCGATATGGATGCTCTCGTTGAAAGCGGAGAACTGAAGGCTATGCCTGAAGGTATGGTTGAGGAAATCTCCAACACGAAAGATTTGTTCGAACTTTGGGGACATGCGGCAGGTAGTGCTACGACTCCTCCCAATATTCCTAACTAAAGTTTGGCAGAGAATCGTTTAGACTAATTTGGACGTGACACTTGGAATTACTATACAAGTGTCACGTCTTTTTTTGCCGTAATATGAGGCGTATGCTTATTTTTTTGTAATTTTGCCTCGTATGAGTAAAAAGATTACCCATATAATAGTTGTTCTGCTATCTGTTTTGGTCATTCAAGCCGGAGCGGGAGTAGCTGTGTATCATCATTGCTGTTCCGGTGCGAAAGTGCAGAGGTCTGTTGCTTGTAATAATGAATGCGGGCAATGTGTGAAGACGGTCCATCTTCACAAACACCATAATGTCCATTGCGGAGATAGAGGAGGCTGTCATTCTTTCGTTTATCGGGAAATACTGGTGCAGCATTCTCCCGAGGATGTTTTGCCGCTTCCGTCGTGTCCATTCTTGTTTTATATATTTCCGACATTCTTCTTCTTTCATCCCGAGTTCCGATATAAGTATGTCAGCGAGAGGATAGGTGTTTTCTGGGAACGAAGACTTTGGAATTTATTTTCTGTATTGATTCTTTGATAGTCTTCTGGCTTTTTTCTGTTCTCCCGTGATAGATGGTGAGCCATTTGTCCGGAGTTAATGCTTGTTGCTGGTGCAATTTGCAACTCGGTTGTATCGGGCTATATTTATCTTTGCATAGGCAAGGGCAAACATAAGTCATTAGAATCATAACAGGATAAAAACTAAGAAGACGAATTTATGAGAAAAGAATTGTTGAGCACATTGCTGCTTTCTGTTTTTTCTGGATATCTTTATGCCCAGGTACAGGGCACAGTACGTAATGTTCAGGGGGAACCATTGCCAGGTGCGTATGTCCGCTGGCAGGAAGATAAGGTTGGAGTCGTGACGGATGGCACAGGCCGTTTCCATTTAGACTCTCGCGGAAATAACAAATATATAATAGCCAGTTGTATCGGCTTCGGAAAGGATACGATCGCAGTTTCTGCTCCCACCGATTCCCTCGTGATAATTTTGCGGGATATGAAGGAGTTGTCCGAAGCGACAGTCGTTGCCAAACGCACTGGAACCTATAAAAGTTTCTCCAGTATAGAAAATGTAGATATGGTGACGTCGGCCGAGTTGTGCCGTGCCGCTTGTTGTAATCTGGGAGAGGCTTTTGTGGCCAATCCCTCAGTGGATGTCAGCTACTCGGATGCCGCAACCGGAGCCCGTCAGATACGTTTGCTCGGGCTTTCGGGAACATACGTGCAGATGCTTACCGAGAATATTCCGAATTTTCGCGTGGCGGCATCACCTTACGGACTGGGATATGTTCCCGGTCCCTGGATGCAGAGCATACAGGTGAGCAAGGGCATCTCTTCTGTCAAAAACGGTTATGAGGCCCTTACCGGACAGATCAATGTGGAATACAAGAAACCGCAGCAGAGTGATGCGGACCTGTTGGCGGTGAATCTTTTCGGAGACAGTGGAGGAAAGATTGAGGCAAATGCCGATGCCACGTTCAAAATGCCGCACCAGTGGAGTTCCACATTGCTGGCCCATTACGAGAAAGAGACTCGTATGCATGACGGCAACGGAGACGGCTTTGCCGATGTCCCTCAGGTGGAACAGTTTAATGCCATGAACCGGTGGGCCTATATCGGAGAACATTATGTCTCTCAGGCCGGCGTAAAGGCTTTACGTGAGCAACGGAACAGCGGACAGACCGACCACGGGAACCATGCTGCTCAGGGAAATCCGTATAAGATAAGTATCGGGACAGATCGTTATGAGGCTTTTGCCAAGAATGCCTATATTTTCAATCATGAGCACAATTCCAATGTGGCGCTTATCCTGAGCGGATCGTGGCATCGGCAGGATGCCGAATACGGTCTCCGCCTTTATGACGTGAAACAGTCCAATGCCTATGCCTCGTTGCTTTTCGAGACGGAGTTGACGAAGATGCACAGTCTGTCAACGGGTCTTAGTTTTAATTATGACGGTTTCTCGCGACGTTTCCGATTGGAACATGACAAGTCTCTTCCGTTGCGGCATACGGACAGTCACGAGACGGTGCCCGGAGCTTATGCCCAATATACGTATAATTTGAATGACAAACTTCTGTTTATGGGAGGTGTGCGTGCTGATCACAGTAATCTGTTCGGTCTGTTTGTCACCCCTCGTGCCCACATAAAATTTACTCCCAGTGTCTATATGAATTTCCGTCTTTCGGCCGGAAAGGGTTATCGCGCATCCCATGTTCTGGATGAAAACAACTACTTGCTTTCCGGCAGCCGGAAAATAGTGGCCGAAGTGGATGTGATGCGTGAGGAGGCATGGAATTACGGAGTCAGTGCGGCATTTAAGATTCCTTTGGCTGGAAAAATGCTGAATTTGAATTTGGAATACTATTATACCGATTTTCTCAAACAGGCCGTAGCCGATATGGATTCTGATCCCCATGCCGTTATTTTTGCTCCTTTGTCTGGCCGCAGCTATTCTTCTGTTGTTCAGGCGGAAGCAAGCTATCCGGTTTTCTCCGGATTCACCGCAACGGTTGCGTATCGTTTTACCGATGCGCGGACCACGTATGGCGGTCGTTTGCTGGAGAAACCTCTGACAAGTCGGTATAAGGCTTTGCTTACGGCTTCTTATAAGACCCCGCTTGAAATCTGGCAGTTTGATGCCACATTGCAACTCAATGGAGGCGGTCGGATGCCCGAGCCGTACCGGTTGACGGACGGTTCTTTTTCGTGGTCGCACCGTTATCCGGCTTTTCCGCAGCTCTCGGCACAGATCACCCGTTATTTTCGCAGAGGATCGATTTATATAGGAGGTGAGAATCTGACCAATTTCAAACAGAAAAATCCTATTATCGCAGCCGCTGATCCTTGGGGGGACCGTTTCGATCCGACAATGCTCTACGGTCCCGTCCATGGTATTAAGGCATACGTAGGAGTGCGGTTCAATCTGGAGAGAAAATAAAATCCAAAATCTATAACAATAAATAAACAATACGAACTATGAAGAAATTAACGTTGATGCTGGTTCTCCTTATCACAGTCGGTGTGTCGGCCGTGGCAAAGGATATCCGCACGGTGGTGTTCAAGGTGGAACAGCTTCACTGTGCCAATTGCGAGACCAAAGTAAGAAAGAATATGCGTTTCGAACGGGGAGTGAAGTCTCTGACTACAGACCTGAAGGAACGTACCGTGACCATCAGTTATGACGCGGAGAAGACAACCGTGAAACGGCTACAGGAAGGATTCCGGAAATTCAATTATGAGGCTGTCCCTTTTACTGCTGTGCAGGACAGTCTTTCGCATGTTCTCCGCTGATGAAGGGCTGAAAAAAGTAAAGACGATGTAGCAAAATCATGTCTTGTTGTGAAAAAAACATCTCATTCGGTCGTTTTCTGAGCATAGGGTTTCAGTATGAGCCGTAAACTTGCTACCTTTGCAACGATTAAGGAAAAGTAAGTTTAACATGTTCCCGAAACGCGGGACGAAACAATGACGCTTATGAGACAACAAGACGCAAACAAGATTATGATGTTGCAGTATCGCATTAAACGCTATCAGGCTATGGGAAACGGAGCCATGTGCCAGACACTTGGTTTTCAACTTCGCAAATTACAGACTGAGAAGGTTGCGAAATAAGGACTGCGAGAATAATAGAATCATCAAAAAAAGCACTGCGGGGGCATTCTGATAAGAATAGTCCCCGCAGTGCTTTTATTTTATTGTTACTGCCCGCTAAACCATAAAGATCTGATTCTAACCTTATGAAAGTCAGAAGTTTTGCTTATTCTTTTGTGTTTTACAAGCCTCCTCTTTAGCATTCAAGGGGGTCAAGCCGAAATGGCGGTGCATGGATTTTGAGAAAAGTGTTAAATTTGTGGCATGAAAACCGCAGATGCAATAT
>VSQE01000109.1 GCA_009775705.1 Prevotellamassilia sp.
TTGTAGATCTCGGCCAGGTCGCAGTCGGCAGCCCAAGCCGCGCAGTCAACGGCAAACGGAACATAGAGTGCCTGCCATTCCGTATTGGCGAAGTTGCGCACATATTTCACTCCGGGAGCTACAAAGGGAACGGTTACAGCAAGATCCTGCGTGTTGTCATTCAGCGTGAGTTCGCTCATTACCACGGGGAGTTCTCCGTCCTCCTGTCCGCGAACGGTCAGGGCTACGTTTTCACCGTCTACGGTAATATTGAGCGCTGAGGTCTCTACGGTTTCCACATCGGCAATGCTACGAGGCTGGATCACCGTCGGGGAAAGAGAGGTGGAGATACCCGTAAGATTGATGATACCGGCGGGCACGGCCTCGCCGAGAATATCGGAAGAGACTTTGCCGTCATCGTTGGTGGAACCGATGAATATCTTTGCGTTGGCCTTGCTCTTTCCATCGGTCAAAGGCATGAGGACATCTTTGATATAAACGGCATCAGTCTCTACATTTTCAAAGTTCACTCCAGTTACGCGCACGAGACGGTTCAGGTAACCGGCAGGGTCTGCATTCAACTGCTCCAAAGTCACATCCATCGGGGTTACAACACCGCCGCTCGTCACGCTCTCAACATGAGGGAAGCTCACCGGTCGGCTTGACACCACGCGGGTCACGGGTACCAATACGTTATAGTCGAATCCATATTCGGAACCGGACCTCACCTCGGCGGTCAGCCCTTCGAAAACATCGCCCACCTTATAGGCATTGCCGGACAGGAGCAGATAAGGGTCTACAAGAACCACACCGCCGGTTTCGTCCTGGAAGTAATAAGAATTCATGAGGAGCGTACCACCTTCCACTTTATCCACCACACTGATTTGCTGAACATGAGAGATAACGGGTTTGGTTGCCACACGATAAATAACTCCGGGATTTACATCCGATCCATAGAATGCCTTCAACGTGGACAGATTGGAAACGGGCAATGCGTTGCACGTTGTGTTGATGGCAGCCTCTTCGGCCTCTTCGGAGGAGAAGATGATCGACTCCTTACCCAAAGAAGGATTCTGTACATTGATCGACACGGTCAAATCGAAACCGGCTTCGCTCATGGCTTCCTCTTTCGGGATTTCGGCAGTGGAAACAGAGAGATTACTGCCTTCGGGCACCTTTACGGTGATATTGCCTTTCAGGTTCTTGCCTTTAATATTTACCACCTTCTCTGCTTTGCAACCTTGCAGAAGGTAACCGAAGTCGATATTGGACGGAGCTGCCACAACGCGGGGAGAATCGGTGGTGGACTTCACTTCAAAAAGTCCGGCCCAAGTATCGGAGATGCGGAGAGAACCGATCTTAGCCTGGACTCCGGCGAGAGTGCTGGTTCCCGTATGACGAATTTCCAATGCCTGAATACCGGGAAGTCCATAACTACCCGACAGTTTCTTAATACCTCCAGTACCGGTACCTACAGCAACCTGGGCTGCCGGAGAGGCCGGTTCGGTTTGGTAATCGACAGGATTGACGAAGAGTGACATACCGTCCTTGCCATCCAGAGTATTGCTGATGGTGTACTTCACAACCACAAGATAAGTTTTATTAAACTCCAATGCCTGGGAATAAGCAATATTGGTGGCGGCAGAAGTGCAATTCACACCCAGCTGATAGCTTGTAGATCCATCGGCCTTGACATATAATTTTCCTTTTTCCGAACCTGAACCTTTTGCCGCCAAGTCCCTGGTACTCCGGGTAACAAAAGCGGCGATGAAAGGCATATTAAAAGATTGGGCTACCGGAGCACTTTCCACATTCAGCAATATGGAATAATACACTGATCCGTTCGCGATACCGTACACTGCCGCCGCACCTGTCTGGCCATTCGTATCATCACTGAAGACAGCATAGACTTTCTGAGAATTACTCGTTTCTCCCGACAACTGTATGCAGTTTCCGGTAACACCACCGGGATAGCCTTCATAATCCAACGCTCCATCCACTACGGCCATAGGATTGGCCACAGCTGCTCCATACTGCCACCACGCACCGTTACCGGCCAATTCACTACCGGGCGTGTAATCACCAAAATCATCGCGGAAACTCACCTGTGCGAGCGCTGCGGTCGGCGCAAGCACTGCTACGAGCAGCAGCGCCAACAAAGCCGAAACATTTTTGTAGATTCTTTTCATAAGAAAAATATTAAACGTTAATAATAGAAATTTGCCATCTTACTTACACGGATGATGCAAAAATAGACATATTATTACAATTCGACAAATTTTCTTATCTTTTTTTTGCTTTTTGAAAAAAAGACAAGCATAATCGCGAACAGTTTTTCAGGATTCCAAAAGCGGGCCGTCTCCTTCTTGCAAAGGACGGCCCGCATATATTTTAATATAATAAATATAGGAACAGGATGAACGCTTAGCGTTTTTTGCGGAATATGTTGCGCCGGTTCCGCTTCTTGTCATGCTCGATGGCATTGCCATAACCGTAGCCATAACCATAGCCGTAAGTATGGCTCTTCACATCGCAGTCGTTCAGAATAATACAAAGATTGCGCAACTTCTTGTTCTGGTACATCTTTTCCAGCTCTGGAAGGAAATTGCGGTTTTCCACTCCTACGCGAACTACATAGAGCGTCAGATCGGCCAGACGGTCCACAATGCCGGCATCGGCCACGGAGAGCACCGGGGTCGTGTCGAAGAGAACGTAATCGTACTGTTTTTTCGCCAGCTCCACCAACTCGTCGAGCCTCTGCGACATCAGCAGTTCGGAAGGATTGGGCGGCAGCATTCCGGCGGGCAGAAAGTCCACACCCTCCGCCATGCCATCGCGAATGACGATGTCGTTCAGGCTCATCACACCTTCGGTGTCGGCCAGGAAAGCCGTCAAACCACCCGTGCGCCCGAAGGATTTGCTCAGAGTGCGCTTACGGATGTCGGCATCCACCAACAGAACACGCTTGTTGGCCATGCCGAGAATCACGGAAAGATTACGCGACACGAAACTCTTTCCCTGCGACGGAGTGGTTGAAGTCAGCACCATGACTCGCGCATTGTGACGCATGAAATTCAGGCCGTACCGCAACACACGGAAGGCCTCGACCACGGGAGCATCCGGCGGGCACGATGCGATAAGGCCGTTGCCGTTTTTCCCTTCTTCCCAACGGGGCACTTCGCCCACCAAAGGAATGGTCGTATAGTTCTCTATATCGCGGCGCCCCTTGACAGTTACGTCGAAAAGCATGCGCAACCACAAAATTCCGGAAGGTATCAGCAAGCCGAAGACAAAACTGACGAACAGGATAAGGTTACTTCGCGGACTGACCGGATTAATGCCCCCCATGGGTTCTTCCACCATACGGACATTCGCTTCGTTGATGGCCAACTGCAAAGCGACCTCCTCACGCTTGTTTAGCAGGTAAGTGTAAAGCGCCTCTTTCAGATTCTGCTGCCGCATGATACCCAGCCCTCGTTTTTCCTGCTCGGGGATTCCGGAAACTTTCCCCATCAGGTTCGCCTCGTTGACATGCGCCTCGCGCAGTTTCAGCTCAACCGACTTGACATAGCTGCCAATAGAAGCCAGGATGGAGGCGCGCATTGAGGACAACTGACGGTCGCGCTCACGGATCACACTGGTAAGCTCGTTGGAGTTCTCGGCCAGGCTGTTGCGCTCGTTCATCATCCTGTTGTATTCCTCGATCTGCGGAGCAAACGATGTGTTGGCTATGGCCAGAACAGGAATCAGCTCGCGGTCGTTGCTGTGGTCCTTGATATATTCCGACAGATAACGGGCTACGGTCAGTTCCGTTTCGAGCTGCAAGGCGGCCTGACGAGCCACGGAAGTCTCCGTCATATAGACCTGCGCGCTCTGCTTGAAATCCAGAATGCGGTTGTCCTGCTTAAAATCGGCCCACTGGTTTTCCACCTTGCCCAGTTCCTGCCCGATAATTTCAATACGCCCGTCAATGAAACGGGCCGTACTCTGCGCCACGCGGTTCTTGTTGTCCACGACATCGCGCTTATAGGCATTGAAAATCTCGTACAGGATGTCATCGCCACGGTCCTTGTCCACATCATTGCAGGTGAGCACGATAAGCGAGCTCTCCTTGTCGAACTCACTGGCCGTCACAGAGTTCTGATAAGAGCGGGCAGCCAGCTCTACCGGTATGCGCGTCACCGTCACCTCCTTATTTCGGGGAAAACCCGGAAAGTCCTTCTTTTTTTCCAGCTGCAAATTGCCGGCAGGTGTCCGTACAGCCTGACCGGCTTGTACCTTATATTCGCCTCCTACTTTTTCGGGACCGACGATAAAATTGCTTAAGGCAAAAACTCCGTCATCAAGAATCTTCACATTGAAACGTACCGGCTTTTTCGGCCTCCCCGTCATAAAACGTACCTCGAAGGGGCGGTTGCGATAGAGCGCCACAGCATGCAGATTTTCCTGAGTCGTATAGTCCACATCCAGATGCAAACTATCTACTACTCTCTTCATCAGACGGAAAGATGTCAGGACAAACATCTCATTCTTCAGATTGTCGCCCACACTGATTCCGTTGAGTTCAAGCAGCGTATTCATACTGTTCCTACTCCTACGGCCAGGGGAACCGGAAAAGGAACTGCCATCCGCATCCTCTATCAGCATAACCGCCTGCCGCTGATAAACGCGGGAACTACGCTGCTGATAGAACCATCCCAGTACAACACAGAGTACTACCGAAAGTAAAAACCACTTCCAGTTTTCCAGAAAAACATTATAACATATTTTCAACAAGGGAATGATTTGCACATCTTCCTCACTCTCCATGCCCTGCTGGTTGTTCCTCCTTATATTTTCCATCCTGATATCACACTATATATTTATGTGTCCGTTTTAATGGGCAAATTTAGCAAAAAACCATGGAATATATACATATAGAGAAAAAATGCGTACCCGTAAGCACGGCCCTTTCATTTTAAATTAAAATAAACACCTAACGGAATAGCAAATTTGAGTAAAGCGTAGCGAACAGACTGAAAAAGCGTTCGTTACGCTA
>VSQE01000011.1 GCA_009775705.1 Prevotellamassilia sp.
GCCCTACCAGACGAACCTGAAACAAGCCGACAAGGAAGTCAACTGTTTTGAGCACCAGCAGATTGCCTTGCAGACTTCCCGTGAGGCTCTCGTCCTGCTGAAGAACGAGAACAACCTGCTTCCACTCGACCGTAACAACCTGTCGCGCATTGCCGTATGCGGACCGAACGCCAACGAGTCCGCCTATGCCCTGACTCACTACGGACCTCTGGCAGTCGATGTGACGACGGTTCTCGAAGGCTTAAAGCAAAAAGCAAGACCGGGCACGGAAATTCTCTTCACGAAGGGCTGTGACCTGGTAGACGCGAACTGGCCGGAATCCGAACTCATCCGCTATCCACTGACGGACGATGAACAAAACGAAATAGACAAAGCTGTGGAGAACGCCCGCAAAAGCGATGTGGCCGTGGTCGTACTGGGCGGGAGCAACCGCACGTGCGGCGAGAACAAATCGCGCTCAAGCCTTGACCTTCCGGGCCGTCAGCTCGACCTGTTGCAGGCTGTCGCAGCTACAGGCAAGCCTGTCATTCTGGTCCTTATCAACGGCCGGCCGCTCTCCGTCAACTGGGCCGACAAATTCATTCCCGTCATTATCGAAGCGTGGTATCCGGGTTCGCAGGGCGGTACCGCCATTGCCGAAGCCATTTTCGGCGATTACAACCCGGGCGGCAAACTGACCGTCACCTTCCCCAAGACCGTGGGACAGATTCCCTTCAACTTCCCGGTCAAGCCCTATTCGCAAGTGGACGGTGGCCGGAACAAGGGACCGCAGGGCAACATGTCGCGCAACAACGGTGCCCTCTATCCCTTCGGATACGGCCTGAGCTACACCACTTTCAACTATTCGGACATCAGCCTTTCGCCCGGGACCGTCACCCCGCTGCAACCCGTCACCGTACGCTGCAAGATCACCAATACGGGCCACCGCGCCGGCGACGAGGTGGTGCAGTTATACGTGCGCGATATGCTCAGTTCCGTCACCACCTACGAAAAGAACCTGTGCGGATTTGAACGTGTGCATCTGGCAGCCGGCGAGACACGCGAAGTGACTTTCAACATCCAGCCCCGCGACCTGCAACTGCTCAATCAGGACAATCATTGGGTGGTGGAGCCCGGTGATTTCAAAGTCATGATAGGCGCTTCCTCGACCGACATCCGTCTGAGCGACCGCTTCACGGTGACCGATTACGGAGAAAACACCCTACAGAAACAGACTGATGCCCTGCCCGTCATAGCCAGTGCCGGAAACGAAACGGCCGCCTTGACGCTGGACGGCAAGAACACGACGGCATGGCAGGCCGATGAAGGAGCATACATCACATACAGCCTCGAAAACGGCGCAGCCCCCGACCAGATAGGAATAGCCTGGAAAAAATGTGCCCCGAACACGGAGTTCGAGATACAGCTGTCGGGCGGCGGCGGCCAGTTCCTGACAGTATATAAAGGCAAGGCCGATACAGCCGACAACACTTTGAAAACATACTCCTTCAAAGGAACGACGGCAAGCGACGCACGCATCGTCATCACGAAAGGACATGCCCTCATCTCTGAAGTAAGGATAAAAGGACTGAAGAAATAAGACCCTGCCAGACGGACATAAGAGTTGGCAAGCGAATCACCCAAGCAAGCCGGACCGCCAAACATACAGCAGTCCGGCTTACTTCTTTCTATATATCCCTTCATAAAATACCGGCAATCCCCCTCGCAAAAAGTCACACACTGAACCTTTCAGAAAGCAGGATTGAGCCTCACAGCAATTCTGTTGCGAGGCTCTTTGCGTAACTTTGCACCGTGCCGGAAGGATATACAACGACACGGCGGAAAACAGGAAAATATAACGGACTCCGATCTTTTTTAAAAAACTTATATCTTTTCCGTATGACAGCAAAACAAATTCTGACCGCAGGCCTGCTGGCCCTGAGCGCGGGCATTGCCGCCCCGGGAGCCTCCACCCCTGAAGAAAAAAAGAAAATCATGAAACATCTGACTCTGACAAAGAAATGGGACAAGACTTTCCCGAAAAGCGACAAGGTTGACCACAGCAAGGTAACCTTCACAAACCGTTACGGCATCACCCTCGCCGCCGACCTCTACAAGCCCAAAGGAGCAACCGGAAAACTGCCGGCCATCGCCGTATGCGGCCCCTTCGGCGCGGTAAAGGAACAGGCGGCCGGACTTTATGCCCAGGAAATGGCGGAACGGGGCTTCCTTACGGTGGCCTTCGATCCCTCGTTTACCGGCGAGAGCGACGGCACTCCGCGCTACACCACCTCGCCCGACATCAATACGGAAGACTTCTGTGCCGCCGTTGACTTTCTTGTCACCCGTCCGGACGTCTACCCCGGACGGACCGGCATCATCGGCATCTGCGGCTGGGGAGGCATCGCCATCAACGCCGCCGCAGCCGATCCGCGCATCAAGGCAACGCTGGCCTCCACCCTGTACGACATGAGCCGCGTGGAATCCAACGGCTACTTTGATGTGGCCGACAGTGCCGAAGCCCGCCACACGCTCCGGAAAAAGCTGGCGGAACAGCGTACCGAAGACTTTTGCAACGGCACTCCGAAGCCGGCCGGCGGCGTACCCGATGTTTTGCCGGAAGACGCGCCACAGTTTCTTCGCGACTACCACGACTACTACAAAACCCGCCGCGGCTACCACCCGCGCTCGCTCAACTCCAACGGAGGGCGCAACGTCACCTCCACCATTCCCTGGATCAACTTCCCGCTGATGAGCCGTGCCGGAGAGATTGAGAGTGCCGTGATGGTACTGCACGGGGAAAAGGCCCATTCATTCTACTTTGGCAACGATGCCTACCGGAAACTGACTGTCACGCCGGGGCAGGAGAACAACAAAGTCTTCATGGTGATTCCCGGAGCCAACCATACCGACCTTTACGACCGGAAAGACATCATCCCGTTCGGAGCGATAGAAAGATTTTTCCGCGAACATCTGGAATAACCCTGCGGAATTCCCTCCCACATACGGTAGTACACAACGGCAGACAGGCAGCCCCTCTGATAAGTTCCGCCTGTCTGCCGGTATTTTGCGCACCCCGCACGGACAAGATCGGACTTCCGCCAGACGAAGCCCGACCAGCCGTTTTTTACACCCATTGTAAATTCTTTTACATGCCTTGTAAAAATTTTTACAAGGCATGTAAAAGAATTTACAAAGCATACCGGTCTTACTGTAAATATCGGCTGTTTTTTCATCCCATGAAAAGAACAGCCTTATCCCCGCACCACAACAGGTCCGGCAACGGACTTTATTTGAAGGACAGCCGGCCGTACTCATCGTCACCCACCGGTTCCAACCATACGTTTTCAATATTCTCACCCGGAACGGAAAAAGCCAGATGGGCAAACCACGAATCTCCGGCCGCGCCATGCCAGTGCTTCACATTGGCCGGAATATGGATGACAGTGCCGGGAAAGACCTCTACCGCGGGCTTTCCCTCTTCCTGATACCAGCCGCGGCCCGCTACGCCCACAAGCAATTGTCCGCCGCCCTTGTCGGCCTTGTGGATGTGCCAGTTGTTGCGGCATCCCGGCTCAAACGTGACATTGGCGAAGGGAATCTGCTCCTCCGATATCCGGGCCAGATAGCTGTTGCCGGTGAAATATTGTGCGTAGGCCGTATTGGGCTCGCCTATCGGAAAGATCATTTCGCGCTGAAAGCGCGCTTTCTCGTCATCGCCCCTGACATCGTCGCCCCACACGCCTTTTGCAAGACGGAAGGCTGCCCACGCCTTCGGCCATCCGGCATAGAAGGCAACGTGGGTGAGCATCTCCGCCGCCTCGGTACGCGTGATGCCGTTTTTACGGGCTTCCTGAAGATGATAGGTCAAAGAACTGTCGGTGATGCCCTGCGCCACCAGCGCAGTGACCGTCACCATACTGCGGTCGCGCAGCGAGAGCCGGTCGGTGCGGCTCCATACTTCGCCGAAGAGGACATCGTCGTTCAGACGGGCAAACTCGGGAGCGAAACTGCCGAGAGCGTCACGCCCTGCGGTCTGGATGATTTTTTCCTGTGCCATGATGTTTGTTGTTAATGCCGAAAGTATCAGCATGATTACTGTTTTCATTTTCCTGATATTTTTTATGGGATGCAAAATCCGTGTGTGGTTGTGTCGACACTGCAAAATTACAACAAGAGCCACGTGGCAGCTTTGCTGCGTGGCTCATTCTTTTTTGTCGAAAAGCTCATTTCGAAAAAATCTCGGGGATCACATCCTATCGGTTCTGCGCCCTTTGTTTTGAGCAACTCTTCCCACTTTCAACATCAACTTGAAAGAATAAACGGGGAAAATACCTACAATAACTCTGCAAAAGGAAAAAAAACGCCTAAAAATTTTGCAGTTTCAAAAAAAACTTGCAACTTTGCATCGTCAAAAAGGAAATGTCCTTTGGTGCGTTAGTTCAGTTGGTTAGAATACATGCCTGTCACGCATGGGGTCACGGGTTCGAGTCCCGTACGCACCGCAACAAAAAAAATACGCAGCCCTTGAAAGTCAATCACTTTCAAGGGCTTTTTTCTTGGGGTCTCAATCGGGAGACCAATCCGATGACACACCGTGACGCATTACTGATACAGGACGCACCCGCAAAAGGGTGCGTCCTGTATCACTTCTTCATATATTAAGCCAAAAAAAGACATCCACCTTCCGGCGGATGTCTTGCGCTTCAGGATGGGCTTGAACCAACGACCCCCTGATTAACAGTCAGGTGCTCTAACCAACTGAGCTACTGAAGCAGGTCCGGACGGAAAAAAGTATCGTCCTCTGTGGAATTGCGCTGCAAAAGTAATGGTTATTTTTGAATTTAGCAATATCTTTGCAGGAAAAATTTAAAAAAGACATGAAAAAAATACTTGGAATAGGAAATGCGCTTGTCGACGCGCTATACCAGATAACGGACGAAACCCTTCTGGACGAGATGCGACTGCCCAAAGGGTCGATGCAGCTGATAGACACCGAACGCTACACGGACATAAGGCAACGCATGAAAAACCAGCCTGTGAAACTGGCTACGGGCGGCTCGGCCTGCAACACGATTCTGGCCCTGGCCAATCTGGGTATGGATACGGGCCTCATCGGGAAAATCGCCGACGACGAGCCGGGAAGATTCTTCGAGAACAACTTCCGCCAACTCGGCACCCGGACCTACCTGCAACACGAAGACCTGCCTACGGGAGTGGCCTCCACATTCATCACTCCTGACGGCCAGCGCACATTCGGCACCTATCTCGGAGCGGCGGCCTGCCTGCGTCCCGAAGATCTGCAATGGGAATGGCCCGGCAAATACGACTATCTGTACATAGAAGGCTATCTGGTGCAGAACCATGACCTCATTGAACAGGCCGTGGACATGGCCCGGGAGGCAGGCTGCCGGGTTTGCCTGGATCTGGCCAGTTATAATATAGTGGAAGCCGAGCACGACTTCTTCATCCGTCTGCTGAAAAAGACGGACATAGTCTTCGCCAACGAGGAGGAAGCCCGCGCCCTTACCGGAAAATCGCCGCGCGAGGCACTGGACGAACTGGCGGAAATCTGTGAGGTGGCAGTCGTGAAGACGGGGGCCGAAGGAGCGATGGCACGCTCCTGCAATGAGGAGGCGACCGCCGTAGCTGCCGTTCCGGTACCCCATGTGACGGACACAACTGCCGCAGGCGACTTCTTTGCCGCGGGCTTTCTGTGTGCCCATGCCAACCGGAAACCGCTGAAAGACTGTCTGCGGGCAGGAACAGTGCTGGCCTCCGAAGTGATCCAGATCGTAGGAACCCAACTGGCCGAAGACACCTGGACCAGATTGCGCGGCCTTCCCGAACTGCAATATTGAACCGTGTAAAAAAAAGACTTCGTCTGATTTATAGATAATACCCCTGACAATGAAAAAACTGTGGTTATTGTTCGGCTGGCTGCTGGCCCTGCCTGTCGCGGCACAGAAAAGCTCGCACAACTTCGAGGTTGCAAAACAACTCGACATCTTCAATGCTCTTTACAAAGAGCTGGACCTTTATTACGTGGACACGCTCGAAGCACGGAAAAACATAGACAATGCCATCCTCTACATGCTCGACCGGCTGGACCCCTACACCGTCTATTATCCCGAGGACAAGACTGATGAGTTGAAACAGATGACCACCGGAAAATATGCCGGTATCGGCTCGGTCATCAGCTTCAGGGAGAAGGAAGACCGCTGCATCATTGCCGATCCCTACGAGGGAATGCCGGCCGCAGAGGCCGGTGTGAGACGCGGCGACATCATCCTTGCCATTGACGGAAAAGACGTGGGGACCTGCGGCAAGCAAGACCAAGGCAGCTATTCCTCAACCGTGAGCGCCGCCTTACGCGGCGAACCGGGTACTACATTTGAACTGCGTGTGCGCCGCCCCACATCGGGACGTACACTCAACTTCAAGCTGACCCGCCGCTCGGTGGCCCTGCCCAGCGTGACCTTCTCGAATATCGTAGCCGACAGCATCGGCTATGTCCTGTTGAACGGATATACCGAAAACACCTCGCGCGACCTGCGGCTGGCCATCGCCGACCTCAAGCAGCGCGGTGCCCGCCGCCTCGTGCTCGACCTGCGCAGCAATCCCGGCGGTCTGATGATGGAGGCCGTAAACATAACGGGCTTCTTCATTCCCCGCGGCAAAGAGGTGCTCAGCACCAAAGGCAAGGTGAAAGAGATGAACGCCGTGTACAAGACCCAGAGTGATCCGCTCGACCCGCACATCCCGCTGGCCGTTCTGGTGGACGGCGGCACCGCCTCGTCTGCCGAGATCACCAGCGGCGCCCTTCAGGACTACGACCGCGCCGTCATCATCGGCCAGCGCACATATGGCAAGGGACTTGTGCAACAGCCTCGCGAGCTGCCCTACAAGGGAATGCTGAAACTCACTACCAGCAAATACTATATCCCCAGCGGCCGCTGCATCCAGGCATACGACTTCAAGGACGGACGACCGCAACACGTTCCCGACAGCCTGGCCCGCGACTTTCTCACTGCGGCCGGACGCACCGTACGCGACGGAGGAGGCATCACTCCCGACATACAGGTGACTCCCGACAGCCTGCCCGGCCTGATTGACTATCTGGCGGCTTCCGACGCACTGTTCGACTACTGCGTGAACTACCGCAACAAGCACGAGCGGATAGCCCCGCCCGCAAAGTTCCGCCTGACAGATGCCGAATACGAGGATTTCAAGCGGTTTCTGAAAGAGAGCGGCTTTACCTATGACCGTCAGAGCCGGAGAGTGCTCGACATGCTGCGCCGCGTAGCGGCCCGCGAAGGCTATGCCGAAGAGGCGGGGCCGGAACTGGACGCGCTGGAGGCCAAACTCGTGCACAACGAGGACTATGACCTGGAACACTGGAAAACGGAAATAAAGGAACTCATCGAAGCGACCATCATCGCAAACTATTACTACGAACGGGGCGTGGCGGAATACAACCTGCGCCACGACAAGGAGCTGGACGAGGCAGTGAAGGTCCTGAGCGATGACCGCCGCTACCGGAAACTGCTCAGCGGAGTACCCGAACCCTGAGAAACAAAACAACCGACAGAAACTACAAAACCTTAAACATACCACATCAACATGAGAAAAAAACAAATCTTCTTCGGAAAAGTGTTATTCCTTTTCCTGCTGGCTTTCTCCTCCGTATCCGCCATGGCTTCGGACGGCAACGCGCAGCCGCGCTACCGCACGCTCATCCCGCAGCCGGCCAGCGTAGCGCCGGATCCTGCCGGAGAAGTCTTCACCCTGACCTCCAGGGCCACCGTGGGACATGACGCCAGCCTGCGGGCGCAGGCACTCTACCTGCAAGACGTTCTGGCGGCATCGACCGGATGGGACCTGCCACTGACAGAGAACGTCCGCAAGGCCTCCGTGCGGCTGGTCATAGACACGGTGAAAGTAACCCGCCCCGAAGGCTACCGGCTGGAGGTGACACGGAAGAATGTGACTGTCTGCGGACACGATGCCGCCGGTGTATTCTACGGCATACAGACCCTCCTGCAACTCTTTCCCGACAAAGTGTACAGCCGCGAAAGACAGCACGACACAGCCTGGGAAGCTCCCTGTGTGGTCATCGAGGACGCTCCCGAACGCCCGTGGCGAGGCATGATGCTTGATGTGGCCCGCTATTTCTTCGACAAGGAATTCGTGAAGAAATACATCGACATGATGGCGATGTACAAACTCAACAAATTACAGTTCCATTTCATCGACGATTCCGGCTGGCGACTTGAGATAAAGAAATATCCCCGCCTGACGGAAGTAGGTGCCTGGTCCGGTCCGGACCACCAGCGGCTGGGCGGCTATTATACGCAAGACGACATCCGCGAGATCATTGACTACGCGGCAGTGCGCAGTGTGGAAGTAATTCCCGAGATAGAATTTCCCGCCCATATCCTCTCGGCCGTGGTGGCCTATCCCTGGCTGAGCTGTACGGGGCAGCAACACGAAGTTCCCGGACAGCACTTCATCAGCCGCGACCTGCTTTGCGTAGGCAAGGAATCGTCCATCCGCTTCCTGCGCGACGTGCTGGACGAGACGATCGGCCTCTTCCCCTCCAAGTACATCAACATCGGCGGCGACGAGGCGGTCTACACCCGTTGGGAATCCTGCCCCGACTGCCGCAAGGTAATGGAACGGGAAGGACTGACCAAAGCCTCGCAGCTACAGGGTTATCTGACCAATATGGTGGCCCAGATGATGAAGGAAAAAGGACGTACCGTCGTAGGCTGGGAAGAAATCTTTATGCGCGGAAAAGTCAGCACCCCCGTGGTGGGCCTGATCTGGCACAACGTATCCGATACCATCCACGCCACCCGCAACGGCCACAAGGCTATCCTCACACCGGCCACACACACCTACCTCGACTTTCCCGAGAGTCACACTCCGGGCGAGGTGAAGGCCGCCACTTGGATGCCCCCTATTTCGCTGGAGAAGATCTACAGCATGGACGTCAACGACTATTCTGCCGAGCAGTCCACCGTACTGGGTGTCCAGGGCTGCCTGTGGAGCGACCAGTTCATCCACGGCACCGTGTTGCAGGAAATTCCCTACCTTGACGAGAACCGTTCGGAACGGTATGCCGAATATCTCACCTTCCCGCGGCTGCTGGCCCTCTCCGAAATAGCCTGGAAACGCCAGTCGGAACGCGACTTCAACGATTTCCGCCGCCGTCTGCGCCACCACTTCGCCAAGCTCGACGCCAAAGACTGCGGCTACCGTGTGCCCGAGCCTGAGGTGGTATCACTGAAACAAACGGCCGACGGCGGATTCGAATACACGCTGGCCTCGCCGGTGGAAGGTGCTGAGATCCGCTATACCACGAACGGCCGCTACCCCACGATCCACTCGCCGCTCTACACCACACCGGTACGTGTCGGTGAAAAGGCCGACTTCTGTGCGCTGACGATGGTCACTCCGCGCCATTATTCCCTGCCGCTCCGCGAAGCACCCGACTATTCGGCCTACAAACGCTATGGCGAATATACTGGCCAATGGAAATCCCTGCAAATCCAGCCTGTCGGGGCCACCCGGCTCCGCATGGAATGCACGGGCAAGATTTCGGGCAACGGCAATTATGAAATAGCCTTTGTGGGAACACGCGGCACGAACAGCCTGAAGGTAAAGGACATCAAGATATTCAAGCGCAACGAGCAAGTGGCCGAGGGCAAGGCCGTTCCCGACAGGACGGACGACAAGACCAGCGTCTTCTCTTTCGCCATCGACAGTTTCGAGGCCGGAACCCCGTTCTTTGTAACGCTGACCGCCGAAGCCGTAGGAGGAAACGATACGGAAGGACTTGTCTTTGTCGGGAAACTGGAAAAGTAAGATCAAGAAAAAACACCCGTCACAAACCGGACAGACGGAAAAGAGGCACCCGCAACAAACATGGCGGGTGCCTCTTTTTGACAAGAAAAATGTTCTATATTTCATTTTATAATATTCATTAAGGATTCTCCGGGCAGGCCATTGGGAAAAACTTCCTATTTTTGCAGCGCCCGAACTACCGGCCCTTGCGCCGCCGTATGCTCCACCGCCTATGACAAAAAAGTTCTCATCGCTTCTGCTTCTTTTCCTTCTGGCAGTCTCCGTGACGGCCCAAACGCTGACAGGTACCGTAACCGACGGGAAAACGGGCGAGGCATTGTCGTTTGTCAACGTGATCTGCGAAAACGGCGGCGCCACACAGACCGGACTGAACGGCCGTTTCTCCCTGCCGTTCAAGGCAGGCAAACTGCGCGTGTCCATGATCGGGTACGAGACGAAACATCTGCGCGTCAAGAAAGCCGGCACCCTGAACATACAGCTCACTCCGCTGGAGAATGCCTTCAACGAAGCCGTCGTGACAGGCCGCAAGGTGAAATACTCCCGCAAGAACAACCCTGCCGTCGAACTGATGCGCAAGGTGATCGCCGCCAAAAAACGGAGCGACCTGACCCGGCACGACTATTACAGCATCGACAAATACAACAAACTGACGTTTGCCTTCAACGAAGTGACGGACAAGGTTTTCGAGGAAGGCAAATTCAAGAAAATGCCGTTTCTGAAGGAGCACGTGGAGACATGCAACGAAACCGGCACCCTGATCCTGCCCGTCTCGGTGGACGAAACCGTGACACGCGAAATTTTCCGCAAGTCGCCGCGCTCGGAGAAGAGCATCGTCACCGGCCATCGCGTCAACGGCATCAACGACCTGCTCAACACGGGCGACATCCTCACCACCATGTTGCAGGACTGCTTCACCGATGTCAACATCTACGAGGACGAAGTGCGTCTCCTGCAATATCCCTTTATCAGTCCCGTCTCCACACGCTCAGCCATAGGCTTCTACCGCTACTTCATCGAAGACACCGTCATGGTGGACCGCGAGAAATGCATCCAAATCAGTTTCACGCCCAACAACCCGCAGGACTTCGGTTTCTCGGGAAGCCTCTACGTAGCGGCCGACTCCACCTACCGCATCCGCAAGGTCGACATGGGCATCCCGGGCCGTTCGGATGTCAACTTCGTGGAGAACATGCGCGTCATCCAGGAATTCGACAGCCTGCCCTCCGGCGAACAGGTGCTTGTAAGCGACAACATGCTCATCCAGCTGAAACTGGCGAACTTTCTGCAAAAGTTTCTGGTGAAACGCACCACGCAATACAGCAACTTCTCCTTTGAGCCGCTGCCCGACAAGACATTCCGCTTCAAGGGAAAGCAGATAACGGATGCCGACGCCATGATGCGCGACAACAGTTTCTGGGAAAGACACCGCCCCGAAATGCTCACAAAGTCCGAGGACCGCATGGAAATGCTCGTCCGCCGCCTACAGGAAGTCAAGGGCTTCAAGTTCGTCCTTTTCGTGGCCAAGGCTTTCATCGAGAACTTCGTGGAAACGAGCGTCAACCCCGAACATCCCTCGAAAGTGGACATCGGTCCGGTGAACACGATGATCTCCCAGAACTTCGTGGACGGCCTGCGCCTGCGCGCATCGGCCCAGACCACGGCCAACTTCAACCCCCACCTGTTCCTGCGCGGTTACGTAGCCTACGGCTTCAAAGACCATCGCTGGAAGGGAATGGGCGAAGCCACCTATTCCTTCAACCGGAAAGGCTACCTGCCCCGCGAGTTTCCCGTACACAACCTGACCTTCAACTACACCACGGACGTCATGTCGCCGAGCGACCGCTTCATACCCACAGACAAGGACAACGTGTTCACCTCGTTCAAATGGACCAAAGTGGACCACATGATGTACTACCGCACCTTCAGTCTGCTCTACGACCGCGAATGGGCCGGCGGCCTGCGCATGAAAGCCCGTCTCCGCACCGAGCGCGACGAGCCCACGGCCTCCCTCTTCTACCAGCCGCTCGACGGAAACGGCACACCCTCGCCCGAAGCCGCACTCCACAAGAAAAGTTTCGTCACGAGCGACATGATGTTCGGACTGACCTACCAGCCGGGCGTCACATGGATCAACACCAAACAACGCCGCATTCCCGCCAACAACGATGCCCCCATCCTCTCGCTCTCGCACACAACGGGCGTCAAGGGCATACTGGACTCAGACTGCAACTACAACCTCACCGAAGCAGGCATATACAAACGCTTCTGGGTAGCCTCATGGGGAAAAATCGACGCCGACCTGCGCGGAGGCATACAGTGGAACAAGGTGCCTTTCCCCCTGCTGGTAGCCCCCGCCGCCAACCTCTCCTACATCAAGGAAGACAACATGTTCAGCCTCATTGACAACATGGAATTCCTCAACGACCGATACGTGTCGCTCATGGTGTCGTGGGACATGAACGGCAAGATATTCAACCGCATCCCGCTGCTGCGTAAGCTGAAATGGCGCGAGATGATAGGCTGCAACGTGCTCTGGGGCATGCTTACGGACAAGAACAACCCCCTGCTGGAACGCAATGCCGGCGACAGCCGCCTGTACTACTTCCCCGGACACTTCAACGCCGACGGAACCTTTTCCTATCTCTCCTCGCCAATGGACCGCCACACCCCTTACGTGGAGGTGTTCGCCGGCATACACAACATCTTCAAAATCCTTCATGTGGAATACGTGAGAAGGCTCACTTACGTAGACCGTCCCGATACCGACAAATGGGGCATACGGCTCATGATGAGAATCACCTTCTGAAAACGGGTGCCCGACACTCCTGATTTTTACAAGGCATGTAAAAAAATTTACAAGGCACATAAAAAATACAGAAACCAAGGTCAGTCCGCAAAAAGTTCGTGCAGTACTGGCAACGACTTCAGTTCGGGAAACTCCGGCAGGTGTAGCCTGAAATATTCGTTGATACGACCCAGCAGCCTGTTGCGCTCCACACCCGAAAAGCGGAACACGTGCATCGACCTGAAGCGCATCCGCATCAACAGCGGCAGCAAAGCCGCGTCGGACGGGGACAGACAATGGGAATGGGGCGGTTTCCGCTCCGTGAAGCAACCGGCCGCCAGATCAAACCAGGCCCCCTCGCGCGCATCCTCCACATTGGGGGCAAAACCAAGAAAACGCGTCAGATGGAGCAGAAAAACCAGATGAAAATTGGCAAATCCCTGCCGGCACACATCCAGCCACTCCACCGAACGGAACACATACTCGAAGATGCCGCGCGAATCCGGCTCGCCCCGCACGGCATAGTGCAGCACCTCGGCCAGAAAGAGCACAATCGCCGTCTTGCGGGCATCGTAGGGCAGCGACACGGGAACCAAAGCCGCACGAGCCTGACGGGGCCGCATCAACCGGGCAGCCGGACGGTGCTCCCACTCCATCTCTAACAGAGCCAGCGGCGTGAACAGCGAGTGGCGGACGGCGGCACGCGGCGAACGGCTCACCCGCACCATGAAAGCCACCCGCCCCACCGCCTCGCTGAGAACATCGGCAATCAGGGCATCATCGCTGTAACGGACACAGCGCAACACAACCACTCTGGACCTGACCAACATAGAAAAAATCTGTATTATTTCCCCGGCGAAGATAACCCAAAAAACAAGAAGAAAGGCACCCAAAAAAAGAAAAACAACATTTTTTTGAAAAAAAACGGAAGAATACTTTGCCGTTTCAAAAATAAGCTCTACTTTTGCACTCGCAAATCAGCACCAAAAGGTACGATGCACCACAGGTAAACAGGTCCCTTCGTCTATCGGTTAGGACGAGAGATTTTCATTCTCTAAAGAGCGGTTCGATTCCGCTAGGGACTACAAATAAAAAAAGAAAAAACAAAAAATGGCAAACCACAAATCATCTGTAAAGAGAATACGCCAGACGGCATCACGCAGACTTCATAACAGATATTACGCTAAGACCATGCGTAACGCTGTACGCAAACTACGCGCTACAACGGACAAGGCTGCCGCTGTGGAACTCCTGCCCAAAGTGCAGAAGATGCTGGACAAACTGGCCAAAAGAAACATCATCCATAAGAACAAGGCTTCCAATATCAAGTCGAGCATCGCGCTCCACGTGAACAAGTTGGCCTGAGTTCAGGAAAGAGACAACAGTCAAAGCCAAAAGAAAAAGTCGGACGGATATTTCGCCCGACTTTTTCTTTGTCTTTTCCCAAAAGAATCTCCCTGTAGGAAAGCCCTTTCTGAAAAATAATATATACCTTTGCCTGCCGGAAGAAGCAGAGGTTTCTTCCGGCAGGCGGACGGGACATCCTACGCCCGCCGCCCCGTGAAACGAGCAAATCGCACACTGTAAAATATCCAATGGAACAATTTGAACTCATTGCCAAGACTTTTCAGGGACTCGAAGAAGTCCTGGCACAGGAACTGACGGAACTCGGCGCCAACGACATCCAGATAGGCCGCCGCATGGTTTCCTTCAGCGGAGACAAGGAAATGATGTATCGCGCCAACTTCTGCCTGCGCACGGCGATACGCATCCTCAAACCCATCAAGCACTTCACCGCCCGCGATGCCGACGAAGTGTATCAGGCAGTCAAGTCCGTCGACTGGAGCCGCTATCTCGATCTCGGCACCACCTTCGCGGTAGACTCCGTGGTATTTTCCCAGGAATTCCGGCATTCGAAATTCGTAGCTTACAAGACAAAGGATGCCATCGTAGACTATTTCCGCGAAACCACGGGCCAACGTCCCAACATCCGCATCACCAATCCGGACATCAAACTCAACATCCACATAGCCGAAACGGACTGCACGCTCTCGCTCGACTCCTCGGGCGAAAGCCTCCATCTGCGCGGCTACCGCACCGCCTCGGTCGACGCCCCCATCAACGAAGTCTTGGCGGCAGGACTCATCAAACTCTCGGGATGGAACTGCGACACGGACTTCATCGACCCCTTCTGCGGATCGGGAACGCTGCTTGTCGAAGCCGCCCTGATGGCCAGAAACATCTGGCCGGGCATCTTCCGCAAGGAATTCGGTTTTGAAAAATGGAAAGACTTCGACCGCGATCTGCTGGACCGCATCTACAACGATGATTCGGCCGAAAGGGACTTCAGCCACCGCATCTACGGCTACGACCTGAATCTCCGCGCCGTCGAGGCCGCCCGCACCAACGCCAAGAACGCCGGTGTGGCCGACTGCATCGAGATAACGCAACAGGACATCCGCAAGTTCGAACAACCCGCCAATCCCGCCGTCATCATCACCAATCCGCCCTACGGCGAACGCATTGTCACGCCCGACATGCAGGGACTGTACCGCAGCATAGGCGAACGCCTCAAACACCATTTCACCGGCGGCGAGGCCTGGATCATCAGTTACCGCGAGGAACTGTTCGCACAGATAGGCCTGAAACCCAGCATCAAGATTCCCCTCTACAACGGATCGCTCGAATGCGAGTTCCGCAAATACCAGCTGTTCAGCGGAAAAATGGACGAGTTCCGCGCCGCCGGCGGCGAAGTGAAAACAGACGAGGAACGCCGTTTCATGGGCGAGAGGCGTCCCGCACGGCAGAACCGGGGCGATTTTGACAACCGCCGGGAACGGCGGGACGACCGCGACGACTTTGGCGATGACAGCCCCGAATATGCCCTCCTGCGCGACAAACACCGAGAGTTCGAGCGCACTTTCGGCCGCCGCGAACGCGAAAAACGCTTTGGCAACGACCGGAGCTTTGGCAACGACCGCGGCGGACGGCGCGATGGCGGCGACCGACGACACGGAGACGAACGCAAAGGCGACGGATTCAGACAAGGTGGCGGATTCAGACAAGGCGGACGCTCCTTCAACAACAAGGACCGCCGGGACAACAACAGGAAACCGTTTGACCGAAAATTCAGAAAAGAATAACCATGAAAAAAATACACATGCTGGCGGCAGTACTCCTGCTGCTGATTTCAGGAACAGCCATGGCACAGACAAAGAAGAGCTTCACGCTGGACGACCTCATGTGGGGCGGCTCCAACTACTGGAACCTCCAGCCCCGGAACCTCTACACCGCCTGGTGGGGCGACCGTCTGATGGAAACGGACACGGATGAGGTGAAATACCTGCGCGATGAGAAAGGCCGCCCCGCAAAGGGCACCGCCTTCACCGCCGAGGAGGTGAACGCAGCCCTCGACGAACCCACACAAGGCAAGGTGCGCAACCTGACCTACGCCCGCTTCCCTTACACCGGACGGCCCGAGGTGCTGCTCCACACAAACAAGATCAACCTGATCTACGACTGGAAACAAAAGAAGGTGGTATGGACGGGGCCCTTCGCCTTGGGCGCGGCAGCCATCGACTTCAACACCGCCTCCCGTTCCGAGGCATACGTCAAGGACTGGAACCTCTATGTCACCACCGCCGACGGCAAGACACACCGGGTGTCCGTCGACGGCAGCCGCGAACTGGTGTACGGCCAGAGCGTCCACCGCGACGAGTTCGGCATCCACAAAGGCACGTTCTGGAGCCCTTCGGGCAAACTGCTGGCCTTTTACCGCATGGACCAGTCGATGGTGACGGACTATCCCCTCGTTGACATCGACCACCGCGTAGCGGAACTTGCTCCCGAGAAATACCCGATGGCAGGCATGACGAGCCATGTCGTCAGCGTCGGTATCTTCGACCCCGCCACCGACCGCAGCATCTATTTAGAGACCGGCGACCCCACGGACCGCTACTTCACGAACATCGCCTGGTCGCCCGACGAGCGCACACTCTACGTCATCGAACTGCCCCGCTCGCAGAACAAGGCCGAACTGGTGGCCTACGACGCCGCCACGGGCCGGCGGAAAGGCGTGCTCTTCACCGAGACCAACTCCCGCTACGTGGAACCGATGAACCCCATCTCCTTCCTGCCGTGGGACAGCTCGAAATTCATCTACCAGAGCCGCCGCGACGGATATAACCACCTGTACCTTTACGACACCACCGGCCGGCAGCTCGCACAACTCACCGACGGAGAGTTCGAAGTCATCAGGTTCATGGGCTACAACACTGCCAAACGCAGCCTGATCGTCCTCTCGAACGAGGCCTCGCCCGTTCGCCACAACTATTACAACGTAGACCTGAAAAGCGGCAAACGCACCCTGCTCGACAGCGGAGAGGGCTGCCACACGGGCGGCGCACTGTCGGCATCGGGCACCTATCTCTTCGACCGCTGGAGCGCTCCCTCCGTTTACCGCCGCATCGACCTGCTCCGCACGGACAAACCCTCGCGCCAGCAACTTCATGCCGCCGAGACTCCCTGGAAGGACTACAACGTGCCCGAAATCTCGGGCGGAACGCTGAAGGCCGCCGATGGCAAAACGGATCTCTACTACCGGCTGGTCAAGCCCGTCGGCTTTGATCCCGCCCGCAAATACCCCGCCGTGGTCTACGTCTACGGCGGTCCCCACGCCCACAACGTGGACGACAGCTGGAACTACGCCGCACGGCCTTGGGAGATCTATATGGCCCAGAAGGGATATGTCATCTTCGTGCTTGACAACCGCGGCTCCGAATACCGCGGCTTCGAGTTCGAGAGCTGTACGCACCGCCACCTCGGCGACATAGAGATGCAGGACCAGATCCGCGGCGTGGACTTCCTGAAGTCGCTGCCCTACGTCGATGCTGACCGCCTCGGAGTTCACGGCTGGTCGTTCGGAGGATTCATGACTACAAACCTCATGTGCAGCTACCCCGAGGTGTTCAAAGTGGGAGTGGCCGGCGGACCGGTCATCGACTGGAAATTCTACGAGGTGATGTACGGCGAACGCTACATGGACACACCGCAGGAAAATCCCGAAGGCTACAAGAACTCCAGCCTGCTCAACAAGGCCCGGAACCTCAAAGGCCGTCTCCAGATCATCGTGGGCTATAACGACCCCACCTGCGTGCTCCAGCACAGCCTTTCCTTCCTGCGGGCCTGCGAGGATGCCGGCACGCAGCCCGACTACTTCGTCTACCCCGGACAGGGCCACAACATGATGGGCCGCGACATGGTTCACCTGCACGAACGCATCACACGCTACTTCGAGGATTATCTGAAACGCTGAACGTATTCCCTTAAAAACGAAACAAACATGAAAACATCTATTGCAACCGCCGCGGCACCTGCCGCCATCGGTCCCTACAGCCAAGCCGTCGAGGCCGGAGGCATGGTCTTCGTGTCGGGACAGCTGCCCGTCGACCCCGCCACCGGCGAGTTTGCCGAAGGAGGCGTAAAGGAACTGACCCACCGCTCGCTTACCAACATGCAGAACATCCTGACCGAAGCCGGCCTGACGATGGAAAACGTTGTGAAGACCACGGTGTTTCTGGCCGACATGGCCGATTTCGCGGAAATGAACGAGGTATATGCCACGTTCTTCCCCGGCGTGGCGCCCGCCCGCTCGGCCGTAGCGGTGAAGACGCTGCCCAAAGGCGCCCGCGTGGAAATTGAATGTATCGCCGTGCGCTGAGACGCCGTCGGCTTCAGACATTGACGGGAGAGGGACGGACACTGCTTTTTCGAGACAGCGGGTCCGTCCCTCTCCTTTTCCGGTCATACATTGCATTACCCTGACCTATCTGGAATTTCCTGAAAAAATCATCCTCATGAAAACCGCACTCCCTCTTTTTCCCCTTTCAGAAGCCCGTCGCATCGGTGTCTTCCTGTCCTCCCGCTCCGCCCTGCCGGAAAGCTATCACCGCGCCGCCCGCGAAACGGGCGACTGGATAGGCCGCACGGGACGCACACTGGTCTATGGCGGCGCCCGGAAAGGGCTGATGGAGGAACTGGCCCTACACACCCGCGCCGCCGGCGGCCGCGTCTACGGAGTAGTACCGCAGATACTGACCGAGCGCGGCCTTGTCAGCGAGTGCATAGACGTGGTGTTCCACTGCACCGACCTGAACGACCGCAAGACCGTGCTGATGCGCGAAAGCGATGTTCTGGTAGTCCTGCCGGGCGGCATCGGAACGGTGGACGAACTCTTTTCCATACTGGCAACCGGAACAATCGGGTTGGAAAACAAGCCTGTGGTCCTGTTTAATGCGGACGGCTGCTGGGACAGCCTGCTGGCGTTGCTCGATGACTTGCAGCACAGGGGACTGGCCGATGCCGGATTCCGATCACAGCTCCGGTGCGTGAAGAACATACAGGAACTGGTCAGTCTGTTCGAATAGTCCCGTCCTCCCCTATCGCTACACAGAACTCACGCGCACCGTAACCGCACCAGCATCCCCACGCCCCCTCTACGTTCCCGCTCAGATTGGCAGTGACGGGAAACAGGGGATTGCGCGACAGAGAAACCATGTCCTCATAGCTCTTCCAGAAATCGAAACTGCCGCGGTCCATCACGGCAATCTTCACGCCGACACGCTCTCCGCGCACGAAATAGGGCGTGAAATCCTTCCGCAATGCCTCATGTCCACGGTAGACGGGAATACGGGCCTCGGCAGGCAGCAGGGACCCGTCGAACGCTCCCATGAAGGAAGAGCGGTAACAGGCGCTGCCTTGCGAAGCATCGCCGGCAAACACCTTGTAGTAAACCTGCCGGCCGGGCGGATTGGAGAACGCGGCTGTCAGCAAGCAAAGGGAATCGGAACCGGCACAAGGCTCCGAACTCAACCGGACGGGCGGCATGGCAGCAGGAATCGTGGTCACGGCCTGCGCACGGCCTCCTTCATAGTCCACCGTAAGACGGTAGGTGCGGCCTGCCTGCCCGCGCAACCGTCCGGTAGTATAGACAAAGGGCGGGAAATAATTGCGGTCCACTTTACCGGTCAGCACCACTTCCCGCTCACCGTCGCTGACGGCCACACGGGCCGTACTTACAATCAGATCCCCGGCATTTTCCAGCGTTGTTCCGTCCGTGCTGACGGGCATGGATACGGTGAGCAGCACCATAGGGAAGCCGCCGTCGTCGATCCAACCCTCTACCACTAAATGCGGCGGACGACTGTCCGGAACATAGTCGGAACAAGAGACAAAAAGCGCCGGCAGAATGAACAGACACGGTAGCCAGGAAATTTTCATCAATCGTATCTTTTTCATCTGAACTTGCAATAAAAACTGACAGAGGGAAGAACACGCACGGCAAACCGCACGGGGCGGTAAGTGATTCTGCCGCCGTGCATCCCAAGGCTGTAGAAAAGATCGTTCTTCTGCGCGGTACAGTTGTACAGGGAAAAATTGAAACCGCTCTCACTCCGGGCGGTACCGCGCAACGAATAGTTGACAGAGAGATCGAGCCGCACGTAGGGCCTCAACCGGCAGGAATTGTGCTCTCCGAAACGGGAAACGGGATAGCCGTTTATCAAATAGATCTCTTCGGGAGCCGTAAAGGGCGTCCCCGAAGCCGCCACGAACGTTCCGCCCAGATGCCACCGTCGTCCCACGCGGCAGGTGGCCGTGACGTTCAGCTCGTGGATGCGCTCGTGGCCGGACGGATAGCGACCGGAACCGTCCTGACGGTCAAAGCGCCGCAGGGCGCGCCCCACGGCATAGCTCATCCAACCTGTGAGACGGCCCGTCTGCTTTTGCAGCATCAGGCCGAGTCCGTAGTTCTCGCCGCGGCCGTGAAGGATGCAGCCGGCGGGGTCGTAGCTTTCCGTCAGGAAGTCGAAGACGTTGCCGGTGTACTCCGTCTGGTGGCTCAGCAGCTTGCAGTAGGCCTCGACGGACAGACGGTAGTTCCCGCGCGGGAAAACCGTTTCGTAGGCGGCGGAGAGACTGTGGGCCCGCTGCGGCCGGTGGGTGGCGTCGGAGGCAAACCAATATTCCGTGGGAAGGCCGGAAGCGGAAAATCCGCTCTGGTGCAGGTACTGCCGCAGGAGCGCATACTTGACCCGCAAAACTGTTTTCGCACCGAAGCACCGCTCTATAGTCAAGGAAGGATCGAGGGCGGCGAAATCGCGGGAACCCGACGGCATGAACAACGAGCCTTTCAGTCCCGCCACAACACCAAGCACCGGCGTGAGAGATGCCTCCCAGAATGCGGACAGCGTCACCTCGCCGGCCCTTTGCCGCTGATGCGAGGAACGGTCCGTAAGGAAATCGCTCTCCACACGGGGCGACTGAGGCAGCAGGTCGTGGGCGGTGAAACCGGCGGCAACGGTGAGGCGGCTGTGATGGAAAAGCGCGCTGTAACCATAGTCCGTCACTTCGGAAGGCAGCGCGAAACTGACTCCCGCGCCGTTCAGGAAGAAGTCGTTGCGATAGGCCGTGGCAAAGAGCGTCTGCGACAGCTGCCAGCGGTCCGCCCGATGCGTCCAGTGAAGCGAGGCCTCGCAGTTGCTCCATTTCAGACGGGTGCGCATCTGCCAGTCCGCCTCGTCCAAAGTGACGCGGTCACGCCCGAAATAGGCGTTGGCCGTAAGCAGATCGTTTGGCCCGGAGCGGTGCGTCACAGTCAGGTTGTAGTCACCGAAATCGTAGGCCGTGGCCGACCCGTCAATCCGGAGCCAGCGGTCGTAAAGCAGGTTCAGGTAGGCCTGACGGGCACTGACGTGCAGGGCCGTTTTCCGGCCTAACGGCAACCGCAGCGTCCCTTGCGAAGAGAGCGGCCCCACGGTAAACTCGCCTTGCGTGCGGAAAGGGATGTCCTCGGGAAGCTCCATGAGCAGACTGCCTCCGATATGGTTGCCCGATGCGGGAACTGGCTGTGAGGAGAAACGCATGGCGGGAAAATGCGACGCGTTGAACACGGAAAAGAACCCGAGCAGATGAGCGGGATTGTAGATGCGCACCCCTCCGATGCCCGTCACGTTATGGCCGTTATCGCATCCCTGCACGTGCAGGCCGGCATCGTATTCGGCCGAGGTCTGCACGCCGGGCAGCAGCTGCGTATAACGCAGAGGATCGGCATTACCCGCTATCTGAGGCATCTTGTCCAACTGACGCAGGTCCCACCTGTATGTACCATCCGCCGCAGGCCTCAGGACCGCCGTGACGCGGCGCACCGTGACCTGCGCGCTGTCCAGCATGCGGTCGTCCTGTCCGGACTGGGCGCAAAACGGTAACGGGAAAGCCAGAAACGGCAACGGCAGCAGCCGGCGGCAGGGAAACAAGGTATGCTTCAGTATTTTCAAGACAAAAGAGAATATAAAATTTTCGCTCAAAGGGAAACGGCCCTGTGTTTCTTTTGTGGAAGCACAGAGCCATTTCCGACCTCATTCCTTCGGAGAAAGTCCGTCGGGTCAATAGGGATAATAATAGTCATCCTCATCATCAAGGCCGAGCATCTCGCTGAAATCCTCAATCAACTGCTCGAACTTGTCAATCACTTCCTTGAAATCCTCTTCGTTGAAGAAATCCTCAAAAATGCTGTAACTCGATCCATCCTGATCGAAATAGATGACCGGTTCGAAGTACCATTCCTCACCCCAGTAACCACGGTCACAGAAAGGTTCCAGTTTCACTCCGGCCTGCCAGGTCTGATTTCCGTCATAATAGACGCCGGCTTTCAGCAGGCTGTTGGCCTGATTGAGATTCGACTTGAAACTGCTTTCCGACCTGTCGTTCTCGCCGGCTCGTTTCAAATAGTTGACAAAATCCTTGAGGTTGGAGATTTCGCCTTTGAACTGCACCTTGCCCAGTACATTAGCCTCGAAAGCCACTTTCTCGCCTGCGGTCAGTTCCGAGTCTTCATCGAAGCCTACCTTATCAGCAGCGACTTTGACCGAAAGAAGCGTCTGCCCGGCTTTTTTCAGTTCGGAGGTGATGCCGGCCTGACCGTTGGCACGATAGGCGGCACGCGACACAGTCCAGGTATAGTTGTCCACCTTCACATCGGCCGTAGCGCTGAAAGCATCACGGCTCAAATCGAATTTCTCGCCGGCCATCGAACTGAGATCGGTTTTGATGTTGACGCTTACCTTTGTCTGTCCGTTCTGTGTCAGCGTGAGCGTAGCGTTCTCGGGCACTGACAGATAATTCTTGCGAACAGTTATATATTGCGTATCATACGTCCAATCCCAATCCTCCGTATCGCTCACATAGACGGTCTTTGTCCTACCGCTCGTAGTCAGCTTCACCACACAGGTGGCACCGGTCTGATCGGGGAAGGTGAATTGCAAGTCATCGGCATCGGTGCGTATCCACCGGCCGTTCTGAGCAGTGAAATGTCCCTTGAAAGCCGAAGCGGCATAAATCCGCTTGTTATAGGTGATCACATAGTGATACCCTCCATAACCCTCGCTTTCCTCCTTATCCAGAATACTGGTGATGGCATCCAGACAGTTTTCATACCAGTTTTCCATCTCCGTGGTTCGGTAGTCCTCGAAGAGCGTCCCTTCTATATGTCCGGAAAGGTCGCTGTAATACTGAAATTCCGAAGCACTGAACTTGCCAGTCAGTTCCAAAGCCGCATTCTTCAGTTTCTGCTTCTGCTGAGACACAGACAACACGGCATTCCCGCCGGGAGTACCACCGCCGCCGGTATTGGGGTCATCATCCTCACCACCACCGGGCGGTTGCTGCTCCGGTGGCACGGGATCGTCTTCCGAACAGGAACTTACGACCGGCATACCCAGCGCGGCCGACAGCATTATTGCCAAAATCCAACTGTTTCTTTTCATTTTCTGAGAGATTAAATGATAATGTATGATAATATGAACACTGCAAATGTATAATTTTATCTATACATATCAATTACCCCCCCGTTTTTTAACTTTTATAAACAGGAGAAAAGACATAAATTTGTCTTTTCTCACCGACAAGAAGAATCACAAAGGCAAAAAATCCCTGCTACAGAATGCTGAAACGTTCCTTCAGTTCCCGGAAATAACGGCGGCTTACCGTCATCTCCCAATGATCGAAGGGTGGACAGAAACGACAGCGCAGCGAGGCATTCTCCACTACCGTGAGATAGGAAATATTGACAATGGTGTTCTGGTTGATGCGCATGAAACTGGGATGGAGATTCTGCAGCTGCCGGGAGTTGACGTTGCGGTAAAGCAACTGCTTGCTACCGTCGGAGAGCAACATCTCCCAGTTGCGCTTGAAAATGGAATGCGTGAAACAGAAAATCTCCTCGGGCGCGAGCAACAAAAGTTCTGTCATGGTACGTATGGCCAACCGTTGAGACGGCGGCAGAAGATCCGGTTTCAGCACCTCGCGGGGCATGTCGGAATTTTCCACCAGCACAACCAGGCGCTCCACTATGCCGGACAGTTCCTCGTACTTGTAGGGCTTCAGCAGAAAATCCGCTGCCGAATAGCGTATGGCATCGAGCATATAGCGGCTGTAAGCCGTATAGAAAACCACATGGAAAGGCAGTTCTCCGTTCTGGCGTATCATGTGCAGATAGTCCAGCCCGTTCATGCCGTCCATCTCCACATCCAGAAAAAGGACATCGCAGTCCGGATCGCGCAGGGGGAGCAGGGCTTCCTGATAAGAAGAAAAAGTGCGCACTTCACGTATGGCAGGCATGGCCCGAAGGTCATCGGCGAGCACCGCGAGGGCAGCCGGATTGTCATCGACAATGCAGACCGTCAGCCGGCGGTCAGTATCGTCCGCGAACTCTTCGCGGTATTTTGTCTGTTCTGTGTTTTTCATCGTTCTTTCTTATTCAGTGCGGCAAAGCCGTCGGATGGAAGTTCAAAGTCGTATCCTTGAGGAATGGAGAGGCTCACCACGGTTCCGGAAACATCTCTGCGGTTTCTGATGGTCAGGGACATCTTCCAGACATTGCGCTGGTTGAGCAACTCGGCGGTCCGGGCCAACAGGCGCAGACCGGTTCCGGTGTCCCGCTCCGAGGATCTGACTCGTCCGGGACGGTATCCCTGTCCGTTGTCCGTCACGCTGAGATGCAAAGTCCCCTGACGGGTGACGGCAGAAATACGTATGTAAGCTCCTTCGGACACAGGCGACGGGAAAGCATGCTTCAAGGCGTTCTCTACCGGAATTTGCAGGCACATGGTCGGCACGGGACGCTCCAGGTCGGTACCGGCATCAATGTCCCATTCTATACGCGGCGCCGAGGGATGGGTGGCGGCATTCAGCCCGGTGAAATGGCGCACCAGCTTTATCTCCTCGGACAGACTTACCGTATGCCGTTCCGAGAAAATCAGACTGTCGCGCAGGACATCCACGAGCATGTTCATGGGCTGTTCCAGCTCAGGTGTCTCGCGGAAACGCGGCAGAATCGTTCCCAGCACATTGAAGACAAAATGGGGCGAAATGCGATTGCGCACAATCGACATGCGCAGACGCGTGACTGTGGCCCAGTGTTCCGCATAACGACGCGCATCCTCGCGGCGGTAGTGGAAGACAAGCAAGATGGTTCCCAACCCCAGCAGACAGATTGCCACACCGCCCCACGCGATATAGCTCTGCTGTTTTGCCACCCGGGAGCGGTAGATGGCCAGCGACAGGCTGTGGTGGAGCAACGTCGTGTCCTGCGCATAACGCTCGCTCGTCTCGGCAATGTAGTTCATCACCTGTCCGTTGCGCAGCGAGTCTTCGTACCATACGGCCTGCTTCAGGCATTCGTTAGCCCGCTTCCAGGCTCCCTGCTGCTCGTAATAATCATAAAGGCGGCGATAGTGCAACGCCAGATAATTGGGACCGAGCGAGGCCGTGTCGTAAGGCTGTTCCAGATAGAAACTGGCCTTCTCCATGTCGTGGCGGCACAAAGCCAGCTCCGCCATCAGACTGTTGACATAGAAACGCATGGCCTCGTCGGTTCCAGGAGTGAGGGTTGCGGCGACTTGCTCCAGATAGACGGCGGCAGAATCGTAGCAACCGAGTTTCAAATAGATTTCCCCGATGTTTCCACTGACCAGCCGTTCCTCTGAACTGTTCTTCATGGTGCGGCAGACGATCAGTGCTTCGCGGAAAGCGGCAAGTGCTTCGCGGTAGCGCCGTTCGGTATAGAAGCAATTGCCCAGACTGTTGTAGTAATGGTATTTCTCGTATGTGGAGGCCTGTCCGATCCGCTTCCGCACGATATCGAAGTAACGGTGGGCCTCGGGAAAGTTACGCAAAGCGGTATAGACCTGTCCCAGCCCGGTGTTGATGGCTATGAGCGAATGGTCTGCCCGCAGCGAATCGCTCACAAAAAGCGCGCGGCGGTAGTAGCTGGCGGACTGGGGAAGTTTTCCCTGCTGGAAATAGGCGTCGGCCAGATTGATGCAGACGGGAATCATTTCTTCGCCGCCATGCCCCTCGTTCATCCGGTGATAGGCACTGTCCAGAAACAAGACGGCGGCTTCGCGGTTGCCGGTCAGCAGGCTCACCACGCCCCGGTTGTTCAGTCTGAATCCGTCCAGCAACTCCGTTCCCCGGTTGCTCCGGCAATAGCGTTCCACTTTCCGGTGGCGGGCAAGATAGGCTTCGGGGCGGTCCTTCACATAATCCGAAAAAGAACGGAGCAACTCCAATCTGTAGAAAAGTATGCTGTCCGTCAGCTCTTGCTGTGCCTCTGCCAAAAGGCTGTCGGACCTGTCCGGTTCCGTAAAGATGGAGCCGGCGGGCAACATGAGGAGCGAATCGGCCAGATGCTGCTTCTCATTCCGTCCAGCCTGCCTGTCACAGCCCGAAAGCACTGACATGAGTATCAGGAACCAGTGTTTTTTCATCATCTTCTGCAAAATCAAGTGCAAAGTAAACAATTTTTTTGGATTTGCCAACCGTTGAAATTCGCAATTTGACAAAAAATGTCGCAAATGACACAGACAGAAAACCTTTTTAGCAGTCGTGCCTGACAATCGGCCGTCACAGAACGGCAAAGAGGCGTACTTTGACAGGTACGCCTCTTTACTGATTGGGGAGTCCGGAATGATTCTCCGGTCAGCCCAATTCGCCGAGCAGGATTTTCACCCGTTCGGAAATGGCCTTTCCGTCCGCCTTGCCGGCCAACTTCTTTGAAGCGGCTCCCATCACCTTGCCCATATCTTTGGGACCGGCGGCACCGGTCTCGGCGATGATCTCGCGCAAAGCGGCCTCCAGTTCTTCAGACGTAAGGGGACGGGGCAGATATTCCTCGGCCACGGCGGCCTGTGCCAGTTCCTCTTCGGCCAGATCCGGACGGTTCTGGCTGGTATAGAGAGCAGCCGTGTCACGCCCCTGTTTGGCCAATTTGGCCAGAATCTTCATAGCAGCGTCATCGGCCAGCGTGTCGTTGGCTCCGGGGGCCGTCTTGGCCTCGATGAAATACTTCTTGATGTTGCGCAAGGCCTGAAGTCTTACCTTGTCTTTGGCCTTCATGGCAGCAACGATGTCTTTGCTTACTTTTTCAAAAATTTCCATAGTGTGCAATTATCGTTTTCCGGTTCAGGCAAAGGTTATGACCGAGCCGGCGCCGTTGAGATCGGCCGATTCCGGTTCGATTGCAATATTGCCCATCGCCTTGTTCTTGATCTCCGTGAGCATTTCCTTGCTCCGTTTGTAAGTAGGTGTGAGTTCTACGGTAGAGATGACTTCCTCGTTGTCCAGGTCGTCCAGTCCGAAGAGGTAGATCTTGGGGCGTTTCTTCTGCCCGCCTTTCTTGTCGGTAGAGCCGTAGAACTGTCCGCGACGCTCCTCGTACTCTTCCTGCTTCTCGGCTTCGTTCTGGCGGCGGATTTCCTCCTCGGCATCCATCTTGTTCTTGATGCCGGGCACGTTCGTTATGCCGAACCCGGTGGCAAGGATGGTTATCTTCACGCGCTTGCCAAGCGTGGGATCGGTAGAGAGTCCCCACTTGGTCTCCACTTCCTCGTGGAATTTCGACATGAAGTCGTGCACCTCGTTCATCTCTTCCATCATGAGGGTGTCGCCCTCCTTCTCGGCACAGAAGGAGATGGAAAGAAGCACCTTCTTGGAATTGAAGATGTCGTTGTTGTTGAGCAACGGCGAGGTGAGCGCGTCTTCAATGGCCTTGGTCACACGGCTGTCTCCTTCGCCGTAGCCGGTCGACATGATGGCCACTCCGCCGTCCTTCAGCACGGTACATACGTCGCGGAAGTCCAGATTGATGATGCCGTGCATGGTGATGATCTCGGCAATGCTGCGCGCGGCCACGGAAAGCGTGTTGTCGGCTTTCTCGAAAGCGGAAAGCACGTTCAGGTCGGGATAGATCTCCCGCAATTTCTCGTTGTTGATGACGAGCAGGGCATCCACGTGCTTGGAGATCTCCTCCACGCCGTCCAGCGCCTGGTCAATCTTCTTGTTTCCCTCGAAGAGGAAAGGGATGGTGACAATGCCTACGGTAAGGATGCCCATGTCTTTGGCCTCGCGGGCGATGATCGGCGCGGCTCCCGTACCGGTGCCGCCCCCCATGCCGGCCGTAATGAACACCATCTTGGTCCCGTCGTCCAGCATCTTACGGATGCTTTCCACACTCTCTTCGGCTGCCTCGCGGGCCCGCGCCGGCCGGTTGCCTGCGCCCAGTCCTTCCTTGCCCAGTTGCAGGCGGATGGGAACAGGCGAATCGCACAATGCCTTCGAGTCGGTATTGCAGAGCACGAAGTTGACATCGTGGATACCCTCACGGTACATGTGGTTGACGGCATTTCCGCCGCCGCCGCCCACACCGATGACTTTGATAATGGACGGAGATGTTGTGGGAATGCCCAGATCTATGAGCTGGTCGTTATCGAAATCTGTCATAATATGTGTGCTGGTTATTGTTCTGAAACGTCTGTCCGGCTACTTGCCGGTGTTCTCTCCGGAGGGCGGCATGATATTGTCTTCATCGCTCACGAAGCGCGAGGCCCATCTTTTGAATTTGTCCCATTTCTGTTTGCGTCGGGCTTTCTGCTCCGCCTTTTCCCGCTCGATGCGCTGGCGTTCGGCCTCGGCTTCCGCCTCGGCCTTGGCTTGTGCGGCCTGCCGCTCTTCTTCCTCTTTCTGTCTTTTAGCGGCTTCGGCAGCCTCGGCGGCCTTGCGTTCCTTCTCGCGCATCTCTTCTTCCGTGGGGAACATATTGGGCGTGGGCGATCCGAGCGGTCCGCCGCAGCAGTTCAGTTCACCCCTGTCGACAAGGGCGATGGCGGCATTGCACGAGCCGTCCTTGTTGAAGTCAGGCAGGTTGGTGCGCAGCGGCAGGCGGGTGTTCTTTACGAAACGTAGTTTCTCGAACTTCGTATGTTCGCGGAAAGCCTTTTCCGTATTCTTCATATTGGCGGCACCGCCCGTTATGATGATGCCTCCTATCAACTGGTTCTTGTCATACTTGGAAAGAGCGATCTGATTGGCGATGTTCAGGATGATCTCTTCCATACGCGCCTCCACCAGTCCGCTGAATTCCTCGTAGCGGATGGTGCGTCCGTCGCGCAAGGTGATGGGTGCTTTCTCCTCATCGGCGTTTTCGGCCAGGGCCGATCCGTAGGTAAGTTTCAGCTCCTCGGCCTCGTCGTCCTCAATCTGCAACGAAGTGATGTCACGGTTGACATTGGCACCACCCAGAGGAATGACGGCCAGATGGCGCAGCAGATTGTTCTTGAACACGGCTACCGAGGTTGTCTCCGCCCCCATGTCCACGAATACACAGCCCGAGCGCTTCTCGGGTTCTGTCAGCATCGTGTCGGCCAGCGCCAGCACCGTGATGGGCAGGTCGGCTATGGTGATGCCGGCATTGCGGAAACAGTTGGCAATGTCCTCGCGCAAGGAGGTTCCGGCAATGATGTTCAGGTAACGGCCCTCGATCTTTTCCGTAGGGATGCCTACGGGATCGGTCTGCTGCTGGGTTCCGAGCTTGAACTCCTGCGGCACCACTTCCAGGATGTCCTTGTCCGGTGTGGCAGCAGTCCTGTTGGCATCGCAGATGCTGTCCACCATTTCCTGCGTCACCACCGTTTTTTCGTGGAAGTGGCGCGTCACGGTATTTGCCACGGTGTGCATGCCCATGCCGCCTATGCCCACATAGACACGGCTGACGGTCTTCTTCAGTTTTTTCTCCAGATTCTCCTTCATGCTGCTGACGCACTGGGTCATCTTGTTGACGTTGTTGATGCGCCCCTTCCGGATGAAAGAGTCCGAAGGCTCCTGAACGAAGGCCAATATCTGGATAGCGCCGTCGGGCTGTTTGCGGCCGGCTATGCCGGTCACCTTCGAGGATCCAAGTTCGATAGCTACTATAAAGTTGTCTTCTGTTGCCATATTATAATAGGTGTTGTTTTTTCTATTTCAGGAAAAGCGGCAGCCGGTGTGTCGCGCCGCCTCTATTTCGCTTTCTTGCAGATAATCTGGTTGGTGTGCTCGATATTGATTTCCGAGTATTTGTTCCATCCCACTTCGGGCATCACCTTTTCGTAGAAAGATCTCAGGTTGTGCAGTTTTCTGGCGATGCTGTCGGGCCGGCCCAGATGAATGACCTGACTGCCCACACGGGGAATGAGGTCCATCTCTCCGCGCTCAGACACATTGATCTGCTCTATCTGGTTGTTCCAGAACTCATGGTCACGGAGGAAACATCCCATCTCCACCAGTTTCCGGCGGTCGCGGCGGCGGTCGATGTTGCCGGTGGCCACGACAATGTCGGCCACGTAGTGCAGTTTCGCCATTGTATATCCGTTCTCGTCAATGTAGTAGTCTTCTCCATTCTGCGTCACGATGCGCACAACGGGCAGTCGCTGGGCTATGAGGACATTCAGTTTTCCGCCGGGTGCCTTATAGCAGGTCACGCTCTTGATGAAGGGATTCTTCCTCAGCGTATCCTCGATGACGCGGGTGTCGATGTCGTCCATCTTCCGGCCCACGGGATGTATGCCGGCCTTCACCAACAGTCTGTCAACCTCGGCAGAAGTGATGAAGCCCGCATGGGCACTGTCGGAGACGGCAAAGTGTACGGCCTTGCATTCGGTCGGGTCCTCTCCGCTTGTCAGGCGGGCGAAGGCAAAGACCAGATAGGCCGCCAGCGCCAGCAACAGGAACAGTTTCAGAAAGGTCTTCATAGGCAGACGAGAGTGTGTTGTATGTTTTCTTATCGTGTCCGGTAACGGAGGAGGGGGAGGAAAGGTCAGGACCGCGGCCGCAGAATGTCGGCAAAGGCAGGGACAAGATTGTCCACATCGCCGGCACCAAGGATGACAAGGACATCGAAGTCCTCCGTCCTCACAATGTCCATAAGATCCTCCTTGCGGCAAAGACGCTTCTTCATGTCCGGCCGCAGACCGTCATAGATAATGCGGGCTGTCACGCCGGGTATCGGCTGTTCGCGGGCGGGATAGATTTCCGTCAGGATCACTTCGTCGAGCAGAGACAGGCTCTCGGCAAAATCGCGGTGGAAGTCGCGGGTACGGGTGAAGAGGTGCGGCTGGAAAACAGCCGTGATGCGGCGGCCGTCAAACACCTCGCGCAGCGAAAGAATGCTCTGCCGTATCTCGGAGGGATGGTGGGCATAATCGCTGAGAAGCACCAGACGGTCCGTCTTTATCTTGAAGTCGAACCGGCGGTCCACTCCGCCGAAGCTGAGCATGGCCCGGCGTATTTCTCCGGCCGGCGCCCCGGCTATCTGTGCCAGCGCCATTGCCGCGATGCCGTTCTCTATGTTGATGGAGACGGGCACTCCCAATTCCACATCGGCGATATTGCCCAGCGGAGAGACGAAGTCGAAAACGATGCGCCCCCCGCCGATGCGGATGTTCTCCGCGTGGAAATCTCCCTCCGTGCGGCCGTAGTCATAACGGCGCACTCCGGGAGCCAGCCGTTCGTCTACCCGGAGCCCGCGGCGAACCACCAGGGCACCGTCCGGACGGATCAGGCTTGTGTAGTGGGCGAAGCTCTCCAAATAGGCCTCCTCCGTGCCGTAGATGTCCAGATGATCGGCATCGGCCGACGTGATGACGGTGGCATAGGGCCGGAGGTGGTGGAAAGAGCGGTCAAACTCATCGGCCTCGATCACCACCCACGGACTGTCGGCAGAGAGCAGATAGTTCGTTCCGTAGTTTTTCGTAATGCCGCCCAGAAAAGCGTTACACCCCGTTCCGCTCTCGTGGAGCAGATGGGCCAGCATGGCCGAGGTAGTGGTTTTGCCGTGGGTGCCGGCCACGCAAAGTCCTTTGGCACGGCGGGTCAGCGTTCCGAGCACTTCGGCCCTCTTCTGCACCTCGAAGCCGTTCGCGCGGAACCAGCCAAGTTCCTTGTGGTCGGCAGGGATGGCGGGCGTATAGACCACCAGCGTGTCGGCCGCGTTCCGGAACGCCTTGGGTATGCGCGCGGGGTCGTCCTCGTAGTGGATGTCGGCCCCTTCGCGGCACAACTGTTCGGTCAGGGGGCATTCCGTACGGTCATAACCACCCACGGCCGCACCGTGAGCCAGAAAATAGCGCTCCAACGCACTCATGCCAATGCCTCCGGCACCGATGAAATAAACGGAATGTATGTTTTCGGGATTCATTTTCTAAGGGGAATATATTGTCTTACGAACAGCATTCAAGTCCCGCTTTCTCCGGCTGCCAACCTGATCACCTCGCCGGCAATCCGGGCGGCGGCATCGGGCCGGGCCAGTTTCAGGATGTTGCGGCCCAGAGTTTCGAGTTTCACGGCATCGGCGGCTGTGTTGACGGCCAGCGGCAGCAGCGTGGTGCGTGCCTCATCGTCGCGCACATAGAGGGCGGCGGATTTCTGCACCAGTGCCAGCGCGTTCTTCGTCTGGTGGTCTTCGGCCACGTTGGGCGAGGGCACCAGCACCACAGGCTTGCCCAGCAGGCAGAATTCGGAAATGCTGCCCGCGCCGGCCCGCGAGATGACGAGGTCGGCGGCCACATAAGCCGCGGCCATGTCACTGATGAAGTCCGTGACATGCAGATTCCCGGGGCAGCCGCGGCGGTCCAGTTCGGCGCGTATCTCCGCGCTGTAGAATTTTCCCGTCTGCCAGATGAACTGCACGTCAGTCTGTTGCTTCACGAGCGAGAGTTGGCCCAGCAGGCTCTCGTTGATGGTACGGGCACCGAGCGAACCGCCGATGATCAGGATGGTGCGTTTGCCCGGCACCAGTCCGAAGCCGCGCAGGGCATCTTCCTTGCCGACGGGGCTGTCTAACAACGACTGTCGCACGGGGTTGCCGGTCAGCAGGATGCGGTCGGCCGGAAAGAAGCGTTCCATGCCGTCGTAGGCCACACAGATGCGGTGGGCCTTCCGGGCCAGAAGCTTGTTTGTCACTCCGGCGTAGGAGTTCTGCTCCTGTATGAGAGTGGGAATGCCCATCTTGCCGGCCACATCGAGTGTGGGACCGCTGGCATAGCCACCCACTCCCACCGCCACCTGCGGACGGAAATCGCCGATGATGCGCAGGGCCATGTAACGGCTGCGCATCAGATCCCACAGGACGGGAATGTTCCGAAGCAGGTTTTGGCGGTCGAAGCCCCTGACGGGCAGGCCTTTGATTTCATACCCTGCCGCGGGGACGCGCTGCATCTCCATCCGCCCTTCTGCACCAACAAAAAGTATCTGTGCGTCAGGTCTTTCGGCCCGTATGGCGTTGGCTATCGAAATGGCCGGGAAGATGTGTCCTCCCGTTCCGCCACCACTGATGATCACTCGGAGTTCCTGGTCCATATCTCTGTTACGGTATATAGTATCAGGCAAAAATACGAATTATTTTCCGTAGGAGCCGCGTAGCGGTTGTTTTTTTTGAAAAGTAACGATCTAAAAGAAAATCTTGTAAAGTCAACCGGTCAATGCAACATTACACAAAATATTTGAAAACGACTCCCGCGTGAGTTGAGAAAGCTTGAAGCCCCAATACTTGGCCGCCTATACTTCTCAAAAATCGCATTTTTTGAGAAATATTACTTTTTCTCTGACACAGATTCTATCGAAATAACAGGTTCCATCGGTCGGGAATCTGAAACACTCATAAAGAGTTTCATCAGGGGAACATTTATGTAGTAGTGAGTTCTTCCGATTTTTATTTTTTCTATCAGTCCTGTCTCTACCAGTCCATTCAGATAGCGAGTAGCCGTCGGCCTGCTTACTCCCAGTTCTTTTTCAAGGAACCCGACTTTGGTATGTGGATGAAAAAATAAATTGTTGAGCAACTCATGTCTGTATTGCCGGCCAAACTTCGCACGAGGAGCAGACTTCAAATCTGCCATCAATTTTGAAATACCTTTGACAAGACGGGTCGTCTCCATGGAGGTTTCCTTTATCCCACACCCTCATAAATCCTCCTCCGCCGTTTCACGTTTAGCGGCGATAAGGAAAACCGGCGTTTCGGGCCAAATGTAAATGAAGGTTAAACAGCATTTGCTTTTCGGCCGCAGATGTTGTATATTTGCACCAGCAAAGTAGAAGAACCCCCAAAGGCCGCCTGAAAGCGGCCTTTTTTCGATGCTTAACGTGAAAAAAACATACTATCTTTTTTAAAAAAGGTCCTATCTTGTTCCAAAAAGATACTATGTTATGAAAAATAGGTCCCTTCCCGGAGGTTTTCCGAAAAACCTCGATGTTAAACTTTAGAAAGAGACGTTAAATTAATTAGCAATTAAAAATTAGAAATTAGGAACTCATTATCTTCAATTACTAATTGATAATTGATAATTGACAATTGCTTCAGACCACTCCGAACTGATGCAGGAAAATCAGGACAATGCACACCGGACACACCACCCGCACGCAGAAGATGTACAGACCATAGAGGCGGCCGCGCAGCGTGCCGCCGTTGGTGAACTCCTCGCGCACCAACGCGTCCGGCAGATGCCAGCCCACGAACAGACACGTGAGGAAACCCACCACGGGAAGGAAAATCTGGCCCGTCACGAAATCGAATACATCGAACAGCGGCCACCCCAACAGCTGCAATCCTTCGTAGCCGCCCAGCGACAACGAACAGAACGCGCCGATCACGGCCGTGGACACCGTGACGACCAGCGCGCCGCGGTGGCGCGAGAGGTTCAGTTCCTCGGAAAGGAATGCCGTGCTCACCTCGTGCAGCGAGATGAGCGAGGTGAGGGCCGCCAGCGACAGCAGCGCATAGAACAGCAACGCCACGGCATCGCCCAAAAGGGGCAGCGAGGCGAAGGCCTGGTGGAACACGTTGGGCAGGGTGATGAAGATGAGCGACGGACCGCTGTCGGGCTCCACACCTACCGAGAAGGCGGCGGGAAAGATCATCAGGCCAGCCAGCACGGCCACAACCGAGTCGATCGCCCCTATCTTCACGGCCGTGCCTGCCAGATCGGTCTCGCGGCTGAAGTAGGAGGCATACGTACACAGACAACCCATGCCGATGCTCAGCGAATAGAACGACTGACCCAAGGCTCCGAGCAAAACATCGCCGTCCACCTTGCCGAAATCGGGCTTCAGCAGGAACGCTATGCCGCGCTCAGCCCCGGGCAGCAGGCACGATGTGGCCACGATGAGCAGCAACAGCACGAAGAGCGTAGGCATCATCATCTTCGAAGCCCGCTCTATGCCGCGCCGCACGCCGCGGGAAATGACGAGGTGCGTGGCCGCCAGGATCAGCACCGTGCAGAGCACGGGCTGCAGGGGATCGGTCTCGAAGGTCGTGAAATAGTCTCTGACGTACTGCGGGTCGCCATGCAGACGACCCGTGAGCGAGGCGTAAATGTATTGCAGACACCAGCCGGAGACCACGGCATAATAGCCCGTGATGAGGAAACCCGTCAGCACGCCCAGGCCGCCTATGAGCATCCAGCCGCGCCGGCCGCCCAGACGGCGGTAGGCCCGCGCCGTGTTGGAGCGCGCGCGGCGGCCTATGATGAACTCGCTGATCATGCAGGGAAGTCCCAGCACAACGATGCAGGCAATGTAGCACACAATGAAGGCGGCGCCGCCGTTCTGACCCGCAACGTAGGGAAAACGCCACACGTTGCCCAGCCCTACGGCCGAGCCGGCCGTGGCAAGCACCACGCCCAGCTTGCTCCCGAAATTCGCTCTTTCCTGTAAGGACATAATCTTGTTCCGTTTTTCTGGTTTTCGCCGGCAAAGTTAAGAAAATCATTCCGTTCCGCCCTGTGGCGGAACGCAAAAAGAAAGCTCCGGCATCACTTCACGGACACCGGAGCTTTCCTTAGAATAAAGCGGAAAGGCAGGAAAAAAACTTATTCCTCTTCCGTTTCGGCCCAGAGCTCGCTGCCCCAGCCGCCTTTCTTGTGGGTATAGTCCATGTCATCGCCCACCTGGTTGTTGGTGGAGAGGGAAGAAACACCCAAAAAAGCGTCTTCTACGGAAAGTTCTATGACCTTTACGGTCGGCTGCATATATTTCTTCATGACTTTTATCTTTCTTCTGTATTAATAATCATAGTGTTATCTATAGGATCGCTCTCTCTTATTTCACTAACAATGTCTTGCCGTTCACGATGTAGATGCCTTTGGGCAAGCCGGCGGTGTTGGCGGCATTGACGCGCACTCCCGAGAGGGTGTAGATGGCGGCGTTCTGTGCGGCGGCCTCCGTCGTGACGGAACCGATGCCCGTGGTGTCGCCCTCGCCCATGATGAGGCGGAAGCCGTTCGCGGCAGCCACACTCTTGGGCACGGCAAGGTAGGCCGTGGTGGCACTCTTCATCACGAAGGCGGCGCCGTCGGCAGCACCCCAGTAGAAGCCCGGGTTCTCGCCGTTGAGCAGCGTCAGCTTGTAGTAGAGCACATCCTCGCGCGCGGAGTTGGTCACGTTGTCGGCATTGCGGCGACCCTCCAGCAGATTCTCTCCGCCGTAGGCTTCAACTTCCTTGTTCAGCACGGGCAGGCCGTACGTGCCGGCTTCGCCACCGAGGAGCAGAGCAGTGTTGGCAGGAACGTCCGCTCCGGCCTCGTAGGCGGGAGTCATCACAACGGCACCTGCCTCCTGTGCCTCGGAGATGGCGTATGCGGTCAGGCCCTCGGGCAACTGATACTTCTCGTCCGTATAGTAGGTGGTATAACCGATCTTCTCGTTGATGGTGGCTGTGGCTTCCAGGCGGTAGAGCTGGACTATTGCATAATCACCACCTATATTACTATTAGCATAATGTCCAAATTGAGTACCCTTATACAAAATAGAACGTTTTGTATCTGTACTTTCTACATTAGATTTACATGCTATTCCATTATTTCCATCAAGTTTCCATTGAGCTTTAGCATCATAACTATCAGTTAAAGTTGCCAAATTCGTACTTGAACCTATTCCTAAATATTTACCATCTCCATTTATAAGATTGAAATAGTCTCCAGTAGTATTCTTATTAGACATTGTATAAATCACCACACTACTTGGTACAGTTACTATGGAGCCGTCTTCTTCCACTGTAACATCCACTGATGCGCCTTTTTTCGAGACTGTAGTCATAGCTACATTTTTCTCTTTGCAAACAACTATATACTGTCCACCTTCTATCAACTGTGCAGTAGAAGTCACCTCCTTAAACAGCATAGGAGTAACCACTGCAGCAGGCTTGTTGGGGTCTACCACCTTCAGCTCACAAGTAGCGGAAGCTGCAGCGTATGTTTCAGTCTCTTCAACCTCTGCCGTAATCGTAACCGTTCCTTCTTTCTTGGCTGTAACCATACCGGTCTCGGCATCTACAGCGGCCACTTCGGGATCGTTTGAAGTATAAGTAATTTTTCCATCCGAATTTGTCGTGGCAGTTACAGTTAATTCCGTGCCAAAATTCATCGTGTATGACGATTCAGGGAAAGCGATTTCAGGTTTATTTAATTCCGGACCGTCTACATAAGTAATACTTATACTTTTAACATAAACTGATTTATCTGCATCGTTCAATTTTATTGAAATTTTACCAGTAGCATTCCCAGTAAAAGTATAAGTCTTATTGGCATTTGCAGTACCACTGATTATGGTTACAGCATCCCCAAAACTTTCAGTTCCTACAGATACGCTTATTGTATTATTGGTTCCATTCGTAGAAGCGACAATCGCAACAGACTGAACATTATTAAATTCATCAGCAGAAGTCAATACGATTTCACCTTTTGCTTTTCCCCATTGAATTCCACGATATCCGTTTCCTGTTTGAGTATCTTTTCCTGTTGCAGCCTTATCTACACTCCATTGAGGAGTTCCATCTACAACATTTAATTTTGCATCTTGAAAAACAGAAGTTACCGTTGTCTGTGCCTGCGCACTCACCCCCCCTATCAAGGAAGAAACAGCTAAAATACAGAGAGTTAAAAACGCTCTCACTGAGTAAATTTTTCTCATAATAATTTGTATTTAGTGATTAATTAAATTCCTGAAGCCCGAAGCCCCCGGCGGGAGGCATATATAGATGATGCAAAGATACGACATTAATAGATTTGCCATGCAAAATTCCCCATCTATTATTACATGACATTATCAAAATTGTTGCATTTTTATAAAAAACACAACTGATCAGCTCATTAAAGGATATTGATCAAAGTATTACTCTTTGTAGAATAAGAATATTTCTGATCCATCAAAATAGAAATCTCATAACAAACATATCAATCAGACGAGGTTTTAACGATGTAAGGAAACGACTTACTCCCAAAAGCACATTACCGCGAGTGTACAATCCTGTACTCCGGCCATTATCATACTTCATGTGCTTAAGCCGTTTTTGCCTTGCACTCTGTATCAATCCGTCATAATATCGATTTGCCATAATATAATAAAAGATATGTCACATTCACTGCGACCATTTCACGCATGTCTTATGCGTATCATCAATTACACAACTGCAAAGATACTTTTTTCTACAAGAACCATTCTTTCTATACGAAAAATTGAAATTATTTTGCTTTTGAAATTCATTTGCATAAAAAACACAACCAACGCATCTACCAGTCAACAGAAATATACGGTCCGTTGTATCACTGCCCGCCTACCCAATCGCACCAAACACACGAATCTCAATTTGTTGGCCGCTGACATTTGACCTTGGCTATCCATCTGTAAAAATTTCTCGGCTCTTTAAACCTATCCTCTATAAGGATATATTACTGTCCGCTAAACCATAAAAAGGCGAGTCCAACTTCCTGAACGGCAGAAGTTGGGCTTACTTTTTGTATT
>VSQE01000110.1 GCA_009775705.1 Prevotellamassilia sp.
ACCTTTTTTCAACAAGATCCTATGTTTTTTTCACGTTAAGCAACGAAAAAAGCCGCCCGTTAGGCGGCTTTTCAGGGTTCTTCTGCTTTGGTAGTGCAAATATACAGCCTCGGCGGGCGAAAAGCAAATGTTAATTAACCGTCGTTTACATTTGGGCCGAAATGCCCTTTTTTCTTATCGCCGCTAAACGTGAAACGGCGAGGGGGGCTTTTTCGTGTTTCGGGCATACCTGTAACCTGCTTGAAGGGCACATTTGAACATCCCCGAGAGGCTGAAGGAACTGCTTTACGCTATTGCGAAGGAGGGTATGGTGTGGTGGCGAGCATCACCTCGGCAAAATGTACGGCTCTGGCTTTGAGTAGGGAGACTTTTTTTGGGGGGGAGTGTTAGAAAAAGGAGGCACACGGGAAAGGTCTGTCCCGTTCTGCCGTGTGTCTCCTTTGTGTAGTGTGTGGCGGCGGTGTGCCGGTTGGGGGTTATTGTTCGGGAGCCTGGTCGATAAGATCCATGAACTGGTCGAGTTTGGGAGTGATGATGATCTGTGTGCGGCGGTTGCGCTGCTTGCCCGTTTCGGTGGAGTTGCTGGCCACAGGGTTGTATTCTCCGCGTCCGGCAGCCGAGAGGCGTTTGGGGTCTACTCCGTATTGGTTTTGCAGGGCCTGGACCACGGACGAGGCGCGCAGGGCGGAGAGGTCCCAGTTGTTGCGGATGTTGGGGCGGGAGATGGGCACGTTGTCGGTGTTTCCTTCCACCAGCACGTCATATTCCTTGTAGTCCTTGATGATCTTGGCGATCTTGGAGAGGGTCTCTCCGGCACGGCTGTTGATTTCGTAGCTGCCGGACTTGTAGAGCATGTTGTCGGCCAGGGAGATGTAGACTACGCCTTTGAGCACCTGTACGTCGACATCCTGCATCTCCTCGCGGCTGAGGGAGCGTGTGAGTTTGTTGGTGAGCAGCATGTTGAGCGAGTCGGACTTGGATTTGGCCTCAACCAGCTGCTTGATGAAGCGGTTGGAGGCGTTGATCTCGTCGACGAGTTTGGAGATGTTCACGCTGCCCTGATTGCTCTGGCGCAGGCTCTTGTCGAGCGATTTCTGGAGTTCGGCATAGTCGCGGCGCAGCTCTTCGTTGCGGCGTCTCTCATCGGCCAGGCGTTCTTCCAGACTGCTGCCTTTGGTGCGGTAGGAGGCCAGCTCCACCTGTGCGTTCTGGTAGTCGTTTTGCAGGTCGGTGTGGTTGTTTTTCAGGGTCTCGTAGTCGCTTTGCAGCTCGGCATACTGTTTTTTGCTTACGCATCCGGTGGTGAGCAGTGCGGCTGCGATCAGGGGGATGAACAGATTGTTTTTTTTCATGATGGTATGTTTTTGTTGTAGTATTGTTGTTGTTTGCGGAGAGGGAGCAGCGGCTCAGCGTTTCTTGGGGCGCAGGGTGACGAGGGGGACAATCATTTCCTCCATCGACACTCCGCCGTGCTGGAAGGTATCCTTGTAGTAGTTGACGTAGTAGTTGTAGTTGTTGGGGTAGGCGAAGAACCTGCTTCCGGTGGCGAAGATGTAGGCGGTGGAGAGGTTGGGCGAGGGCAGCCCCAGGCGTTGCGGATTGCGCGCCTCGAAGACTTCTTTGGCGTTGTAGCCCAGATTCTTGCCCAGCTTGTAGCGCAGGTTGGTGTTGACGTTGCGGTCGCCCATCACCTTCAGGGGGGTGTCTACGCGAATGCTGCCGTGGTCGGTGGTGATGACGATGTCATAGTCGAGCGAGGCGAGGGCCTTGAAGAGTTCCTTGACGGGGGTGTGGCGGAACCAGGAGAGGGTGATGCTGCGGTAGGCGGCCTCGTTGGCGGCCAGCTCGCGCACCATCTTCGATTCGGTGCGGGCATGGCTGAGGATGTCGATGAAGTTGACCACAAGGACGTTCAGCGGTGTCTGGGAGAGCTGGGGGAAGTTGGAGAGGAGGCGGTCGGCGGCTACGGAGTCGTTGAGTTTGTGGTAGCTGAAGGCTTCCTTGCGGCGGAAACGTTCCATCTGCCGGCGTATCAGTGCCTCTTCATTGAGGTTTTTGCCTTCGTCTTCCTCTTCGTCCACCCAGAGGTCCGGGTACATCTGTCGTATCTGCAAGGGAGACAGGCCGGCGAAGATGGCGTTGCGGGCGTACTGTGTGGCGGTGGGGAGGATGCTGAAGTAGAGGCTTTCGTCGATGTCGAAATCATCGGCCAGCTCGCTTCCCAGCATGCGCCACTGGTCGAAGCGCAGGTTGTCGAGCACGAGCAGGAACACTTTGCGCCCCTCGTCAAGGCGGGGAAAGATGGTGTGGCGGAAGATGTCGTGGCTCATGAGCGGCCGCTCTTCGGGGCGGGTCATCCAGTTCTCGTAGTTCTTCCGGATGAACTTGGCGAAGGTGCGGTTGGCCTCCTCCTTCTGCATGTCGAGCATCTCCTTCATGGCACCGTCGGTCTCGGAGAGTTCCAGCTCCCAGCGGACGAGGCGTTTGTATAGTTCGGTCCACTCCTCGGCCGTCAGCTGTTCGCTCATCTGCATCCCGATGCGTCCGAAGTCCTGCCGGTAGCCGGTCTGCGTCACTTCGGAGACGATTTCGCGCTGGTGGATGTTTTTTTTGAGGGTGAGCAGAATCTGGTTGGGGTTGACGGGTTTTATCAGGTAGTCGGCTATTTTAGAGCCGATGGCCTGGTCCATGATGTCCTCTTCCTCGTTTTTCGTGACCATGACAACGGGCACGGCGGGGCGCAGCTCCTTGATGCCGGCCAGGGTTTCGAGACCGCTCAGTCCGGGCATATTCTCGTCGAGCAGAATCAGGTCGTAGTCGTTGGAGCGGCACAGGTCCAGCGCGTCCGGTCCGTTGGAGGAGGTTGTGACTTCGTAGCCTTTTTTCTCCAGAAAGATGATGTGGGCTTTCAACATCTCTATCTCGTCGTCCACCCAGAGAAGTCGTCCATTGGTCATAGCTGCAACGTATTATCGCTGCGAAGATACGGAAAAAAGTCCGTCTGTCATAGCGTGTTACGTTAAAAGGCCCTAATTGGAGGGAGGAGGGGCCGTTCTCACCGCGGAGCGGTGGGCTTGGGGTTGCGCAACAGCTGCCGGGCCGTCTCGATGATGGTGTCGATGCTGCGGGCGTAGTCTGCTGCGGTGATGTCCGTCTTCACGTCGGGGTCTATGCCGGTCTCGGTGCTACGGTCCGTGCGGTCGGACATGGGACAGGCGGAGAAGCGTACGGCCCATCCGCCGGGTAGTTCGGAGGAGAAGGGCATGCCGGCGCCGCCGCCGGTGCGGTCGCCCACGACGGTCACCTCGGGCAGCCCTTTCAGGTACATCACGAAACTGTTGGCCGCGCTGTACGTGCGGCGGTTGGTCAGTATCGCCACGGGCTTTTGCCAGCGCAATCCTTGGAAAGGGCTGATGCGGATGGGGCGGGGCTCGGAGAACTCCTGATGTCCCGGGCCGGTCTTGTGGCGGATATACCCGCCCGTGCAGGTCTCGTTCACGAAGAGCGAAGCCAGTTTTTCGGCCGCCGTGAGCATGCCGCCGCCGTTGTCGCGCACGTCAACGATCAGGCCGTCGCAGAGGGCCAGGCTGACCATCATTTCCTGTAAGTTGCCGTCGCCGAAGGTGTTTTCAAACGAGGCGCAGCGTATATAGCCGATATTGTCGGACAGGACGCGGTATTTCAGTCCCGAGGCTATTCGGTATTCCTCGGAGCGTCCCAGATATTTCCGTTCCAGCGAGTCGGAGAAATTGGCCGGATAGTCATCGAACCAGCGGCCGTAGCGCGCCACGTCGTGGGCAGCATACAGGTTGACATGTCCGTCGCGCAGTTCGTAGGTCATCTCGGCCAGTACCTCGAAGAACTGCCGGTTGGTCATGTTCTCGGAGATGCGCGGCGCGTAGCGGGCATGTACTTCGTTCCAGTCCAGTCCGTAGGCTTCGTTCTTTTCCTCGAAGAAGCAATAGTGCCGGTCCAGCGTCTGCCACAAGGCTTCGAAGTTGCCGTGCCGTGTATCGGCCGGCAGGTCCTCCGTGATGCAGGATTGCAGGAAGGGAAGCAGTAGCAGCAGGAACAGGCGGAAATGTCTCATGGTTCTTTGTCGTCTCTTGTGTACATATATATAATATAAGGAGGGCGGTAGGGGAGCCTTATATTATCTCAGAATGCGTATGGTCCTGACGTAGCCCAGGACAAACTGGTTGTTCCAGAGATGCCGTTTCAGTCCGTTCACGTGGCTCTGTCTCACATCGGCGGCGTAGCCCAGCGTGAGCCGTGCGCCGGCTACCGGGACGGTCAGTGTGGCCGCCATCCGTGCGGAGGGAGCGTTGAACGGGTGGGTCAGGCGGACGTTGCGGTCGCCGTGTCCCAGAGAGAACATCTCATAGTAGGATTGCCCGTAGGAGGGCGAGAACATCGCGCCTATCAGGGGCGCGTCGGCGCGGAGGCAGGCCGTCAGGCTGCGGCCGGAGAGCCGGAATGCCCATTCGGCGATGGCGGAGAGCCGGAGGTCGGCCGCGGCGATGCCTTGTGCCGGGTTGTTTCCGTTTCGGGTGTTGTAGGTCACGCCGCCCGAGGCTTCCGCCAGTCCGCCGGCGGCAAGGCGCAGCCCGCGCAGGGGATGCCAGTTGTGGTGCCAGCCGAAGGCCGCCGAGAGACGTGCGTCCCAGGCGTCTCCGTCTTCGGTGGGCGAATGCAGGCGGCTGCCCTGTCCGGAGAACAGGCCGGTGAAACTCACCTTCCCCTTTCCCCAGCGGGCGGGCCGTTCGCTGATGTGGAAGGCTGCGAGCGAGGGGCCGGTATATTCCAAAGGCGAGAGGTAGGTGTCCAGAACGTTGGCGCGTCCGATGCCGTAGAGCCAGCTGTGTGTCGTGACGCGGAGGCTGTCAGGTATGGCGGCACGGGCCGTCGGGAGGGCGAAGGCAAGGGCGAGCAGCAGGGCCGGTATGCGGAGACACCGCAGAGGCGGGAGGGCTGGCGGGCGGCTTGCTCTTCGGGTCATGGCGGGAGGGGAAAGGG
>VSQE01000111.1 GCA_009775705.1 Prevotellamassilia sp.
GACGACAGTCTTATGATGATACGTAATTATGCAAAGCAATCCTGCGGACTTTTCACCCGAATGGCAGGAAAAATAGCCGCTATGACTTTCATGCAATATGTCAATCTCGTTAATCACCGTCCGATTGGACAGATAAAATATTCACTAATTTAATTCAACCAACAGGTAATGAATGTTATTTATTATTTCAATCTTACCTGTACAACATCACAAAATCATAATTATGAGAAAATTTTTACTCCTTCACCTGCTGCTTATATCCGGTTTGTCGGCCTCCGCTCAGAAGTTTCTTACGGGACGGATAGCCGACTTCATCACCAACACCTCTCTGACGGACTCGATCACCTCCATCGAACTGCTCCGGCCGGACAGCACGGTTGTGACGGGAGGTTCGGTTTTCGCCCAAAGCAACAAGGGGAAGCAAGCCACCTTGTTCTATGTGAAGGCAGACAAAGAGGGAGATTACCTGTTGCGGGTGAAGAATCCGGATTATCATACGCTCTATCATCCGATACATGTCAGATTTTACCGTCGCGAAAACAGCATCAACATCGGCCGCTTGCAGATGCGCCGGAAAATGGCTGACAGGGAACGGCACCTGTCCGAGGCAACTGTTACGGCCACGCGTATCAAGTTTTATTTTGACAAAGACACACTGGTATACAATGCCAGTGCCTTCATCACACAGGAGGGATTTGTGCTTTCGGATATCATGGCGAAGATGCCGGGCATTACGGTGGAGCCTGACGGAGAGATATACTCCAACGGCCGGAAAGTGGAGACGATGCTGCTCAACGGAAAAGACTTCTTCGACAGTGACCGGCAGACACTGATGGAAAACCTGCCGGCCTTTATGGTAAAAAGCGTGAGCCTCTACAACAAGGACAAAGACAGTACCTCCGTATTCCGGCGTGAACGGGACATGGAAGGACTGGTAATGGACATCAGGCTGAAACCCGAATACCATTCCGTCATTGTGGGAAATACAGACCTGGCCGCCGGAACGGACAGGCATTACTACGGCCGCCTCTTTGCCATGCAGATCCACGATCTGCACCGATGGTCGGTCTACGCCGGGGCCAATGACGTGAACCGCAACGAGGAGGTGAACCGCGACGGACAATGGCGCAACATTGACAACGGATCCGGAGACAAGGACTTCTGGAACGCGGGCATCAACTATAACGTGGATGACCGTCGCGGCAGGTATGCCCTGGACGGCAAACTGCGCGTCCAAGGCAGCAGGGAACTGAACACGCTGGGACAGACCTCACAACTGTTCTATCGGGATGGCGATGTCTTCGCACAGAACAGCAATGATGTCCACACACGGAATTTCTCCATACAGACGGAGCACAACTTTCTGCTCTTCAACAACTCACCCTTGGCTTTCAGCATCAGGCCCGCCTTCACCTACATACATTCCCGTCAGAATGCTGAACAGCTCTACGGGCAATTCAGCCAGAATGTGACCGACCGGCTCGGCTCGGCATGGCGCGACAGTCTGCGCACTGCCGAGTGGGGAGAGACTCTGCGTCTGTACGGAATAAACCGCATGGCGTGGCAAAGCGAAAAACCTGTCGACTTTACTCAGGGAAAACTGGAAATACAGAAAACCATTGATATCCAGCACAGTAACGACCGTCTTGACCTGACGGCCGGAGGTTTCTATTCCCGCAATGAGTCGGAAGAGTTCGGACACCGTACCGTAGACTACCGCACACCGGCTTCCAGGATTTTCAGAAACACGTATCAGCATATTCTTGCGGAAAACCGGACATGGAACGCCGCCGCCTCGTACCTCTGCCGCATAGATGCCCATCACAGCGTGACGGCAGGGGTGAAGTACGAGCACATAGAGAACAAAACGGACGATGCGTTCTTCAACCTGCACTGTCTCGGCACGGGCTGGGATGCCATGGCCGGCTCCGCGCCTTTAGGCGAGCTGCCTTCCCAGTCCGATCTGTTGCGGACACTGGATGCCGGCAACAGCAAATGGTTTAGCGAACGGGCCGACATCTATCGTCCTGAACTGGCCTATGCTTTTGAAAAAGGGGTTTATAACCTGAAGGTTGCAGTGCCGCTGAACGCGGCACACCGCCATCTTGACTTCCGGCAGGCCGACAGGCTTACAGGGGTATCGCGCTCATTGCTGAAGCCCGACGTGAATATCCGCTTCTTCACATGGTTGCGCGGACACACCGGATATAACTTTTCCGCAGACTACAGTCTGGAGCACGCCCTGCCGGCCCTTATCTACCTTGTGGACCAGCGTAACGATGCCAATCCCCTGTTTGTCTATCTGGGAAATCCGGGGCTGAAGAACTCTGTGACACATCTTTTCAGGGGAAATGTGTACTGGGCGCCACGCACCATGCACAACCATCTGCTGTCCCTGACCTACCGGCATCTGAACGGGGCTGTAGCCATGCAGACCGATTACGACCGTTCTTCCGGAAAATATACCTATATGCCCCGCAACGTAAACGGAAACCGGAGTCTGGGATTTTTCTTGCAGAACGCCATGTTCCTTACCGCAGATTTCCGTCATAAGCTGACAAGCAAATGCAATGTGACACTGGGCAAGAGCGTGGACTACAGCGGAGCAGATGAACACGAGGCATCCTGCCGGAGCGTGGTACACAATTACCGCATCTCGGAGGAACTCACCTACGGATTTACTCTCCTGAAGACAAAGTTGCGGGGTGAAGTGACTCCTTATTTTGTCTGTCATCATTCCACTTCCGACCGTCTGAATTTCAACCCCATACATGCCTATGACTTCGGGGCAAGGATCGGCCTTCAGCTGGAGCTTCCTGCCTCCGTCCGTTTAGCTTCCGACCTGCGCAGCGTAAGCCGCCGCGGGTACAACACACACGAAATGAATGATGACGAATTTATCTGGAACGCCACCCTGTCCAAATCCTTCTCCAAAGGAATCACCATCAGCGCCGAAGCCTTCGACATCCTTGGACAGTTCAAGAATGTGCTCCATTATGTAAACGCGCAGAGCCGGACGGAAAGCATTGTGAACCACCTGCGACGCCATGCGATGATACACCTTGTATGGCAATTCAACAAGCGGAAACACTAAACGTACATGAGAACATTCCCACAAAAATATCAATTGGACGCGATGGACTGTGGCCCCACGTGCTTATGTATGATAGCCGACTATTACGGAAAAAAATGCCTTCCTTCTGATTTCCAACAAGACTGTGGAATAACAAGAGAAGGGATTACCATGTTAGGGCTGAGCGAAGCGGCAGAAGCACAGGGCTTACAAACTCTATGTGCCAAGATAACTTTGGATCAATTGGCAAAAGAAATTATCTTACCGTGTATTTTACATTGGAATCATAATCATTATGTTGTCTGTTATAAAGTTTCCGGCAAAGAAAACAAACAAAAATTCTATATAGCTGATCCTGCAATGGGAAATGCAATATATGGGAGAAAAGATTTATATAAACATTGGATTTCTGGAAAATTTGAGGGAGAAGACGTGGGACTTGCCATGCAATTGGAACCAAATTCTATATTTCATAGAAAAAAACATATAGATGGCAATACAAATTTTAGCCTTTATTTCTTCCTGCACTATATCCTGCCTCATAAATGGCAGATACTCCAACTGCTGTTTGGGACAATTGTGATAATGATACTTGGGTATTTTTCTCCATTTATCTCACAATCCATCGTGGATATAGGCATAATGGAGAAAGATATTCACTTCATACTTATGATGACAATTGTGCAATTGACCATTACTTTCTCGAAAACAAGCATTGTGTTTGTACAAAGTTGGATCTCCTTGCACATGAATACATTAATTAATGTAAGCCTGATAGCCGACTACTTGAAAAAACTGTCCCATATGCCCCTAAGTTTTTTTGAAACACGCACTATGGGAGATATATTACAAAGAATAGGCGACCATGACAGGATCAAGAATTTCTTAATGAATGATTCCATAAATGTTGTCTTTTCTATTGCGACTTTCATCACTTTTTCTGTAGTTCTGGGATTTTATAACTTTCATATACTTATTATATTTCTGTCAGGCAACATCTTACATGTAGCTTGGATTATGTTGTTTATGAAATACAGACGGGAACTTGATAATAAAACATTCAGCCAATCATCTGATCTGCAAAATAATATAGTACAGTTTGTCCAAGGCATGCAGGAAATAAAATTAAATTGCATAGAACAGCAAAAATGTTGGGAGTGGTCACACTTGCAGGCTCGTCTTTATAAATTGAGCCGCCGGGGACTGAAATTAGGACAGATCCAATCTATTGGTTCCATGCTGTTCTCTTCGATAACCGGTATTGCAGTTTCATATCTTGCTGCAAAAATGGTCGTGACTGGTGAAATTACTTTTGGCATGATGATGTCTATGTCATTTATATTGGGACAAGTTTCCGGACCTATAAGTTCTTTTATTGGTTTTGCACTTGACTATCAGGATGCCAAAATTAGTTTGGAGCGGCTTAGCGACTTACATCTTCAGAATGGTGAAAATGAAAAAGATGATAAAAAGGTAACACATATACCTCGCGCAGGCAACTTGATATTAAAAAATATTTCATTCAGTTATAGCGGAAAAGACTGGGATTGTGTTCTCCATGATGTGAACCTGATAATTCCACGTCATAAAGTCACTGCGATAGTCGGTCCGAGCGGATGCGGTAAAACTACACTGATAAAAATGCTGCAAAGATTCTATGTTCCGACATGTGGCCAGATTTTAATAGATGATACACCTTTAGAGGATATCCAAATAAAAACTTGGAGAAAAAGTATAGGAGCCGTTATGCAAGATGGATATATTTTTTCAGATACGATAGCCAATAATATTATGGTTTTATTGCTGTCCGATAAAACACAAATAGCGCAATAAAGTATGGCTCGAACGCTGATTCTACGGTGTTCGAGTCTTCT
>VSQE01000112.1 GCA_009775705.1 Prevotellamassilia sp.
TGATACTCAGAGAATTATTCTAAAATTGTTGCTGACCGACCTGATTGTGTTCGATTCGCTGAATAGTTACAACTTTTACTAAAAGATTTTTAGCAGGAGCCATACTTTCCACGACCGCATGGCTGTCTGTACAGGCTCAGGAAAATGCGGCAGGTTCTTACGGTTTTATCAATCTGCAAGGCGGCGCACAGGCCACTTTCACGGGTCATGGAAATCTGGGTGATCTGGTAACTCCCGTGGGAGCGGTTTCCATCGGCGGCTACATGAATCCTGTGGTCGGCATGCGGGCCGGCATCATGGGATGGAAAGGTAAGGAAGGTGTTCGGCACTTAGGCAAGATCTATGATTTCGAGTTCATGACGGTCAGTGTAGACATGCTTTTCAATCTCACGAACCTGTTCTCAAAAACAAAGGAACATCGCACCAACCTCGTTCTGCTGGGCGGTGTGGGTGTATCTCATCCCAAAGGAAAAGAAGAACTTGCCGAGCTTACTCCCAACGGCGGGGATACAGGCTTCAACGGCCGTATAGGCTTGCAGCTCGATGTAAACCTGACGAAGCACTGGAGCGTGAACGCCGAAGTGGATGCCAACAGGATTTTCCAGCGGGCCTACTTCGGAACAGACCATTCCAAACACTGGCAGGTGGCGGCTTTCGTGGGAGTCGCTTATAAATTCGGCAAAGGCAAGCGCAATGTGGCCGATATCGGCTCGGCCACCGGCATGAACGACTATTTTGACGGGCAGAATGCCATCGGAGCCCACGACAAGGGCGCAAAGGCGGCCGGATCGTCAGAGACGGAACAGGTCAAGGCTCCTGTCGTGAAGAAAGAGGAACCGGCTCCTGCCAAGAAGAAAGAAGTGAAGCAGGCTGCAAAACCCCAGCTTGTGAAAATGGATGACGGCCATATCTTTTTCTCTATCAACAGCGCCGACATTTCCAGTTCGGATATGCGGGAACTGAAAAAAGTGGCCGACTGGGCTGCCGCACATCCCGCTGCCAAAATAACCGTCACCGGCTATGCCGACAAAGAAACAGGCAACACACAAATCAACAAAGCCATTTCGCTGCGGCGCGCCAATCGGGTAGCCGAGGTGTTGCAGAAATACGGATTGCAGAAAAGCCGTATGGAGGTGATTGCCCGAGGCGATACGGAACAACCTTTTGCTGCAAACAACAAGAACCGTGTGGTCATTGTGGCCGGCAGCGAGAAATAAGATCGTAACACGCGCATTGCAGGCCCGCATATAGGAGAATCGGAAAGCTCTCCCGATATGCAGGTCTGCATTTAACCGAATAAAAAATATTGATGAGATGTTTTCTACACAGACTTTTTCACATAGACCATCTGCTGGTGACGGTGATGACATTCATCATCATCGGGGTGTTTTATGTTTTTCTGAAATCCGTGGACATTGCGTTTCTCAATCCGATAGCGAAAGGTATCTCCAATTTTTCGCTTTCTGATGTCTATTATGAGATAAAACAGGAAACCACTGTGCCCGACACCTGTCCCCTCATTACATTGGTGGACATGACAGAACTGCATTCGCGGGACGAAATCGCCGATGTGATAGACTCCATCGCAGCCTGTGAACCACGTGTATTGGGCGTGGACCTCATCTTCGAGAGCCTGCGCGAGGATCTGGGCAATAACCGGCGACTGGCAGAAGCTGCGGAAAATGTAGCGCCGTTTTCCGTGTTCTCGTGCAAATTCATCGACTACAATGCAGCGGAAGACACCTATATGTCCAAGACAGGTTCTTTCTTCACCTCCGACAATCGCATCGCTCCGGCCGCAGGATCCGAGAACCCGATACTTCCTGTGATAGAAGCCTATACCAACGTGAAGAGCAGGGCGGAATCCTCCTTTATCCGTGAACTGACCGTTGAGCGTAAATGGGACGGGGTGAACTATTATTCCATGCCCACCATGCTGGTAAACCTCTACACCGAAGGCCGGGCCATGGACAAGCGGGATCGCCTGATCAACTTCCTGCCGGTGCGTTTTCCTACCATCCGTTATGACAGTGTGCGGATATGCGAAGACCTGATCCGCGACCGCATCGTGTTGCTCGGAACCATGCACGAAGAGGCCGACATGCACTATACGCCTTTGGGCAAGATGGCAGGAATGGAAACGCTTGCCTATTCCACACTGACACTTCTGGAACAGAAAAACATCCGCGAGGTCAGTCTGCCTGTCATTCTGCTGCTGTCCTTTATCATCTGCTACATCACGCAGGTGTTGCAATACTTCTTCGTGAACTTCACCGAAAACCGTCCCGAAGCATTTTTTCTTTTTATCTCCAGTTCCCGCATATTCCTGCGTCTCTTCACTTTTGCGTGGATGGGTTTCCTTACTTGGCTATCCTTTATTCTCTATATGAAGGATGAAATCTATGTCAGCATGGTCCTCATTCTGTTGTGCATCGCCCTTGTTGGCGAAGCCCGCGGATTCTACATAGCAACCATAAGGACCCTCAGCCGTTTTCATGACTGGCATTTTCTGCGCAATTCTCTCTATTATAATCCTGAAGACCGTAACAAAGGGAAGAAAAACAACGACAGTTCTCCTTCCGTTGCCAATGAAATAAGCGGAGACAGTACCGGCGCAGACAATCCCAACCTCCCGATGATGAATTGAACCCGCAGGTTTTCCGGACAGATTTTTCACAGACAACTTAAAATGATTCCGAATATGAAAAGAACAATCGCTACACTGTTTATTGCATGCTTTCTTGCCATTTTCTTTGTTCCGGGTCTCCGGGCACAGACTCTGGTGGTCTATGGTCTGAAAGGAAAAGTGGAACGTATTGAAAAGAAGAAACACATCCCTGTCTGCCGTTTACAGGAATTGTCCTTCAAAGACAAGATAAGCATTCCCGTCCGCGCCGAGATCCATCTTCTCGACCCCGCTAACCATAAGTTCTACAAAATAAACAATGCCGGAATTTTTGTGCTGGAAAAACTGATAGAAGAGATCAAACAGAAAAAAGGAGAGACCTGGGGGAGACGTTACGGCCCAGTATTATGAGTTCCTCCTCAAACAGATGCGCGGGAAGAGCCGGCGAAAAGCCACCAGAGACGAAATGCCCGGAACCGCAACCAGTTACCGGGACATGGATTGCATCGGAGAGGATTCAGTGGAGGTGAAGTGCGATTCCGCCGTCATCGAAAACCGGTAAAAAAGAGAGGAAGTACACCGTCAGGGGGCTTCCTCCCTGATTTTTTAACAGCAGAGAAAAAGAGAATGAAAAGAACAGGAATACTTCTGCTCCTTGTACTGTGTCTGGTGCCGGTCTGCGCACAGGTGGACAAAGCCGAGAAAGACTTATTGGCAAAACTCTACAAACAAGCCGGCAAGTTGTATCGGTCCAACGACACGAACAATGCCGCAGCCATATATCGGCAATATCTGGAGCAATGCGGCAGCGAAGCAGCCCGTCAGACCTTCGAATATACCGATGTCATGGCGCGTCTGGCCTCCATAGCCAACGGACAGGGCGACTTCAACCGTGCCATCACATTGGGCGAAGAAGTCGTACGTCTGCGCCGCAAGGCCGTCGGGGAGCAATGGCCCGGATTCGGAAAAGACCATCTTGCCGGAGCCTTGCAGAATGTTTCCGTCTATTATTCCCAGAAAGGCGATTACGATACCTCCATCCGGCTTTCCTCCGAGTCGGTCAATCTGTACCGTCAGTTCGACAAGAAAAAGGAATTCTATCCCGTTGCCCTCTGCCAGCTGGCCACTTGTTACCTTTCCCGCGGGGAGACCGAAGACTTCGGAAAGGCCGAGGCCCTGACCGGAGAGGCCGTCAAACTGCTCGACAAAGGCAGCATCGACTATGCCAACGCCCTTAACAATCTGGCCATCTGTTACACCCGTCAAGGAAATTCCACCGCCGCCGACAAAGTAACGAAAGAAGCGGCCAGAATCTGGAACAAGAAGTTCGGTGATAACAGTATGGAATATGCCAAAGTGCTCAACAACCAGGCCATACGCCTCTCGCGCATCCGCAAGTTCCGCGAGGCTTTCGAGATGGAGGAACAGGCCCTCAAACTGATGGCCGACCGCGGACTGGACAGCACCTACAACTATGCCAAACTCCTGCTCAACTATGCCAAATTCAACGAGCAGGCCGAGAACCACGAAAAGAGCATCGAACTTTACAAACAGGCACTTCCCGTCATTGAACGCACCGTGGGCCGCCAGCGCGACTACATCCGCGGTATGAGCGAGTTGTCCGCCGCCTATTACCACACCGGCAATCTGGAGGAGGCAGAGAAATGGGCAATGGCATCCATCAACTGCGACATCGGTTCCTCCACCAATCCTGTCTACATCGCGGCCTTCCGCCATCAGGCGCGCACCTTCGCCGACAACGCCAACTACCGGAAGGCCATCGGCATCGAGACCAACGTGCTCAACGCTTTCCACCGGATAAAGGACTCGCTCAACATCGCCGTTTCGCTCGACAATCTGGGCAATTACTACTATCACGCCGACAGCATCGGAAAAACCTTTGAAATCTCCCGGCAGGCCCTTGACATTTTCGCGCGCAACGCTCCCGCCAGCCTTTCCTACGCCCAGGCCCTCAACAATGTCTCCGTCTACCATTACAACAGCGGCAACTACGACAAAGCCGCTTCGTTGGGAAAGCAGGCCGTGTCCATCTACGAGGCACAGGAGCAAACCGAAAGTTCCATCTATGCAAAGATTCTCGGCAACGTGGCTCTTTACAGCACCCTTTCCGACAGCATCGACACCGCCATCCGCTATTCCGAAAGAGCCTATTCCATACTATTGCTGTCCGATAAAACACAAATAGCGCAATAAAGTATGGCTCGAACGCTGATTCTACGGTGTTCGAGTCTTCTT
>VSQE01000113.1 GCA_009775705.1 Prevotellamassilia sp.
AAGGACTGACTCCTGCAATAGGTGCCAGTCCTAATTTTGTTTTGCCTCAAAAAGTTTTATCGGACAGCAATAATTCCGTGTGAAGAACCGCTGTATGCCGGATGGCACGTATGGTGGTGAGAGGTAGGTGAACACGAAAGTAGGAGGTAATCACCTGCAATTGGTGTTTACCTCCTACTCGATTCAGGATGTTTGCAGATCTGCCTATTGCGGTATGGTTACGCGGAAGATGTTGCTTTCCGTATGCTCGCGGCGGATGATATCCTTCATTTGTTTCACGATGTCGGGATATCTGGCAGCCACATTGTGGTCTTCGTGAAGGTCGGTGGCCAGATCGTAGAGCTTGCAGTTTCCGTTCTGCACCACCAGTTTCCAGTTGCCCATGCGGACACCAAGCATGTTGGTCTCATGGAATTCCCAGTACAGGAAATCGTGCTTCTGCTGTGTGCCTTCGCCCGTCAGTGTGGGATAGAAGGAGATGCCGTCGAAATAGTCGTTGGCCAGTTGAGGATTGCTGTAACGCTCCACATAGTTCTTGATGCCGGCCATGTCGCAGAAGGTGGGCATGATGTCGTAGAAGGCCAGCTGGTGGTCGTTGGTCACGCCGGCCTGCACCTTGCCTGGCCAGCGCACGATGAAGGGAATGCGTATGCCGCCTTCATAGGTGCTGCGTTTTTTGCCTTGCAACAGTCCGTCGCGGTTGAAGAAGTCGGGATCCGCGCCGCCCTCTTCGTGAGGTCCGTTGTCGGAGGTGAAGATCAGCACCGTGTTTTCGGCCAGTCCTTTCTCTTCCAGTTTGGCCATGATTTCGCCAACCTGCATGTCGAGGCGGGTGATCATGGCGGCAAATTCGGCATGTCCGTATTGTGTGGGGTTATAGCGTGAACCTTGCTGACCTCCGAAAGTCTTTTCCTGACAGAAGTGGTTTTTGTAGGCCAGCAGGATAGAGTCTTCGGGTTGCACCAGTTCGGCGTGGGGCAGGGTATAGGTGAAGATGCCGAGGAAGGGCTGGTCCGCGGTCTGTTTGTCGAGCCAGTCCATGGCCTTGCGGTGAATCAGGTCAGCCGAGTATTGCGCGCGTTTGCGGTAGTCGGGGCCGTACATCGGATGCTGGATGTTCTGTTCCAGCGTGACGCGGCGCACTCCCTTGTCGCCGGCCGAGCGGCTGTATTCGTTCAGGAAGTTAGGGTAGTAGAGATGGGCTTGGAACTGGCAGATAAAGCCGTAGTATTCGTCGATGCCCCGCTTGTCGGGCGTGGAGGCAGACCCTTCGTAGCCGCCGGCCCATTTGCCGAACATGCCGGTCGTATATCCGTTGTCCTTCATGATTTCGGGGATGATCTTGTGCCTTGTGTCGTAGGGTTCCTGTCCCACTACGGTATATTCGGCGTTGTTGCCGTAGGCATTCTGTTTTAGGTTTCCGTTGTTCCAGTATTCCTTGTTTCCTCTTACGTGGGTGTGTCCCGTGTGCTGGCCTGTCATGAAGCAGGCGCGTGAGGGTGCCGATACCGGGCTGCCGGCGTAGGCCTGCGTGAAACGCATTCCTTCTGAGGCCATGCGGTCGATGTTCGGTGTGGCGATGTATTGCTGGCCGTAGCATCCCAGATCGCCATAGCCCATGTCATCGCACATGATATAGATGATGTTCGGCTTCTGTTGTGCCTGTGCGCCCAAAGCGGCAAGCGCGGCGCTGCCGATGAAGATGAATTTTCTTTTCATGGATTCTTTCTTATTGGATTTTTCTTTTTTCGGGAGGTGGATTATTTTACGGTGATTTTTTTCGAGGCGTCGCGGGTGGCGGTATAGATCTTGACGATGTAGGTGCCGGCTTCCGGAACTTCGATTTCCGGTTTTTTGCCGTCGGCACGTCCCACGCAGGTTCCGCCGGTCGTGAAGACCAGTGCCAGTCTGATGTCTGCTTCCGTGGCCAGGTGTATGGTCCGGTTATCGGCTGTGACGGTCACGGCGACGTTGCGCTCGTCCGTGTCAATGAGTTGCCCGATGCCCGTGTTCGGGTCTGTATTGGGCGAGAAGCAGGCCGTCAGTTCCGTATCGTGATCGGGCGTGAAGCTGTAGGATGCCGCTACCGACCGCATATTGTTGCCTTCGCGCCAGCAGACGAAGGTGGCATTGCCCAGCGGAGTTGCCGTCACGGTGACCTCTTCGTCCGTGCCTTCCGTCAGTTCTGCCTTGCCGCGGGCGGGGTCGTTGGGACGTACCTTCACCGTGGGGGTGGAGCTGTTTTTGTCGGTTACGTTCAGGATGAAGTCTACGGTCTGTCCGGCCACCTCGTCTTCGGCATCGGTCAGGCCGTTGGCCGTGAGGCGCAGGCGCATCCTGCATTTCCCAATGCGGGCTTCGGCCGGTACATCCAGGCGAGTCTCGCTATTTTGCATGCTTCCGAGAGCCACCGTCTGCTCGAACACGCCGTCGCCGTCCCAGTCAAAATAGGCCAACAGCGCGTCGCCCGCATCCGGCGCGTTCTGCAATGCGGTTGTCAGCACGAAGTCTGACCCCCGTACCACGGTACCCTTGTCGGCTGTGTAAAGGGTGTACCACGAAGAGGGGCGTGCACTCTGGACTATGATGTTCTTGCCAGAGAGGATGTTCAGCGGATAGTCCAGTGTCTTTACGCTGCTCTTCACGTTGAGGCGGCTGATGTAGTTCTGTCCCAGTTGTCCGCAGGGCATCTGGTAGATGCCGGCAGCACGTGCAAACCGGCTGCGGCGCGCTCCGAACACCAGCAGGGAGTCGCCGTCTACACTCAGGGCCGTGCCCTCCGTGAACCGGCTCTCGAAAGGCCGGAAGTAGAACGTTGTTTTCTCACCCTCTATCTTTTCCAGTATGCTCCAGCGTGTAGGCTCGTCTGTCCGTCCTACCGACAGCTGTCCGTCCGTCAGGTTCAGGGTCAGGCCCGGCTGCGCGGCTGTGGCGATGGCATAGCCTCCCGTGCTGCCTCCCGTACCTGTGAAATACCAGCTCTGTTCGGGACGGTCGCTTTTCTCGGTCCATACAAGGCCGCCATTGGCCGTCACTTCCAGGTTTCTGCCGGTGGCGGGCGAGGTCATGGTATATTCGAAATCGGCTTTTTCGAGCGAGTTCGAGGAAAGGACGGGACGGGGTTCGTAAAGGTATTCCGTGGGCAGGATGTCCCAGTATGAGTTCTGGTCTCCCTGCCCGGCGGTCCAGGTGATGACATGGTCTGAAGCGCCGTCTTTGTTCAAAGCCCGCGGGCTTCGTCCCGGGTCGGTGTAGCCTTCGCAGTCCGTTGAACTGAAGTAATAGTAGCCGTAGGTGGCCGTACCGTTCGTCTCGTTCTTACCTACGTAAAACTCTACCGGTCGGGTTGAAGTGCTTATTCTCGACTGTGAGGAAGGTGTCTTGTTGCAGCTCTCGATGTAGCGTCCGGTCGTGAGGTTCCGGATGTAGTAACAGCCGTCCTTTTCCGTGGGGACAAACTGCCAGAAACAGCGTACCGAGGTGTCGTAGCCCGCTACGACGACCGATCCGTCGCTCTCCTCGCTCATGAACCTCTGTGCGTTCTGTTTGGAGACGATGCGGTAGCAGACTCCCGGATGCGGGAACATGATGCCCTCTGCCGTCCAGGCGGTAGCTTCCGCCGACAGAATGATGCGGTTCTCTGCCGTCAGACTCAGGTACAGGTCTTCGCCGGCAGCTTTCAGGGTCACACCGTTTTCCGTTTCAGCCGTTTGAAAAAGTTGTGCGCGATCTTCCGCGCCGGCATGGGTCTTGCTGAGACTTACCAACTGTCCCTGTGCGCCGCCTGAGATTTCTGTTCCGCTTTGTACGTGCCGCACGTACCAGCTGCCGTTGCCGTTGGAGACGAAGCGGAAGAGACAGCTTTCATCGCGTTCGGCTTTCAGCTTGATAGTCCCGCCGTCGTTCCAGGCATATTGGCCTATCTTGGCCGTCATTTGCGTTTGCAGATAATAGTCTGTTCCTTCTTCCGGCACGGTCACTGCGCTATTGTTGTCTGCGCGCAGGATTTTCCATTGCGAGGCATCCCCTTCGCCGCTGTGCAGCGCGGCTCCCTCATCGTTGATATACATGTTCAGTTGCAGGCCTGAAGCCTTGTCGCGCAACATCACGTTGCTGCCTTTCGTCAGGATGGTGAAGGCATCCGGTTGGGCAAGAGACTCGTCTGAGGCGTAGCGGGATCCTGTTTTTACGGCTTCGCCTGCTGTTCCTTTCAGAACATAGGTGTTGTCGCCGCCGCAGTGCAGGAGAATGCCTCCGGCTACGGGCTCGAAATAGAAGGTACTGCCTTCTTCGGCAGAGGGGGCGAGCGACAGCACACCTGCCGAAGTGGTGAGATACCCTTTGTCTCCGGGTGCGGCCAGACGGTAGGACCTTCCCGAGACAATGACGTTGGCAGAGGCTGTCAGCAGTGCTGCTATCAGCAGTAGAATGGTTGTTGACAGGTTTTTCATAGAAAATGTAAATAATTTTGGTGATTGATAGATGTACGTCTGAAAGGTTGTGTTTCTTTTTCCCTCCGACTGGCCGGCGCCGGTCAGCCGGAGGAGAAATGTAGGGTTGCAAATATACATTTTTTTGAGCTCTTGGACAATACAAACCGTTCAAATCTTCCCCTTCAACTAAAAAGCTAATATTGGCTTGTGCGATTTATCATAGCTTGTGCGATTTATCATAGAAAGATGCTATTCTCCTGACTTGTATCGGTTGTTTGACATATTACAATTATTACTGTCCGCTAAACCATAAAAAGGCGAGTCCAACTTCCTGAACGGCAGAAGTTGGGCTTACTTTTTGTA
>VSQE01000114.1 GCA_009775705.1 Prevotellamassilia sp.
GCAAATTCTTTTTTCAGGGCATGAAAAAAGAATTTCCTGATTCCGTGTTTAAGGTTCTTAATGAAAAATGAACTAACTTTGCGATCATTATGGAAATCAAAGAACTTCTTTCTCTTTATGCCGGTCATCCGCAGGTGGCGGCACTGGCAAAAATAGTTCGCGAACAGGCTCCCTCCCGTGTGTTCTGTGAGGGGCTGCGCGGATCGTCCGTCCCGATGGCTTTTGCGGCGCTCGCCGAAAGACAGACGGCGGATCGTTCTTTCCTGTTTTTGCTGAACGATGAGGAGGAAGCGGGCTATTTCTACCATGACCTGGTGCAGCTGTTGGGAGAGGAGCGGGTGCTGTTCTATCCCTCCACCTACCGGCGGGCGGTGAAGTATGCGCAGCGCGACGCCGCCAATGAGATTCTTCGCACCGCGGTGTTGGAGCGGCTGGGCGGCAATGGTGCCCGCGGCACATATATCGTTTCCCATCCGGCGGCGGTGGCCGAGCGGGTGGCGGGCAAGCAGGACATGGAGGAGCATACGCTACGGCTTGCCGAAGGCGAACTTTACGACCTGACGGAGTTGGCGGCGCGCCTGCGCGAACTGGGATTCGCACGGCGGGATTATGTGTACGAACCGGGCGAATATGCTGTGCGAGGTAGCATTCTCGATGTCTATTCCTTTGCTTCGGAATACCCGTTCCGCATAGATTTTTTCGGAGACGAGATAGACAGTATCCGTACGTTCGAGGTGCAGACGCAGCTCTCGCGCGAGCGGCTGAAGAAGGTGTCCGTGGTGCCGGACGTGGAGGTGGCTACCTCTGGCGGACTGGTCTGCTTTACGGAGTTTCTGCCGGCCGACACCTGCCTGGTGGTGCGCGATCTGACTTATGTGCGTGACGTGGCCGACCGTATCTATGAGGAAGGTTTTTCGCGACAGGCCCTTGTCGAGCAGGAGGCGGTTTCGGAAATGGATGCCGCACGGCTGGCCGAACGCTTCTCGCGTGAGGCGCAGTTGGTGACGGGCGAACGGTTGATGCACGGTCTGATGCACTTGCAGCGTTTCGAGATAGGGGCGCGGCCTGTTACGGATGCACAGGCGGTGTTGCATTTCAACACGCGGCCGCAGCCGATGTTCCACAAGAACTTCGAGTTGGTGCGCAATACGTTTTCCACCCTGCGGGCAGAAGGCTATGCTGTGTATGTGTTGGCCGACAGCACGAAGCAGAACGAACGCCTGCGCGGCATTCTGGACGAGATGGGCGGCGGGGCGGAATTTGTTCCGGTGGGGCGGACGTTGCATGAGGGTTTTCAGGATGAGAACCTGAAGATGGCTTTCTTTACCGACCACCAGATCTTTGACCGTTTCCATAAGTACAATCTTCGTTCGGACCATGCCCGCGACGCCAAGATGGCGCTTTCGCTGAAGGAGCTGATGCAGTTCGAACCGGGTGACTTTGTCGTGCATATCGACCACGGAGTAGGGCGTTTTGCAGGACTGGTGCGCGTGGCGGCGGCCGATGGGACGATGCAGGAGATGATAAAGCTGACCTTTCAGGGAGACGACGTGGTGTTTGTCTCCATCCACTCGCTTCATAAGGTATCGAAGTACAAGGGACGGGAGGGGGAGCCGCCTAGTCTGAGCCGTCTGGGTACCGGCGCGTGGGAGAAGATGAAGGAGCGGACCAAGAAGAAAATCAAGGACATTGCCCGCGACCTGATACAGCTCTACTCGCGGCGTCGCGAGGAACAGGGCTTCGCCTTTTCGGCAGATTCCTTCATGCAGCACGAGCTGGAGGCCGGTTTTGCCTACGAGGATACTCCGGACCAGCTGCGGGTGACGCAGGAGGTGAAGGCCGATATGGAAAGCCGCCGGCCGATGGACCGTTTGGTGTGCGGCGATGTGGGATTCGGAAAGACGGAAATTGCCGTGCGCGCGGCGCTCAAGGCTGCCTGCGACAACAAGCAGGTGGCGGTGCTGGTGCCGACGACGGTGCTGGCGTTGCAGCACTATAAGACTTTTGCCTCGCGTCTGAAGGACTTTCCGGTGAGGGTGGATTACCTGAGCCGTGCCCGTACGTCGCAACAGACGCGCGAGGTGCTGAAGGAACTGGCTCAGGGAACGGTCAATATTATAGTTGGAACGCATAAGCTGATCGGAAAATCAGTGAAGTTCAAGGATCTGGGACTGCTCATTGTGGACGAGGAACAGAAATTCGGTGTGGCGGTGAAGGAGAGATTGCGTCAGCTGAAGGTGAATGTGGACACGCTCACCATGTCGGCCACTCCCATCCCCCGTACCTTGCAGTTTTCGCTGATGGGAGCGCGCGACTTCTCGGTGATCCAGACTCCGCCGCCCAACCGTCACCCCATCCGGACGGAGGTGCATACGTTCAGCCATGAAATCATAGCCGAGGCCGTGGAGTTCGAGATGAGCCGGAACGGACAGGTCTATATCGTGACCAACCGTGTGGCTTCGCTGCCCAATCTTGCATCGCTGGTCAACAAGTATGTGCCCGATGCGAGGGTGGTGGTGGGGCACGGACAGATGCCGCCGGCCGAGCTGGAAAAGATCATTCTGGACTTTGTGAATTATGACTATGACGTGCTGATTTCTACCACGATTGTGGAAAACGGTATAGACATTCCCAACGCCAATACCATCATTATTGATGCGGCCCATCATTTCGGGCTAAGCGATCTGCACCAGATGCGCGGCCGTGTGGGGCGTGGCAGCAAGAAGGCATTCTGCTACTTGCTGGCTCCGCCGCTGGCCCTGCTCAAGGACGATGCGAGGAGACGGTTGCAGGCTATCGAGAATTTCTCGGATTTGGGCAGCGGCATTCATATCGCCATGCAGGACCTGGACATACGTGGTGCCGGCAACTTGCTGGGGGCGGAGCAGAGCGGTTTCATTGCTGATCTGGGGTATGAGACGTACCAGAAGATCCTGTCCGAAGCGGTGGCCGAACTGAAGAATGACGAGTTTGCCGGATTGTATGCCGACGAACTGAAGCGGGACGGCACACTGGGCGGGGAACTGTTTGTGGACGAATGCAGTGTGGAGTGTGACCTTCATGCCTATTTCCCCGAAGAATACGTGCCGGGTTCGGGAGAGCGCATGTTGCTCTATCGGGAACTGGACGGATTGGGTACGGACGAGCAAGTGGCCGGTTTCAGACAGCGTATGGAGGACCGCTTCGGACCGTTGCCGGCCGAAGGGGAGGAGTTGTTGCGTATTGTGCCGCTCCGGCGTTGCGGCCGGGGCCTGGGGGTGGAACGTCTGGTGCTGAAACAGGGACGCATGATGCTCTGTTTCGTCTCTAACATTGACAGTCCGTTCTACCGGAGCGAGGCTTTTGGCAAAGTGATAGATTATGCCATGGCAAACGTGCGCCGTTGCGAACTGAAGGAAGACAAAGGCCGACGGCGGATGTTGGTGAAAAATGTGACCAGTGTGAAAGAGGCGCTTGCAGTGCTTCAGACCATCCGGTAATACAAAAAAAGAATGAAGGAGGAAGATGATGAATATTTCTGTTGCGGAGGAACGGGGCCGGATGAACGAGCCGGATTTTCTGAAATGTGTCTGTATCTGTCTGATGGTGGCTTTCCATCTGGTCTTTATCGAGGACAGGTATCCGTATGTCAAAGACATAGTCTATACTTTCCACATGCCGGTATTCCTGTTGCTCTCGGGCTACTTCGCGCGGGCGGACCGTCCGCTTTCCCGGTTGCTGCGGAGCCAGTTCCGGCTGTTCGTTCCGTATGCCGTCATGGAGGTGGCATACGTGCTGGCTTCGACGGTTTTTCCAGTTCGGGGGGCTGAGAAGGAACTGAGTGTGGAGGGGATATTGTCGCATGTTTTTCTGGACCCGATGGGGCCGTACTGGTATTTGCATACGCTGATTATCTGCAACTTGCTGTACGGTTTTGTGCGTAAAATGACGCTGCGGATCGGCCGGCTCGACTTTCTGCTGCTTCTAACGGGCATGATGGCGGCAGTTGCCTGTGTGGCGGGTTGTCTTTCGGAGATGAGTGTGTTGTATTATATGGTCGGAGTGGTCCTGTCGCAAAGTGGCGTCAGGTTTGCCGCGTTATTCCGTCCTTCGCTGTTGGCGATGCCCGCTTTCGGAATACTCTGTCTTTTCCCCGGCAATCTGAAAGCTTTCTCACTGGCGGGTCTGCTGATTACGTATTGTGCCGTAAGCATGATACTATGGATCAGTTTCCGGATGCCGAACGCGCTACGCTCCGTCATGCTTTTTGTTGGGCGCAATACGTTGCCGGTCTTGCTCTTCTCGCCGGTTTTCACACAGATATCCAAGCATTTGCTGCCGTGGTTCCGTTTTGATCCCTCGGGTTTGCTCTTGGGTGGACTTGCCACGTTGGTGGCAGTGGCGGGGAGTTTGTGTATCGCCGGAGTGCTGGATCGTCTGCATCTGTCGGCGTGCATGTTCGGAAGGAAGAGGTTGCTTTCGGACTGACTTTCTGTTGAGTTACAAAGAAAATTCCCCGGAGAGCTGTTCAATACTATTACTGTCCGCTAAACCATAACTGTCTATTATACACATA
>VSQE01000115.1 GCA_009775705.1 Prevotellamassilia sp.
AAGTAAGTCATACCATTACCGTAACCTTTGACTCCATCCACCTCGCCACCGGTCTGGTCATAACCTTCCGTCACCACGCAATCGTGGTCATTTTCAGGATATTCATCACTGTTGAGCTGCACCTGCAAACCGCCATTCACTACCATGCCGACATTGTTGTCCGAAGCATCGCCCTTCGACTTCACCAGAACGGGAGCGCCGCTACGTGACAGATAATACTTTGCCGGGCCGGCAACACCTTGTTCATCGTCATTTTCATGTACCACAATATGCTGGTCCATCATATCTATCAGAAGACATTTCTTGATCAGACCCGTTCCGACACTCAATGACTGGCTGGGAGCAGAAGTGTTTGCTAAAGCCGAGCCAGACGGTTTTTCCGTATCTTCGGGACGCTGTCCGGTAGCTACGTTATACTTGAATGCGTCGGCCTGAATCGGAATAACCGGATTGTTCTTGTTGCTGTACTTCAGACGCCAGTAACGATAGAAACTGGAAGCTGCAGCATTACGGGCCAGTGACATAGGATCGACCAGACCGTAAGAACCCAGGGCATCGTCCGTAGGAACAAAGAAAGAGAAACGGCTCTGCATGGCCTTCAGGTATGTACTGTAGTACTGTTTCAAAGGAGCATTGTTAAATGAGTTTCCTTCAATAAAGTTTTCATCGGCACGAGCAATGGCACGCATGATTCTCGCATTCTCGGAATACAAGGCCGGCGCGATTACTGCCGCATAGTCAGCGGGAGGAATCACACGTTTCATCACATAAACCACACCGTTGTTGGCCATCAGCACTTTTTCAAAGAGATTTCTATATGCAGCCTCGTCCGGATAGGTAGTGGCTGCAAACATGTTGTCCTGAGCATCGTTCATGATGGTCAGGTACTTGCTGGGGACACTTTCATTGAAGGAGTCCTTCATCAGGTTGTTGATAAGCGCCTGAATGATATCCAGAGGGATCTGATAGAGATTGTAGAGCAGGTTCTCCCTGGTATTCTCCTTTTTGGCGTATCTCTCCATCAGAACACGTCCCTGTCCGTCGATGAAAAACTCTTCCATGGCAGCGTCACTGGGCACGAACATGGCACCCATGTCGTTCTCCTTCACGGTCGTGGAGCTGATGGCATACTCATTCCATCCCGGATCGTAAGTCAGATAGGGAAAATCATTCAGAGGAATGATGGTCTTGGAATCTATATTGACCGAAGTGATCGGTCCTGACTGAGAGCGGCTGGAGATATAACGTTTCTCGTAAACATCCTGATCGCCGATATCCTGCAGATTGCGGAACAGCTGAGTCAGCTCTGCACTGTAGAACGGCGCACTGAAACGGTCCAGCATGGCACTGAACAAAGAAGTCTGTCCGTTCGAGCGGATCACTTCCGCCATATTGGGAGGAGTCACCAGCACGGAATCAAGCACGTTGAAATAGCCGTTCAGACAGGTCACATCTTCATCCACCACACGACTGCCATAGATGTAACTGCGATTCTCGGCATCTTCGGCCCAAGGCTCGGCAAGATTCAGGATAAAAGCAATGTCGGAATGCTTGATTTGCTTGTCCTTCAACTGACCTTCCAAAAAGTGCGTCATCATGGGAGAGGTCTTGTCAAGGGCCATGTAAATACCTGGGGTACCTGCCTGGGTGTAAGTATCCCAGAAGCGTTCATCTCCTATAACCGTTCCGTCTTCCTGTGTCTCAACCTCATTCAGATTATGAGGAAGTTCTTCGGGCTTCCAGAAACGGATGGTGTCCGTAGCCGAAGCAGCCGTTCCCTGACGCAGACAAAGGTTCTTACCTTCACTACCCTCCGTATTCGACATCATTTCGAGCACGTAGGGGTTGTTCAGCATCGCATTGTTGAGAAGCAAGCGCTTCTGAGCCTTTGAAAGCTGTTCATAACTGCGGACAGGCTGCCCGTTACCATCTTTCCAATTGTTATTGGCAAAGAATTTGGCATACGCATTTTCATCGGCTACAAAGAGAGTCTTACTACCCGTCTTGGATAGCGTCTCTGCATAGCCTAAGTCATCGATCAGCCTAACCACTGTACGGAAATTTCGAGCTTTCAATTCGTCATAAATACTCCCGCCCAACGTTGTCGGGGACGTCTCATCGAGGTCGTAATCGTCTGAGCAAGAGTACGTAATTCCGCATGTCGAAAGCAAACACATTGCACCCAGCAATGTGTTTTCCATTCTGCAAAAACGGTTTTTCATACGCATTAAATCAATTAGTTATATATTTTTTGTTCTATTTTCCATGCTGCGCATTTGCCTGTAGAATGGAGCAAAATTAATGGTTTTTTATTATTTCCATAAAATATTTCCCATTAAATGCTCATTCGTTAATATTTTTTAATAATCAATTCTGTTCATTTGTTAATTTCGCCGATGCCTGTCAAAGAGCCAAAAAATCTTACATGTTGTAAAGCATAACCCCTGATTCCACAGTCATAAGTTCCATCCTTTTCACATTTTGTCCAGTGCGGGCCGCACCGCCACTCCCTCAACTTCGATCAGCCACTCGGGACGGCAGACACGCGCGTCTGTGATGAGCAGCGGCACTTCGGGAAAGCGCAAGGCCAGATATCGCGCCACGGCAGGATAGTCGGAGATGTCACGCAGATATACAACCATGTATTTCATATCGGACAGTGCCGCGCCGTCCGCATTCAGCAGTTTTTCGATATTGAGAAACAAGCGGCCGGCTTGCGTCAGGACATCCCCGGCGTGAAGACACTGCCCGTGCTTGTCAATGCTGGCCGTTCCGGAGATAAAGGAGAAACGTCCGCCCGGCAGAGTCAGCGACGTCCCGCGCTCGAACGCCACACCATACTCGTGCGTAGGATTCAGATAATCAGGAGCATGAAGATATTTCACGTCTTTAACCCCCTCACCATCCATCGAAAGAAAATCAATGGAGACAACGGCTTCCCTGTTGTCCGGATAACCGCCAATGCCTGTCGACGCGATATAATGCGTGTCGGCCGTAAGGCCTTCCTCGGCAAAAATACGGTTGCGACCACTCACTACCCCCGAGTAATGACGGTCCACATCGCGCACATAAATCCATGTACGATGGCAGTTGTCCTTCAACGACATCCCCTCTTCCCGCAACAAATCCACATGGCGGCGAAAAGCCTCCACGGTCTGCTCCTCGGCATTCAGACCGCGCACCTCGCCGGCCTTGAAACGCACAGAGTGAAACAGCGCGCGCATTCCTCCTCCCGTCACCATGCAGCAATCGGGAGTTCCTGTCTTCCGCATGTCGGAGCATTGCGAGAACCACAGCTGAAGCGCCACTTTCGATCCGTTCAGCAAGGGCTGTTCTATATAGGACACCGCCCCTGCGGAAAGGTAGCAGGAATATAAAGAACCGGCCCGAAACTCATCCCACTGGTTGGCTGCATCACTCAGATAGACCCGTGTCTGCACAAGAGCCGCAGGAGTGAGGCCGCGCTCCACCATCCATTCCCGCAAAAGCACCTTCAGCTCCTGAAGCTGGTCGGAAAAAGTTCCGTGATGCAGCGGAACCAATGTCTGAAATATGTCTGTCTCCTTCATTATACAACTTATGTCCGCCACGGCGGAACCCGCTTCAAAAAAACACTCTTATTTATTATAGAACACTGAGCCTGCCCTGAAAAGTTTTCCTCTCTCTCATCAACCGGCAGACCAGTTCCACGAATTCAAAATTCTTCATTCCCCAGTCGGGGGCAATCAGCATCCCGCGCGGCGACTGCGACGTAAAACGCTCTACGGCAATTCCCGGACGCAGCCGCTCCAAAAAGTCTACCACCAACGCTGCATACTCTCCGGCTTCATACAGTCGGAAATCATCGGGACAGACCTCGTATTCACGCGCCATCCGCGTTCCTCTGACCAGTTGCAGCTGGTGCAACTTCAACGTATTGAGCGGAAGCTCGGAAATCTCCGCCGCACGGGCCACGATGTCTTCCCGCCGCTCGCCGGGCAAGCCCAGAATCAAATGCGCACCCACGGCAATTCCCCGTTCGGCGGTACGCCTCACGGCCTCGGCCGCGCAGGCGTATGTATGTCCCCGGTTGATGCGCCTCAGGGTTTCGTCATCCGTTGTTTCCACACCATATTCTATCAACACAAACGTGCGGCGCGACAATTCCGAAAAATAGTCCAGCAGTTCCTCCGGCATACAATCCGGCCTCGTCCCTACCACCAGTCCCACCACCTTGTCCGTAGCCAGCGCTTCCTCATACAGGCTCCGCAAATGCTCCAGCCTGCCATATGTGTTGGTATAAGACTGGAAATAGGCCAGATACCGCATTTCGGGATACTTCCGCGAGAAAAAATCCTTGCCGTCCTCCAACTGCTGCCTGACGCTGCGGTCCTCCCTGCAATAATCGGGATGGAAAGAGCGGTTGTTGCAATAGCTACATCCCCCGCGCCCCACTGTTCCGTCACGGTTGGGACATGTGAATCCCCCATTCACCGAAATTTTCTGACCCTTTACGATGAAATATTTCGACACGAACGCAGAAAATTCCGTATATGGCCTGCCTTTTTGCATTGT
>VSQE01000116.1 GCA_009775705.1 Prevotellamassilia sp.
GTCCCGCCCTGCGCTCGACCCCGCCCATCTGTACGTGACACAACTCCACCTGCACATCGATACGCTCAGTTTCGACTCGACAGGCTGTCTGCGGGCAGGGCTGTCGCGTATCGCCTTGCAGGAACAGTGCGGTCTGAATCTCAAAAACCTCTCGGGCGGCATTTATATGGATTCGGCCCGCATTGCCGTACCGGCCCTGAATCTGCTGACAGACCATTCACGGATCGATGCCGGCATAGAAGCCGACCTGAAAGCCCTGACCGAGGGACGCGGCGGACATTGCCGCCTGACGGCAGATGCCTCCATAGGCTATCAGGACGTGCTCGCCCTGGCCGGCGGGACGGTCGATCCCCAATACCTGAAAGCCTATCCGCGCCGCACCCTCACGCTCCGCGCCCGGGCCGGTGGGAACATTGACCGCCTGATACTGGACGATCTGGACTGCAACCTTCCGGGAGCCCTTCGTCTGAAAGGAAACGCCCTGCTGAACCATATACAAAAAAACAGCCGCAACGGCAATGTACAGTTCAACCTGCGCACCTACAACCTGGATTTCGTAAAAGCGTTGCTCCCGGCCTCGGCCCGCAACAGTTTCGGCATACCCCGCAACATGCGGGCCTCTGGCAAGGCTTCCTTCTCAGCCGACCGTTACAGGGCGGACCTCCGGATCGGAGCAGGAAAAGGCAGCATGAAGATGAAAGCCGACGTGAATACCCGCCGCGAGAGCTACGATGTAACCGCCGCCGCAAGACGCTTCCCCCTGAACAGTTTCCTGCCCGGCATGGGACTGGGCGATTTCAGCGGCGGGGTGAAAGCCCGGGGTGCCGGATTCGACCCGCTCTCTCCTTCGGCACGGCTGGCGGCTTCGGCACGGATCAGTTCCTTCAGCTATGACAAATGGAATCTGGGAGGAATCCGTCTGGACGCCCATCTGCGCAACGGAAAAGGTAAGGCGGTCTTCGAGGCCATGAACGAGTTGCTGCAAGGCAACGGAACGCTCACGGTTGCGACAGGACGCCAAAGAACCGACCTGACATTAGAGGCCGACTTGCCTGTCATCGAAGTCTCGCGGCTGGCCCAGATGAAAGACACGCTCCAAGTGGGCACCAGCGTCAACATCCGCGCCCATACCGACCGTTCTTTCACAGCCTTCGGTGCCGAAGGAACCATCGGCGACATCCGTTTTCTGACTCCACGCAAAAGTATTCCGGCCAAAGACTTGAGTTTCGCATTCAGCACCTCCCCCGATTCAACAAAAGGCCATATCACAAGCGGTGACCTGGCGCTGGACGCCGAAATCCGGAGCGACATCTCCAGCCTGACGGCCCGACTGGACAAAGTGACGGAAGCTCTGCAAAAACAGTTTGCCGACAGATATCTGGATCAGGAGGCACTGAGAACGATGCTGCCGGAAATAAGTCTCTACCTGAATGCAGGAAAAGACAATCCCCTGAGCAACATCCTGCGCTACAAGGGATATACTTACAACTCCGCCTACCTCAACCTGAACACGGACCCCGTACACGGACTTCATGGAACCGGCCACATCCGGGCCTTCAGCAGCGGCAAACTGCTGCTCGACACCATCGACCTCAATATCCGCCAGGACACCTCCGGAGTGAAGATGGAAGCACTGATCCTGAACGACAGCAAACGGAATCCCAACAAATTCGAGGCCCGTATGCACTCATACCTCTTGTCTACTGGAGCCGGAGCGGATCTGGTATTTTTAGACAGCGAAAAGAAAAAAGGCATTGACCTGGGGGTACGCGCCGATCTGGCCGACCAAGGGCTGAACCTCTGCATCTATCCCGAACATCCTGTCATTGCCTACCGGAATTTCACGGTGAACAAAGACAATTTCATCTTCCTGGGACGTGAAAAGCAGATCCGCGCCAACGTTGACCTGATAGCCGACGACGGAACCGGTCTCAAGATATACGGCGAACCGGTCGACTCTGTCAACGACCTGACCCTGAGTCTCAACAATGTCAACCTGGCCGAGCTGTCCGATGTGCTGCCCTACCTGCCCCGGCTGGGAGGCATGCTGAGCGGTGACATCCACGTCACCGACAACCGGCATACGCTCTCGGCCATGGCCTCGATCGACACCCGGCAGCTCCAATTCGAGGGCACCGAACTGGGCAATGTAGGCATGGAGGCCATCTATCTGCCCAAAGGCGGCGGCGAACACCACGCCAGCGCATTCATCAGCTCCAACGGCACGGAAGTGCTCGAATGCGACGGTACGTATTTCGACCGGGAAGGAGGGTTCTTCGAAGGAGAAGCCCGTCTCTTCGACTTCCCGTTGCAAATGCTCAACGGCTTCCTGACCGGCACGGACATCGGTCTGAAAGGAACCGCGGGCGGCGAGTTCCAGATAAAGGGAAGTCCGGACCGTCCCGTGCTGAACGGAGAAATGAAACTGGACACCACACACATATACTCGGACGTGTACGGATTCGACTTCCGGACAGACGAGCAACCGGTAGTCATAGAAAACAGCCGTCTCCTCTTCAAGAATTATAAACTCTATTCCACGGGAAAGGAACCGCTCGTCATGAACGGAACGATGGACATGGCCGACTTCGGAAACATCACCCTGGACTTCGGCATGCGTGCCCGGAACTTCGAACTGATCAATACGAAGAAAAAGACCCACTCCATGATCTTCGGAAAAGTATATGCCAATTACGACGGTACCCTGAAAGGAACCACCGACAACCTGTCCATCCGCGGAGACATAGACATTCTGGACCGGACGGACATGACATATATCCTGAAGGACTCACCGCTCTCGGTAGATGACCGTCTGAACGACCTCGTACAGTTTGTCAGCTTTGAAGACACTGTCCAGACAGAAGAGAAGACACCCCCTCCGGGCGGCTTCAACATGACAATGAACATCGAGATCAGCGATGCCGCCCGCTTCCACTGCAACCTGAGCGAGGACGGGCAGAACTATGTGGACCTCGAAGGCGGAGGAAACCTGACTTTCCGCATCACGCAGCAGGGCGACATGCGTCTCACCGGACGCTTCACCGCCAACAGCGGCGAGATGAAATATTCGTTACCCGTCATTCCGCTCAAAAAGTTCCATCTCGTCCAGAACAGCTATGTCGAATTCACCGGCAACGCCATGAACCCCACACTGAACATTGCCGCCAAAGAACGCGTCAAGGCCATCGTGACGGAAAACGAGCAGCCGCGCTCCGTAGCTTTCGACGTAGGTGTGGCAATCACCAAACCTCTTGAAGACATGGGATTGGAATTCACCATCGAAGCGCCCGAAGACCTTTCCGTCCAGAACCAGCTGGCGGCCATGTCGGCCGAGCAACGCGGAAAAGCGGCAGTGACCATGCTGGCCACAGGCATGTACATCACGGACGACAGCAAGATGTCGGGCGGAGGCTTCAAGGCCAGCAATGCCCTCAACGCTTTCCTCCAGAGCGAAATCCAGCACATCGCCGGGAACGCCCTCAAGACCATCGACATCAATCTGGGTGTGGAGAGCGGCACCTCGGCTGTCGGGACCAACACCACGGACTATTCCTTCCAGTTTGCCAAACGCTTCTGGGGCAACCGGGTCAGTGTCATCATAGGCGGAAAAGTCCGTACCGGTGAAGACGCCGAGAACTCGGCCGAAAGCCTCATTGACAATGTCTCCGTGGAATACCGCCTCGACAAAAGCGCCACACGCTATGTCCGCGTCTTCTACGACCGCGACACGCAGGATCCTCTCGAAGGACAGCTCACCCGCACGGGAGCCGGTCTCGTCCTGCGCCGGAAGACGGACAAACTGGGCGAACTGTTCCTCTTCCGCAACAAAAAGAACCTCCCCGACAGCATTCACTAAACACCAATACGAAATATATGGCAAAGACTTCACTACGCCTTTTCGCCGCAACGGCCTTTCTGATCCTTCTCACGGCATGCTCCACTACCGAAAAACTGCCCGAAGAGGAACAACTCTATATCGGCATCAAGGAAATAACCTACACGGATGCCCCCGTCAAACAAAAGAAGAACGCCCGCGACAGTGTCGGTGTCATCACCTCTATCGGCAATGCCGTCAAAGCCATCGACAACCTGCTGGAAGGCAAAAGCACCGCAGAGATAGAGGACTTGCTGAAGCAAATCCCGGCCGACAGTCTCACGAAGGAAGAGAGAAAGGCCATCAAGGCGAAGGAAGCCGCCAACCGGGCCGACTTCGCCACTGCCCGCGAAGAAGTTGAAGCCGTTCTGGCCTATCCGCCCAACAACGCTCTGTTCGGATCGTCCTCCCTGCGGTCACCTTTTCCCGTAGGCCTCTGGTTCTACAACGGATTCGCGGACAAGAAAAGAGGACTGGGCAAATGGGTGTTCAAGAATTTTGCCGCCACACCGGTCTTCGTCAGCAGCGTCAGCCCGGAAACGCGCAGCAAGGTCGCCACCAACACACTGCACAACTACGGCTACTTCCGCGGCAATGTCACCCACGAGGTCCTCACACAGAAAAATCCGCGCAAGGCCAAAATTTCCT
>VSQE01000117.1 GCA_009775705.1 Prevotellamassilia sp.
GCGTTTTTATTTAGCGGGGAGTGAATAGTGGAGTGTGGAGAGTCAGCTCATAACAGTTTGTTGTTGGTTGCCGCCACTATCGCCTCGGAGATATTGCGCACATCAAGTTTCTCGAAGATACGTTGACGGTATTTCTTGATGGTGTCGGGTGACAGGCAGATCTTATCGGCAATCTCCGACATGGTGTAGCCCTGTATGGATAGAGTAAGCACCGATTTTTCGCCGTCGGTCAGCACGAGCATCTGCCGTTTGTCCCAGCGACGTGTGGTCAGATTGTACTCAAAGAAATCAGACGAGCCTACGCGGTGCATCTCAATATGTCCGGACTTGGTGTGTGTCGAAGCCGACACCACGCAAAGGGCGAGCCATATCCGCCCGTCCGAGGTGAGGGCAAGCGGAGTTAGCTTGTGGTTGACAAGGATCCTTCGCCCGTCGTTGAGGATATGGAAATCGTAGGAGATGTACCAGTCCTTACGCTCATTGACCGGAATATTGTTGTAGAACGAGAAACCTGCCCAGTTCAGTTCAATGAGCATCGGCTGTTCATCCTCCGGCACATAACGTGAATAAAAACGGTAACCGAGTGCCATCATCTGCTCCGGCGGCAGTCCGCAGAGAAACATCGGATTGGGCGACACATACAAGAAATTCTGCCTGAAATAGTCAATGATATAGACGCTCTGATAAGTCGAGCGGGAGAACGCCTCAGCCGACCTCACATATTCCGACACACGGCTGTAATCAAGTTCCTCCTGGAGCCTGACCTCATTGTCGGGTATGAAGAAATCGTCAGTTGTTTTCAACATAAGTTTATCTTATCCTACAGTGATGACTGGCTGACCGAAAAAGGCGGAGAGCATCGCGAGGGTGGAAAGGGTGAAATTATGCTGTCCGCTCAGCCACTTGGTAATTTCACATGGACGCTTACCAAGCGAACGGGCAAACTCGGCCTTTGACAGTCCTTTTTCTTGCATAAGCTCGTAAATCCTATTGGATACAGCTATCTCCATAGCTACTTCCTTATGAATAGAAGCCGGTATCGAGTCCACTATTTTGTTATATTCTTCAAATGCAGTTTTCATATGTCAAAGGTTTTGTCGGTTTCAATTTTATTTTCGGAAATGGTGATGGTTCCGTCCTTTACACCATCTTTGATAAGCTTGTCAAAGTTTTGCAGGGTGACTACAAATCCGCGCAGCTCATCGTCCTCGTCGTATGTACGTGTTTTCTTAACTCCTCCATTACCGAGAATAAGGATGCTGTCTGATAGACGCAGACAATATAAGCGCAACTTCGATTTTACGACCGGGAGTGCACAAACCCTATCACTCATCTTTCCCTCCGGTCTGAAGAATCGTTCAAGAGCGCCAAGGTCAGCGATACTTTCAACGAATTTGGCTATACGGGCCAAATCCTCATTATAGATCGCATCATTCTTAAAACGGTTATAGAAACGGAGATACTCACCCTTATCCTCAGTGATAAACTGAATGGTGTAGAGGGTGCAACTACGGTCTTTGTTCAGCTGTATAAGTTCTGCTTCACTCATAATCGATATGTGCTTTGTCTTTGTAAACGCGAAGGTACGAAAAATGTTTTACTTATAAGTAAACAAATAGGGTGTTTTTTTATAGTTTCATTATGATTTCAAGGACTTCGTTGAGTTTATCTGTGGGAAGACGCTTGATGTAGTTGGCGCGGTCATCGAGGTTGCCACGGATATGAGCGAGGACTGCGAGGTGAGCATTGACGGAGGCAGTATCGCCTTCGAACATTTCAAGATAAGCTTCACGCGTCGGTATGCCAAGACGAATTCTTTCATCATCGGTAATGGCATGGTCAAAGACGGTTTCAACACCGTGACTATGGCTGTTGTTGAGAAGATTCATCTTTTCCCTCTTGCTTTCGTCGTCAAATTTGACGTATTTCATCATCATGTTGGCCGTAGTATGCCCTGTGACTGCGCGAATATCCTCCGGTGACATTCCTTTACGGAGACAAAGGGTTGTAAAGGTTCTTCGGGCGCAGTGAGAGGCCAGTGCCTCATATTTCTTTACAGTGGTTCGTGTCCGAGAGCGTCCGTTTTGTGTTTCTATAATCCAATCGCCTGTCATTCCGGCAAGTTTCCCGACTTCTTTTAGATGTGAATTGAATTTTTGATTTGATATTTTGGGAAATATTCTCGGATCGTCCTCATCAGGTGCGGCTGGGTATTTTGATAAAATACGCATGGCGTCTTCTGCAAGGGGAATTCTTTTTCGTTGTCTGGTCTTCTGCGCTGTCGTATCAAGTATATCCCCATCCATATTTGACCTTTTTAAGGCCATAACTTCCGAGAACCTTAGCCCAGTGAAACAGCAGAACACAAACACATCCCTTGCCCGATCAATAGCTTGCCTATGGGTAGGAAAAGTCATAATGGACTGTAATTCCTCCGGAGTAAGAGCGAAATGATTTACTGCTGTATCGGAAGTTGTCTCATCATGGAAACGCTGCTGATAGCTTTGGTATTTGATATTGCGGTTATAGCCCTTTTTAGTGGCCCAGTTAAGGAAAGTCTTGATATCCTTCATGGACTTGAACACATAGCTGTTGGAGAGCCTCTTGCCGATTAGGTACAGCTCAAACTTTGCAAGCAGTTCATCGTTGATGTCTTCAAAATATAATGTGGCTCGAAAACCCGACAGATGCTTCCGCATGGTCTTATGCTTTGTCAGCGTACCTTTTGACCATTGAGCGGTGGCAGGAGTCTCTTTTATTTCTTTTTCCCTTTCATCAATAAGAATATCATAAGTCTGGCATACTGTCAGTCGGGTGCACCTCTCTTCATCGAGTATCTTTTTTACTTCCTCTCTGACTGTGGCCGGAGTAGCCTCTTCCTCTCTCAGCTCTAATTGAGCAAAAGCATCGTCAACGGCAGACGCAATCTTAATCAGCCGTTGATTAATGTCTGAGGCAGACACATCATCACTGTTGAAGTTGTTGCGCTTCACTTTTTGAGCCTTTTCATCCCATTTTGCCGGGGCAATCCGATACCCAGAGTAATACCATATACGCTTGCCGTCAAAAGTAATGTCGGCATTTATCGGCATTTCCTCCGGGAAGTTTCCATTTTTATCTTTACGCTTCTCCAATCGGAAGCTGACGCGATGCTTGTATTTATCCATGAACGATTCTTTTGTATGTATTTGAGGTTGTCTCAATTTTGCCCATACAAAATTACATACAAATTTTCATTCAATCAAGCGAAATCCAATTTATTTTATTTTACTCCTAATCCCGCTTAAATAACTGATATTATGGAGATATAGTTAAATATGCGACCCTATTTGATATAATATATTACTGTAGTTTCATATCCCTATCTCTCCGCAATAAAGGCTGAAAAATCAGCAAATTGCAAAACAAACACCCAATTTTACAGCAAAGAATGTAAAATTGGGTGTTTTTGCATTATCACAGGTTGGGAGGGTAAGCTGAGCCTGTTATTAAGTATTTTACCATTACGGTCTATTCGATAGGAAGGTTATGTTGTTTCAAAAAACTAAGTTTGTCCCAGTAGCCCCTCTGATAGACAATAAGATTGTTTTTGATATGGAAGAAGCCGCAGCCACGCAACCCCAACGGGTCTTTCCATTCCATTATTGTCCATTCTCCATCTTCAAAAATATTTTCTACAATACAAAGCATCTTGGCTGTTGCAAACTCGTCGGCAAACATCCGGTGTATAGCTTCCTTTCCTACAACTGGAGCGTTAGCTACCTGATGATTTACAGCATCATCTGCATATAATGCAGCAATTCCCGTCACATCGGATGCGTTGAAGCAATCAATCCATTTTCTCAGTATTTCTTTCGGTCTCATTTTACCTGAGTAAAAATAGTTTGAGTAATTCTTCGTGGACCTGTCCGTTTGTTCCGATTACTTGGCATCCTTGAGCCGGGTCAAGTGCATTTCCACTCCAATCAGTCACTTTTCCTCCGGCCTCTTGTACCAAAAGCATCCCTGCCGCATAATCCCACGGATTCAAATATACTTCAAAATACCCGCCTTGTC
>VSQE01000118.1 GCA_009775705.1 Prevotellamassilia sp.
AATATTTTTAAGGTGTTTGCTTATTGCCGGAACACCCACATCAAAAAGCTGCGCCATAGCCTTCTGCGTACACCAGACACTTTCATCCCGGTACACCACCTGCACACCGTCCTCCTTCCCCTCAATCTGAAAGATCAGGAACTCCGCAGTACTATTTCGTATCTCAAACTTCTTTGCCATAGTCAATATTCAATATTCAATCTTGCAATATTCTTAATTTGACACGTCCGTATTCAAACGATTAACTTTGCACGATGCTTTGAAAGATAATCTTGTGAAGGTTTAAACATTGACGGCAGAACTATTGTAGTGCCTTCGTATTTTAAGAAATGTGTCTTAAATGCCTCTGATGTATATTCTTCTTTTAATACTGGACTAAGTACAAGTCTGTAATCTTCATCAAATGTAATTAGGTGCTTGTCAAAGGCTGCATCATATGTAGCACTAAGGCACAATCCATTTTCTGGATTCAATCTCGTGTCTATACATTCAGTCCATGGAACAATATGACTGGCTCGGAGTACTTCCGGAATATCTATTCCAGTTATACAACATTTTGCATCATATATTTCCAAAAGCATCGCCCTGAAAATATTCTGTCCGACCCTTAGTTTAGCACGAATCTCCTTATCCGTTCCTTTATCATTGATATTAAATCTCTTTAATAAGTCAGATGATAACTTCGATCCTTTATGGGTAGAACTTCGCATTATATCAGTAGCATCTTCACAGCAAATAAGGTTCACAAACTCGCCTAATCTACGAATAGCTGCAGTACAAAACCTCTTTCTTGGATAACTGGTTTGAGTCGATTTACCCAGATCAAAGAGAGAAATCTCTCCATGTCTGTATTTATCTTCTTCCTCAGCTATATAATCAATAATTCGTTCTATCAAATAAGGATCCTTAATCTCACTTAGGGACCTACCTTTTAGATTGAAAATGTCTTTTATCTGAAATAATTCATCAAGTATTTGTATTGCCTTCAGATAAGAGGCCGCAGTGCCACTATTCTTATTAGAATAAGTAGAATATATGTAGTCTTGAAAGGTATGATGTTTATTGCTGCTCATAATTCAATCTTTTTCTTTACAGATAAATTCACTTAAATCGAAACGGGATCTGAAGTATTTAACTCTCTTTGAAAGTCCTTGGGTGCGACGTGAAGTCGTATAGATAATTGTTGAAATGATTACCCAAAGAGTTGGGAATCAGCTTTAACCCGCTGTTCCGTCAGCGGTAGCCTACCACCGATGCACCTTAATAGTTGTATTAAGCGGTCGGGACAAAGTACACTTTCGCAAGACAAGACAGAACCGTGAGGGGAAGTCAAGTGCGGTTAGTATCATACCGCAGAGTGGCGAGGTTGGATAGTATGGTTAGCGTAAGCGAACTGTTAGTAAACTTCGTAAATTCTGAAAGAGTGTAAGATGCTGATACACTCTACCCAAAACGGGAAGCGGTCGGTTAATCCTCTCCATGGTAGGATTACACGGGCACAAGCACCGCCGGAGGATGAGACAGAACCTAACCTATCCGTTAGTTATCTATACGAAACACGGTAAGCCTGTATTTCTCCTGTCATGTCGAAGTGGCAGGTAAGCTGATAGCAATGGAAGCCGAACGGAGTGCAGGTATAAGATAACAGAGAAAGCGAATGCCGTTCTGTAATGGAGCGGATAGGGTTTGAGCCACTTGCCACGTGCTGGCGGTGACGACATCAACCTACCACGAAAGTGGGCAGACTTCTGTGACAATGTCTTGTAGGCGCAAAGAACAAGACATTGCCAAATGGTGATTCTTTACGATTAACTTTAAGAACTTCTGAAAGGAGGAAAGCAAATGAACGAGAATAAAATATCGTGTGCGCCTGCTGACAAGGGAAAAACGCAGTGGGACAGCATAGACTGGGTCAAGGCGGAAGTCTCTGTCAAGAAGCTTCAAGCTCGAATTGTAAAGGCTCAGAGGGAAGGCAGATACAATAAGGTGAAAGCCTTGCAGTGGACGCTGACCCACTCTTTTTACGCAAAAGCCTTAGCCGTAAAAAGGGTTACTTCTAATGGAGGTGGCAACACCCCCGGGGTTGACATGGAAACATGGGATAAACCCGAAGCAAAACTTCAAGCAATAAACGCACTCAGACGGCGAGGCTACCAGCCGAAACCGCTGAGGAGGGTTCACATCAAAAAGAGTAACGGTAAACTGCGACCGTTGGGAATACCGACATTGAAAGACAGAGCGATGCAGGCGTTATACCTGCTTGCCTTGCAACCCGTGGCTGAAACGACCGCTGACACCCATTCATACGGATTCCGTAAAGAACGCCGATGCATGGATGCCGTCAGACAATGCCATTGTATCCTCTCCAAAGGCTATTCACCTAAATGGATTTTGGAAGGAGACATCAAAGGATGTTTCGACCATATCAGTCACGAATGGCTGCTCGCCAATATCCCCATGGATAAGGTGATGCTCCGCAAGTGGCTGAAGTGCGGTTATATCTTTCAGAAGAAAATGTTCCCGACCGAGGAGGGAACGCCACAAGGTGGCATAATCTCCCCGACACTTGCCAATATGACTCTTGACGGTTTGCAGAAGATTCTCGCGGATAAATACAAGCGAATCCATCGTGGCGGTAAACACTATTCTCCAATGGTGAATCTTGTTCGCTACGCAGATGACTTTATTATTACTTGCGAAAATCGTGAGACCCTTGAAAAAGAAATCAAACCTTTGGTAGCGGAATTTATGGCAGAGAGAGGGCTGACCCTCTCGGAAGAAAAGACCGTAATCACCAATATCAATGATGGTTTCGATTTTCTTGGTTTCAACATCCGCAAATACGGCAGGGAACTGTTGACAAAACCAACCAAGAAAGCCGAGAAACGCTTTATGGAAAATATCCGTAAGACGGTAAAAGGTAATAAAGGTTGTAAGCAAGAGTCGTTAATCAGAATGTTGAACCGCAAAATCCGAGGATGGGGAGCATATTATCAGCATGGGGCAACCCGTGATTCTTTTCAAAGAATGGATAATCAGATATACCTAAGCCTTTGGCAGTGGGCAAAAAGGCGTCATTCCAAGAAAGGAAAACGCTGGATAGCCAACCGCTATTGGCACAACATCCGAGGAAACAAATGGACGTTTGCGGCAAAATTCAAGAAATCAAACGGAAAGGAAGACCAGTTAACTCTGTTGAAGCTTTCATCCACATTCCCTTTTATGCCATATACGCAAATCAAAGGAGACATGAATCCGTTTGACAATGATTGCAGATTATACTTCAATCAGAGAATGAAAGCCAAGATGCTTGTGACGCTTAAAGGACGCAGGTCACTGCTTTACCTATGGGAGAAGCAAAACAGACTCTGTCCGATATGCGGTGAGCCGATAGACACGCATAAAGCGTGGAATGTCATGACATCCGTTGACAACGGTAGGAAATGCAACATATTGGTTCACGATGAATGTTTCAAATTATCCCGTAAATCCAATGTCAACAAGGAGTAATCTGAGCCGGTCTCTGCAAACGAACAGAGGCTTAGAAAAGCTTGAGCCGTATGAGGGGAAACTCTCATGTACGGTTCTGAGGGGGGAAAGGG
>VSQE01000119.1 GCA_009775705.1 Prevotellamassilia sp.
AAGCCTAACAGACATGAAGAACGTTTTAATCCTTTTATTTATTCTGATACTGGCTCCGCTCTCTGCCAACGCACAGTTTCCGGATAATGAGAATGACATCCGTTGGTCATTATATAAGAATGGACCGGTTAAAGATAAAAGAGGCCGGTCCGGAATATATCTTCCGACAGCTTTCATATCGGATGCCGGACTGACTTTCCAGTCATGTATCGGCATGAGCCTGCCCTACGCTATCGTTACGAAAGAGCAAAACTTAGTGAGCAGGATACAAGAATTGGAAAATCAGGAAACATGGATTAAAGAACACATAACATACACACCGGCATTGTTTTTCAACGGGTACGAATTTCCCGAGAACTATCACATAGAGGATTTGCTCTATATACTTTAAACCAAACATCCATCATGAAAAATCTATACCTCCTATTCCTGCTTTTCGTCTTTGGTTCCGTAGTTCTGTCCGCACAAGACAAGAAAGTTCTGCTGGCCGGCAATGTGTACGACCGTTTCACGGGCCAGAAGATTGACTCCGTGCAAGTCAGGTTGCTCCACCGTAATGACAGTTCCGAAATACAGGTTTCACTGGCTTATATCAGAAAGGAAGAGCCCAATGCCCTGATGTTTGTCGTACCTGTCACCGAGACGGGCGATTATCTCGTACACTTCTCACGCAACGGATATACGGACGAATACCTTCCTTTTGAGGTCACGTCTTTCCGACAGCAACTGTATGTCGAATATGTAAAACTGAGAAAAGAGCGTGTGTTGCCGGCCGCCACTGTTGCCGCCACAAAGGTAAAGATGGTGTTCAAGGGTGACACCATCGTATACAATGCCGATGCCTTCCAGCTGGCCGAAGGCTCGATGCTCGACGCGCTGGTAGCCCAGCTTCCCGGAGTGCAGCTCAGCGGAGGACGCATCACGGTGAACGGTGAGTTTGTAAGCAGTCTGCTCATCAACGGCAAGGACTTTTTCAACGGGAATGCCAAAATTGCATTGGACAACCTGCCTTCCTATATCGTCAACAAGATCAAAGTGTACAAGCGGGAGCATGAGTCCGCATATATCACCGGACCCTCCTCAGAAACCGAGAAGCCGCTGGTGATGGATGTCAATCTCAAAAAGCAATATGCGATCGGGTTCATTGCCAATATGGAGGGAGGAGGAGGAACCGATGAGCGTTATCTGGCCCGTCTTTTTGCCCTGCGCTATACCGGACAATCCCGCCTATCCATTTATGGGAATATTACCAATACCGGAGACATGGCCCGTCCGAACGAGAACAACGAATGGAAGCCCTCTGATGCCATGTACGGCATGCGTCATGCAAAATATGGCGGTGCGGACTTCGCGTTAGATGATAAGGAAGGCCGGTGGAAGTTTTCCGCAAACGCATCTGTCCTCAATGAGAGGATCACAGACGAACGGGGCACTTCCGGCATACGTTTCTTCGAGTCCGGAAATACCTATAGCCGCAGTACCAATACTGTCCTGCAACACCACACCTTCGCCACGGGCAGTGTGGGAGGAAACTGGAAACTCCCCCTCATATATTCCGACTTCTCGGCAGGAGTCACGTATAATGGCACGGACTACAACGCTTTCCGGCGTTTCGCGGACTTCAGCAGGGAACCGTACGAAAGCTATTTCAATGCTTCGCTCGACAGCCTGTATCTTGGCGCTGCCGGCGAGGAACTCCGCCGCAACATGATTTCCTTCTCACGCGACTGGCAGAAATGGAACTCAAAAATACTGGACTGCAACGGCCGTCTCAATCATATCATCAAATCTCCGGTCGAAGGCGATCACTTCAAACTCGACCTGTCCGGAAAATACAACCACAGCACACATGCCGAATTCTCCCGCTACATGCTGACCAACAATCAGGAGGAAACACGCAACCGCTATTTCGACAGGCCCTCGTCACAATTGCGGCTGCAAACCGTGGCCGGCTACGTCTCGCGCAATGATGAGTTTCGTCGGGAAATCAAAGGAGACTATACTTACAGGCGCGAAAGACAGGAAAGTGATAATTTACTATACCGTCTTGACCGTTTCGAGGAATACACCGCGGACAAGCGGCCACTCGGAGTGCTGCCTTCCACGACCGATTCGCTCCGCCTCTGCATGGACCTCTCCAACAGCTACTTTTCCACCAGGCAGACCGACGCGCACAGCGTACACCTCAGCCTGCGACAGTGGGGACTGTTCAGAAAGGGAGACACACGCACAGGCAGCCTTACCCTGGACCTTGAGCTGTACCATAACCGGGTCAGACTGGACTACAACCGGGGGATGCTCGACACGACAGCCGTGCAGCGGAATTTCCGCGTCTATCCCGGCATCCGGTTCGACTGGGACCGTTTCACCCTCAACTACAGGTATAACCACGGAATTGTTGACCTGTTGCAGACCTTTGACATCCGTGACGACAGCAATCCTCTCGTTGTCAGTCTCGGGAACCCGCAGCTCAAGGCTCCCAGAGTTCATTCGCTGAATGCCTCCTATGCCATTCGCGAACAGAAACATCTGCGCCTGATACGTTTTGAGGCCAACTACCAACTGATGAAAAACCTCACGGCACAGTCCGTCTTCTACGACCGCACCACCGGCATCTCCACATACAGGCCGGTGAATGTCAACGGTAACTGGCAGGCAGAAGTGAAGAATGCGTTCTCGCAGGCCATCGACAGGAAAAAGAAATTGCAACTGAACAACGATTTTTCCGTGAAATACCTCAACAGTGCAGACTACAACAGCACGGACGGGCAGCCCCGCCGCAGCAGTGTGCGCAACCTCTTCCTGCGAGACGGGATACGGCTGACGTGCCACCACAAGATTTTCGACCTCACCGTCAAAGGAAACCTTGTATGGCAACACGCGGAAAGCGGACGGACGGACTTCACTACCATCAATGTCCTTGACTACGACTACGGAATTTCCGCCCTTTTCAGGATTCCGGGGGGAATAGATTTCAGTACCAATCTGAACGTATATAGCCGTAGAGGCTATTCCGACCGAACCATGCAGGCTGATGATATGGTCTGGAACGCCCGTGTCTCCAAATCGTTTCTCAAAAATCGCCTTGTCTGTATCGTCGACGGCTTTGATTTGTTGGGAAAACTCTCCACCGTCCGCCACACATTAACCGTGCAGGGAACAACCGAAACACGGTATAATGTCATGCCACGCTATGTCATGTTCCATGCCATATACCGCATTCACATAAAACCTAAAGCAAACAAATAATATGCCCTTGGACTGTATCTTAAATAGAATTGCACAGCAATTGCTAATCAACGCAAGTTTTACACAGAACATCGGTCTCTCATGCGGAAAATGTGGAGCCGTCATATTCTTTTATATGTTCGAACATTCTATTCATCAAAAATTGTATGACATATCTTCTGTTGCAGATAGTCTTATTGATGAAGTTCTGGAAGATGTCAATACCAAATCACCAGCAGATATTGATAATGGGTTAACAGGCATGGGCATAGCCATAGAATACTATTGCTGTCCGATAAAACTTTTTGAGGCAAAACAAAATTAGGACTGGCACCTATTGCAGGAGTCAGTCCTTTTA
>VSQE01000012.1 GCA_009775705.1 Prevotellamassilia sp.
TTCGGCGGGTACTGTGAGGGCTACCGGAGACCACAGGGTGGCGAAACCGGTCGCACCGATGCTCAGCGGCAGTGACGTGACGTAGCTGAGTTCCCAGCTGTTATATCTGGCTTCTCCGTTGTTGTCGGTTCCGTGATCGGCGTAGCCGCCGTCCGAGTCATGCAGGTATATGTGGTCGTCGTCCGTCGTATAGGTCTTTACATAATATTTGCCTATGGTATTGGTTCCGGCACCGAACTCAATGTTTCTGCCCGGCTGTCCGGCTTCCGGCCATGTCCAGCTGTTCCTGCTGACACCCACGTAGAGGCCGGTGACGTAGTTGATGAGGTGCGTTCCGTCGTAGTAGAAGATGGAGGCCGTCTCGTCCTTTCCGGTCGAGTATTTGCCGTTTGAGGCAGTACCGTTGAGCAGGTAGTTGCCCGTAACGGTTCCTTTAATTCTGATGAACGAGTGTTCGGCGGGCTGGTTGAGGCGGAAGTTGTCTGCTGTCAATTCGCTTGCCTTGGGCAGGAGTGTCCTTGCTGTAGGCAGCAGGGTGGTATTGTCTGCCCAGCTGTTGTGAAGTGCGGCCAGTGCATCGTCCAGATCCTCGGTTCCCTCTGCCACTTCGTAATGATATTCTCCCAGTCCCTTGCCTGCGGGATAGGGGGCGACGTCCTCGAAGGTGGTGCGCACGTTCGTGAGTTTCCATTGCGAGTCGCCGTCGCCGTATGCATACAGTCCCATGCGGTGGTCGGAGTTATTGCTGGCTCCGCCGTGCCAGTTCCATGACAGAGTGAACTCTCCGTAGGGCAGGATGTCTACGGCCGTAGTATTGGCATCCCATCCGTTGTTGGGGCGCACCCACCAAAGGTCGTTCTGGCCTGAACCGTCTGTCAGGATCTGATCTTTTGCTGCCGTTTTGCCTGTCCAGGTCAGGAATTTTCCGGCTGCGAGGCTATAGATTTTGTAGGCGTGGGGCTTATCTGTCACGCTGACAAACACATAGCCCTCCGCATTGTCCAAAGCGACAGCGTTGGTGATGTTTCCGCAGTAGAAGTCTGTCTTGCTGTTGTTCTGAATCAGATAGAAAGGTGCTGTGGCCGAGGTCTCTTCCCCTTCGCTGACCGTGGCGGGCAGCATGGCGGTGTTGGTGGCTTCGCCGCTGGGCAGATAGCAGGCGTGGGCGCCGATGATAGCGTCAGTGTCGGTGCTGTCATATACGTAGAATGCTGAGAATCCGCCCTTTCCGTTTGCGTATTTCATGTGTTGGTCGCCGCAGTTGAGATAGGCGTCTTTGTCGGCTCTTACAAATCGGACAAGATAGGCAAGGTCGGTATTCGGGAGGCAGTCTCCAATCGTGATGCCGTCAATAGTCCCGCCAGATTGGGTGATGGCCTGTGCATAGAAGATGGCGGCTTCTTTGCTGTCGGTCGTGGTCTGGGTGTTCCCGTCATTGGCTTTCAGATAATTGTCTCCTACTTTCAGGCGGAAATATTTACCGCTGTTATCTTCATTGTAGGTAGCGGCTTCCACGGTGAAGTTACAGGTTCCCGGCGAATAGAGTTTCGTGAAGTTTCCTGTTGTCATGAAATAGTGATTGCGCAATTCACTGACGGATTTGAGCACAATGGTCTTTCCCGGTACGATGTCGGCGGCTTTCAGCTGCGTTTCCACGGGAGCCTGTGCTCCTGCCGTACCGGCAATGCCCAACAGGGCAAGCATGGAGTAGATGTGTTTCATCATTTTTTGTTGGTGTGTTTTTATGAAATGTAGTAAATAATATCTGTGTAGATAACGATATGGCAAAGCGGAGCATTTGTCCTGAGAAGAGGTCAAGTTGCATGGTCTACGCCGGCCGTATTCTTTTGTAGGGAGGTAATTTTGTGTACAAAAATATTTACAAATATCCAAATAGTAAAATAGGGGGGGTAAAAAGATGTTAAATGATTATTTTTTTTCTTGAGATTCGGTTTTCGAGGAGGAATTTTCAGACAGTTTTGTTATTCTTCTCGAAGGGAAATCCCTGGATGAGACAATGAGTATCAGCCCGGGATTGTCCAGTGAAAAGCCGGCGGCGGTAGGTAAGGGAGCCTGCGCGAAACATTAAAAAAGTGATTCCCAAGGGGGCAGGGCTTGTTTTTCCTGCTGCGTGTGGTAGCGGAAGGGGTGGCGGAAGTCTCGAATATCGGGTTCTCGAAAAAAGTGAGTTGGAATTTTTTTGAAAAAGTTTGTACACGGACTTTAACATCCGTCTCCAAAGTTTAACTTTGAGGATTGGGGGAAATTGAACGGAAACGGACCTTTTTTTTACAAGATAGTATGTTTTTCAAAAAAGATAGGACCTTTTTTCAACAAGATCCTATGTTTTTTTCACGTTAAGCATCGAAAAAAGGCCGCTTTCAGGCGGCCTTTCAGGGTTCTTCTACTTTGGTAGTGCAAATATACGGTGTGCGCGGGCGAAAAGCAAATGTTAATTAACCTCTGTTTACATTCGGGCTGAAACGCTCTTTTTCTTTATCGACGCCAAACGTGAAACGGCAAAGGGCTGTTTTCGCATCCCTTTGCCGTCTTGCCGGAGATCTGATTTTTGCCGATTCGGAAAAACGTTCAGTCGTTGCTTATTCGTTAACGTCGGGCAGCGTGTTGTAGTCGCGGCTGTAGCGGAGCATCTGGTCGGCGTAAGCCTCTTCGTAGCTGATGGTCACATCGGTGATCTTGCCTTCGGCATCGCGCACGGCGGTGTAGACCGGATTGATGAATCCCTTGTAGGGGGAGAGATGCAGACGTTCGTAGCGGGACAGAATTTCCTGGTGCAGCACGGGGTCTACCTGTACTCCGTAGTCCTCTACCAGCTGGCGTGCGGCGGCATAGTCGCCTTCGCTCTTGATGCGCTGTACTTCGGCCAGAAGTTTGCCGAAGAGGTGGCGCATGGCTTCGTAGTCATTGATTCGTACGTAGGTTTTTCCCTTGCGCTTTACGAGTTCCGTCACGTTGCGGTCCTTTCCGTGTTCGAACACCCAGCGGGCAATGAGGGCACGGTTGCGCATGTGGGCCTCCTCAATGGTGTTGCCGGGTTTGATGCGGACGAGTTGCGTGAGCAGACCGTTCATCATGTAGGTGTAGTACTGTGACTTATAGGCTTCCTTGTTGGGGGTGAGACCAAGTTCCACAAGTTTCGGGTCGGCTACGTAGTACAGGCCGAACAGGTCGGCGCGTGCCTCCTCGATGGTGCTGCCGTAGGCCTTGAGCGTGTCGGGATCGGTGCCGGGCAGCAGTTTTCCCGATCCGTGGCCCAGACACTCGTGCAGGTCGGTGTGCAGGTCGTCGCAGGCATCGCCGTATTGTGCGATGAGGCGGCGTGTTTCCTCGTCGATGACAAACTCGCGGTCCATGCCGCTGCCGTGTGCGGCCTTGTTGTAGGAGTCTGTCAGGTTGCCGATGGTGACGCTCTTGGAGCCGTATTCGCGACGCACCCAGTCGGAGTTGGGCAGGTTGATGCCGATGGCAGTGGCGGGGTAGAGGTCGCCGGCCAGAATAGCCGCCGTGATGACCTTGGCGGAGATGCCTTTGCACTCCTCTTTCTTGAAGCGGGAGTCAACAGGTGAGTGGTCTTCAAACCACTGGGCGTTGACCGAGAGTTTCTTGGTGCGTTCCGTGGCTTCGAGGTCCTTGAAGTTCACGATGCTCTCCCACGATGCCTTCATGCCCAGGGGGTCGCCATAGCTTTCGGTGAATCCGTTGACGAAATCTACGAGGCTTTCGGTGTCTTTCAGCCAGTGGATGCTGTAGTTGTCGAACGTGCGGAGGTCTCCTGTGCGGTAGAATTCCGTCAGGCGGTCGATGACAGTCTGCTGTTCCGGCGTGCAGGCGTACGGCCGGGCCTTTTCCAGCAGTGTGGTGATTTTTTCGAGGGCTTGTCCGTAGAGGCCGCCGATGCGCCAGACGCGTTCCGCCAGTTCTCCGAACTCGTTGCGTACCAGCTTGCTGTTCATCCCCATCATGACCGGACGGGGATCGGCGCCGGGTTTGCGCTGTGTGTAGAATTTTTCAGCCTCGGCCTGCGTGATGCCCGGAGCGTAGTAGTTGGCGGCGGAGGTGATCACCAGGTCTTCGCCGTCCTTCTGGTTGGTGCGCATCGGCATTACGGCGGGGTCGAAGATGACGGGGTAGATTTCCTCGTCGAGCGTATAGTCCAGTTCTTTCAGGACACCGCGCAGCCAGGTTTCGGAGAATCCGGGTACGAACTTCTCGCAGCCGTAGTGGTGGTGGATGCCGGAGGAGAACCATACGCGCTTGAGGTATTCCGTGAGTGCGGCGAAGTCCTTGTCCTGTCGGTTGCCGCGGTAATCGGTATATACCTTTTCGAGCATTCGGCGTATGCGCAGGTTGTAGCGGCCGTTCTGGTCGAAAAGGATGTCACGTCCCTGAAGGGCGGCTTCCTGAAGGTAGTAGATGAATGTTTTTTCGCGGAGCGGCAGTTTTTCGAATCCCTCCACTTTGTAACGGAGCATCTGGATGTCGGCAAACTGCTCGTCGGTGTACTTGAAACTGTCGGTCTGTGCCTGTGTTTTCTCTCCGGGAGCCAGGGTGGCTGCTGTGAGCATCATGGTTATGAGTTTCGTTTTCATTATGTTGTTGGATGTTGTGTGTGTATGTTGCCGGGCGGCCGGTCAGCGGGTGGTTTGCAGGGCTGTGGTATCGGTGTGTCCCGTTCCGTTCGTGCGGATGGAAGTGCTTTGGCACTGTCCTGCCAGATGGATGTGTCCGCTCCCGTTGAGGGTGCTGTGCAGTCGGCCGGTGCTGATGCCGCGCAGGTCGGCGCTGCCGCTTCCGTTCAGTTCGATGTAGAGGTTGCTGGCTGTGACGGAGTCGGCTGTAATGGCTCCTACTCCGTTGATCTCTACCGTGAGCGGACAAGACAGCGACAGGGTTCCCAGACGCAGGCATTTACCGCCGTTCAGGCAGAACCGGCTGACGGCGGGAGCATGGATGTCGGCTACGATGACCGTGTTGCGGGGCATGTGGTAGCGGCTTTCGGCCTGTAGTATCAGTTCTTCATTGTTGGTCTCGGCTACGAGATGGGGCAGAACGTTTTCCGGTGCTTTCAGAACAATGTGCGGAGATTCTCCCGCTGGGGTCTGGTGATAGGTGACATCGGCGAAACAGTTGACCGAGACGCTGGAAAAATCATTGGCTTGTATGGTCTTCTCGGCAAAGCCCTGGGTGCTGACGGTGCTTTCGGCGGCGGCCTTCATCGTATGACGGATGTCTTTGGAGTCGCAGGCCGTCAGAGACAGCAGGGCGGCGCAGAGGAAGGAATACAGGTGGTTCATGGGAGAGATTTGAAGTTTTTTTATAGATAATCGTCGACCGTGTCGTTCACGAAGTCCAGAAACGGTTTCATGGTCCGGAAGATGCCGGCGGCTCGTTCCGCCCAGTCGGGCGAGAGGAAGAAGCCGTCGGGCAGGCGGTGGCAGACGGAGTAGTCTTTGGGACGCAGATAGTCGGGATAGGGAAAGTCGCGCGGAAAGCCTGCGGGGAGTGTTTTGAGACGCGTCTCGCCCAATACGGGAAAGAGTTCTTTGAAAGCGGTATTCTCGACAATGGTCCGGAACTCGTCCGTCCGGTCTACGATGCTCTGGCGTATGGCCCGCAGCACAGGCATTTCCAGACAGTAGGCACCGCCGGCCAGCAGGCAGTTGGAGGGTTCGAGGTGCAGATAGTAGCCGCCGTGGGAGGATTTCTTGCCGCGCGGGTTGATATAGGCCCCCAGGTGGCGCTTGTAGGGAGATTTGTCCGGTGAGAAACGGGTGTCGCGGTGGAAACGGTACAGCGTGGATTTGACCGGCAGTCCGATGACTTCGGAGTCGAAGCGGCCGATGTGGTCGATCATCGTTTCGACAACCCGGACAAATTCCGCCTGCGCTTCCTCGTAGAGGTGGCGGTGGGCATGGAACCATTCACGGTCGTTGTGGATGGCGATGTCGCTCAGGAACCGAAAGATTTTTTCCATTGTTCGTATGGGTTTTCAGAATATGTTTTCAGTTGTCGCGCCAGAAACCGGGAATGAATGGCAGCAGGAGCGAGAATATTTCCAGACGGCCTGCCAGCATGAGGAAAGAGTTGAGCCAGAGGGCGGCATCGGGCAGGACGATCCACGAGTCGAGCGGTCCGACGGCGTGGCCGATGGAAGGACCGGCGTTGCTGAAGGCGGCGATGCTCAGGCTGACGGCATCGAGCATGGGGATGCCCATGCACATCATGATGGCGGCAGAGGAGAACAGCAGGATGAAGCAGGCCGTGAAGAACGCGAAGATCGTGGTGCCTACGCCTGGCGCGAGTACCGTGCGACTGATGCGTATCGGCAGTACGGCGCGCGGATGCAGTATGTGACGGAACTCGTTGGCCATTACTTTATAGGCCGTCAGGATGCGGATGCATTTGATCCCGCCGCTGGTGCTGCCTGCGCAGGCCCCTACGCCGGTGACGAAAAGGAGCAGCATCCAGGTGGAAGGATGCCAGGCCATGAAATCGCAGGAAGTGAAGCCTGAGGTGGATTGCAGGGAGATGGTGTGGAAAGCTGCGTATCGCAACGCCTGCTCAGGCGAGAAGTCTTCGGTGAGGTAAATGACTGTTGCCGTGTAAAGTATGACGAAAAGGCAGAGGGACAGGAAGCAGCGTAGCTCGCCGTCGCTGAAGACGTCACGCCAGCGGTGTTTGATGAAAAACAGATAGAGCAGGGTGAAGTTGATGCTGGAGAGGAACATGAAGACCATCTCGATGTATTCGATGGTGGGGGAATGGAACCATCCGATGCTGTCCTGATGGGTGGAGAAGCCGCCCGTGGCTGCGGTGGAGAGGCCGTGGTTGACGGCATCGAAAACACTCATGCCCCCCAGGTAGAGGGCGAGGCATCCGGCGGTGGTCAGCAGCAGATAGAGCGACCAGAGCCAGCGGGCGGTGGTCGTGATGCGCGGATGCAGTTTCCCTATCTTCAGCCCTGTGGCTTCGGCCGAGAAGAGTTTCAGGTCGCCGGCTCCCATTTGCGGCAGCACGGCAATGGTGAAAAAGACGATGCCCATGCCTCCTATCCAGTGTGTCAGGCTGCGCCAGAAGAGTATGGAGTGGGGCAGTGCGTCGACGTTGTTGAAGACGGTGGAACCTGTGGTGGTGAAGCCGGACATGGTCTCGAAGAACGCCGCTGCCGGGCGGGTCAGATGACCGCCTATGAGAAACGGGAGCATCCCGATGACGGAGAAGACGATCCAGGCCATCGAGACGATGAGGAAACCGTCGCGCCGGCCCATCCGGTTTTCGGCTCCGTGGCCTTTCCATTTCAAAATGATGCCGAGCACGAGTGCCAGCAGGGTGGGGACGGCAAAGGCGGCATAATCACTTTCACCGTAAAAACAGCCCAGTCCCAGACAGGCGGCCAGCATGATCGCTTCGAGGAAAAGCAGGGTGCCGAGTATCTGCGCTATGATTTTGAGATTGATCATGAGAAAGGGAAAACGTTTTTATTTCAGAAGCTTTTCCAGTTTCTTTACGGCTCCCTCCAGGCAGAAGGCCACGACGGTGTCTCCGGGAAGAATCTGGGTCTGTCCGCCGATGAGTATGCCTTTTCCCTGACGCACCAGACCGCCGAGTGTGACGGAAGGGGGCAGCCCCAGATCTTTGACCGGATGGCGTGTGATGCGTGCGCCTTCGGCCACGACAAATTCGGCTACGTCGGCCTTTGCGACGGTCAGGCTTTTTATGGAGGCCACGTCTGCCTTGAGCATCATCTGGTAGATGTGTGAGGCGGCGAATGTCTTCTTGTTGATGATGGAACCGATGTCGAAACTCTCGGCCATGCTGATGTAGTCAGTGTTTTCGATCATGGCAACGGTCTTGCGCACCCCGAAACGCTTGGCGGCGAGGCAGGCCAGGATGTTCGATTCGGAATTGTCGGTCAGGGCGGCGAAGGCTTCGGCTTTGTGGAGACCTTCCTCGGCCAGCAGGTCGAGATCGCGTCCGTCGCCGTGCAGGATCATGACATTCTCCTTGTTGATGATCTGGTTCAGCTGTTCGCACCGGCGCGCGTCCGATTCCACGATCTTGGCGTGCATATAGTCCGGCATTTGCTGTACGGTGTGAACCGTGGTGCTGCCGCCGCCCATGATGAAGAGGTTTTTGATGTCGGGATAGTCCTCTTTTCCGGCAATTTCACGGATATGGGGGATATGTTGGGACATGGTCATGAAATAGACCACATCGTTTATTTGCAAGGTGTCGCCGCCGTGGGGGATGAGGGTGTCGCCGTTGCGTTTTACGGCTACTACGTGGAATACGGAGTCCGGCCCGCACAGTTTGCACAGGGGAATGTCGAGGATCCGGGCTGTGGAGCGCAGTTTTACGCCCAGCATGGTCAGGGCACCGCCTTGTATCTCCCAGGACTGGCGTATCCAGCTGCGTTTGATTCCCTGCATGATCTCTTTGGCGGCGAGCATTTCGGGATAGATGATGGAGTCTATGCCTATGGTCTTGAAGAAATCGCGGTTTTCGGGTTGCGTGTATTCGTAATTGTCCACGCGGGCTACGGTCTTTCTGGCTCCGAGTTTGCTGGCCAGCATGCAGCAGGTCATGTTATGGGCTTCGTCGGGGGTGACACCGATGAACAGGTCTGCGTGACCCACTTCGGCATCGCGGAGGGCCTGGATGGAAGACGGGGATGCACAGACGGTCATCAGGTCGAAGTTTGCCCCGATTCCGTCCAGCTTTTCGGGCGTCTCGTCAATGAGCGTGATGTCGTGGTGCTCGCGTGAGAGGAGCTTGGCAAGATGGGTGCCCACCGCTCCCGCGCCGGCTATGATTATTTTCACTTTTTATCGGATTGAGGGTTGAGGGCTTGCAGGATGGCTTCTTGGTCCAGCCCTGTTATTTTATAGAGTTGGGCTACGGTGCCGTGTTCTACGAAAGCATCGGGCAACCCGAGACGGGTCAGGCGGCAATGGCATCCTTTGTCCGAAAAATATTCCAGAACAGCACTGCCCATGCCTCCGGCCCGTACGCCATCCTCTATCGTCACGACTTTCCGGAAGCGGCCGGCTTCGTCAAGCAGTTCCTTGTCCAGTGGTTTCAGAAAGCGCAGGTCGTAGTGGGCAATGCTGATGCCCCAGCGGTTTTCGGCTTCGGCGATGGCCCGGGCGGCGAGGGTACCGATCGGACCGAACGAGATTACCGCGGTGTCAGTGCCGTCCTTCAGTTTGCGGCCTTTGCCTACGGGTATTTCCGTCAGGGGGCAGCGCCAGTCGCTCAGACTGCCTTTTCCGCGCGGATAGCGGATGACGAAGGTGCCTTTTTCCGGAAGCTGGGCGGTGTACATCAGCCGGCGTAGCTCGTGCTCGTCATAGGGCGAGGCGATGGTGAGGTTGGGAATGGGGCGCAGGGCGGCCAGATCGAAGGCTCCGTGATGGGTGGGGCCGTCTTCGCCTACCAGTCCCGCACGGTCCAGACAGAGAACGACCGGCAGTGACAGGAGAGCCGCATCGTGGATGATGTTGTCGTATGCTCTTTGGGCAAAAGAGGAGTAGATGTTGCAGAAGGGCAGAAGGCCTTCTTTGGCCATTCCGGCCGAGAAGGTTACGGCATGTCCTTCGGCAATGCCTACGTCGAAGGCACGGTCCGGCATCTCGTCCATGAGGATGTTCATCGAGCAACCTGTGGCCATGGCCGGTGTCACCCCTACGATGCGGCGGTTGGCACGGGCCAGTTCGAGCAGCGTCTCGCCGAATACATCCTGAAACTTCGGCGGTTCCTCCGGTTGTTTGTCTACCAGTCTGCATCCGCTTTCCTTGTCGAACTTGCCGGGAGCATGCCAGATGGTGGCCGCTTCTTCGGCCGGGCGGAAACCTTTTCCCTTCACCGTATGTATGTGCAGCAGCTTGGGACCGCGCATGTCTTTTATTTCGCGCAGGGTACGTACCAGTTCCGTTACGTTGTGTCCGTCTGTGGGGCCGAAATAGCGGATGTTCATTCCCTCGAAAATGTTCTGTTGTCCCTGTAGGAAAGATTTCACGGAGTTGTTGAAGCGCAGGATACTCTGGCGGCGTTTGTCATCGAGCCAGCCCCAGGAGGAGAGTTTTCTCGACAGGTTGAAGCGCATTTTGTTATATGCGCTGCTGGTGTGCAGGTGCATCAGGTATTGTTTCATTCCTCCCACACTGCGATCGATGCTCATGTTGTTGTCGTTGAGGATGATGAGCAGGTTGTTGGGGGTGTCCGATGCGTTGTTCAGTCCCTCGAAGGCCAGTCCGCCGCTCATGGCTCCGTCGCCAATGACGGCAACGACATGGCGCTGCGCATCGTTTGTTCGGAGCGCGGCCAGCGACATGCCCAGCGCGGCCGAAATGGAGTTGCTGGCGTGTCCGCAGGCAAAGGTATCGTAGGGACTTTCCAGCGGAGAGGGGAAGGGCCGTATGCCGTGAAGTTTCCGGTTGGTGGAGAAGGCTTCGCGGCGGCCTGTCAGAATTTTATGGCCGTAGGCCTGGTGGCCCACATCCCACACGATGCGGTCGGCCGGTGTGTCGAACACGTAGTGCAGGGCCACCGTCAGTTCCACCGTCCCCAGACTGGACGCGAAATGTCCCGGATTGTCCGCCAGTTCGTCAATGATGTCGCTGCGCAGCTCTTCGCACACGGCGGGGAGTTCTCCGATAGAGAGAACGCGCAGGTCTGCGGGAGAATTTATCTTCGGAAGGTATTTATATTCGCTTTCTTTCTTCATGTCGATAAGCCGAATGGGGCGCGTGGCCCGCTTACTGATTTGCAAAAATAATACTTTTCAGTGAGAGGTTTTGATTTTTTTGCGAAAAAAGCGGGAATGCACGGTTTGTTCCATACTGGAAGAATAGAAAAATGATAGACATCGGGTTGTTTTTTCTCTACAGAATGATCGTGCGTTGATTTTTTTGACGCACTTTTTGCTATGCAGTATCGGATTGTTCCGGATATTTTGTAACTTTGTCACAAATTTGTTTTATTTTCCGACATATTGGAACTGTATTAACCTAAAATAAGAAAAATAACAAATCTGATGAAAGAAACAAACTTACCTGAGAATGCTTTCCGCGAACTGCGGGAAGGAGAGGAGTATGAGCCTTTGATGAAGCCGGACCGAACGTACCGTGAGGTGACATTGTGGTCTGTGGTATGGGGCATTCTGATGGCCGTCCTTTTTTCTGCCGCCACGGCTTATCTGGGACTGAAGGTGGGACAGGTCTTCGAGGCGGCCATTCCCATTACGATCATTGCGGTGGGACTGAGCGGTGCGACGCACCGGAAGGACCCGCTCGGAGAGAACGTGATCATCCAGAGTATCGGTGCCTGTTCGGGCATGATTGTGGCCGGAGCCATCTTTACGCTTCCCGCGCTTTATATCCTGCAATCCGAGTATCCCGAAATTTCCGTGAATTTCCTGCAAGTGTTTCTGGCATCCCTGTTGGGCGGTATTCTGGGAATTTTGTTCCTGATCCCGTTCCGTAAGTATTTCGTGAAGGACATGCACGGCAAATATCCTTTTCCCGAGGCTACGGCTTCGACGCAGGTGTTGCTTTCGGGCGAGCGCGGCGGCAGTCAGGCCAAACCGCTTCTGGTGGCTGGTATCGTAGGCGGGTTGTTCGATTTCGTGGTGGCGTTGTTCGGTGCCTGGAGCGAGAATTTTACCAGTCGTGTGTGTGAGTTTGGAAATACCGTAGCCGACAAGGCCAAATTGTTTCTGAGCATCAATACCGGCGCGGCTTTGCTCGGTATGGGGTATATCGTGGGACTGAAGTACGCCACCATCATCTGTGCCGGTTCGGCACTGGTCTGGTGGATCATTGTTCCGGGAATGGCCCTTGTTTTTCCGGATGTTGCCGTGACGAATGACGGAACTGTGACGGCGGCAGCGGCCAGTCCGGAACAGATATTCTCCTATGCCAAGAGTATCGGCATCGGCGGTATTGCCACGGCCGGCATCATCGGAGTCATCAAGAGCTGGGGAGTTATCCGTAGTGCATTTTCTCTGATGGGAAAAATCTTCAAGGGCGGAGCTGTTGAGGCCGAGACCTCGCGTACGCAAAAGGATCTCTCCATGAAAATCATTGCGTTCGGTTCGGTCCTGACAATTATAGTGACGGCGCTGTTCTTCTATTTTGATGTGATGGGCGGCAATCTGTTGTTTACGGTCGTAGGCATTCTCATTGTTGCGGTCATTGCGTTTCTCTTCACAACCGTGGCCGCCAATGCCATTGCCATTGTCGGTTCCAATCCTGTGAGCGGCATGACGCTCATGACGCTTATCCTTTCCTCCATTGTCATGGTGCTGGTAGGTCTGAAGGGCACGAGCGGAATGGTGGCTGCCCTTATTATGGGGGGAGTGGTTTGTACGGCGCTCGCTTCGGCCGGTGCTTTCATCACAGACCTCAAGATCGGTTATTGGCTGGGCAGTACTCCGCAGAAGCAGCAGACGTTCAAGTTCCTCGGTATCCTCGTTTCGGCTGCAACGGTGAGTGGTGTGGTCATGATCCTGAACAAGGCATACGGATTCACGCCCGATAACGCCGACGTCATGGCAGCTCCCCAGGCCCGTGCCATGGCTGCCGTTATTGAGCCGCTCATGAGCGGACAGGGGGCGCCTTGGTTGCTCTACAGCATCGGTGCGGTCATTGCTGTCGTTCTGAATGCGTGCGGTGTTTCGGCATTGGCTTTCGCACTCGGCATGTTCATTCCGCTGAACCTTAACCTGCCTCTCTTCGTGGGTGGACTTGTGAGCCATTATGTAAGCACACGTTCTACCGATGCGGCTCTCAACACGGCCCGTAATGAGAAAGGTACTTTGCTTGCCTCGGGCTTTATTGCCGGAGGAGCCTTGATGGGAGTGGCCAGTACGGGCTTGCAGTTCGCCGGCTTGAATTTTGCCAGTCCCGAGTGGGCGGCCAATCCGTTGAGCCAGTGGCTGGCGCTGGTGATGTATGCCGCCCTCATCGTCTATTTGGCCAAAGCCTCGATGAAGGTTGACCTGACGGATCGGAAATAACACCAGTCCTTGCAATGAACGGAGCTTTCCCGGATTTTAATTATGGAAACAATAAAGAAAAAGAAATTCAGATATTTCCCTGCCGGCCCCTTGTCCGTCCGGTGAAAAAGGCGTATCTTTGCGCCGCCGTTACGAGATGACGGTATAAAATCCAAATCTATTTATATTTAAATTACAAACAACAAAGCAAAATGGCAACTAAAATCAGATTGCAGCGTCACGGTCGCAAAGGCTATGCTTTCTATAGCATCGTGATTGCCGACGCAAGAGCACCACGTGATGGTAAATTTACTGAAAAGATTGGTACTTACAATCCCAACACCAATCCTGCCACGGTGGATTTGAATTTTGAACGTGCCCTCTATTGGGTAGAAGTAGGAGCACAGCCTACGGATACGGTTCGCAACATCCTTTCCGACAAAGGAGTGATGTTGATGAAGCACCTCAACGGCGGTGTTCGTAAAGGCGCTTTCGACGAAGCAGTTGCACAGGCCAAGTTCGAGGCTTGGAAGCAGAATAAGGAGCAGAAGATCGATGCAGTACGCACAAAGACGGCTGCCGAGAAGAAAGCCGTTCTGGAAGCACGTCTCGAGGCTGAAAAGAAGGTGAATGAGAAAATTGCAGAGAAAGTAGCCGAGAAGAAGGCTGCCGAGGCTGCTGCCAAAGCTGAGGCTGAGGCCGCCGTTGCCGCTGAGCAGACTGCCGAAGAGGCCGCTCCTGCCGAAGAAGCACAGGCTGAGGCTTAATCAGTTTCCTGTCTGATTTAGATTTAACAAAAAGAGATCCGCTTTTCAGTACTTACGGTACGGAGAGCGGATTTCTTTTGTTTCTGCTATGGTCTCTTTCAGACGATATAGGTTTCCAGACATTCAAAGGGAGTGTCACCGTTCGTTTGTAGGGCAACGTTGCTGTTGGCTGCGGGAAGTAGTAGTGATTCTCCGGCTTTCAACGTTACTTTGTTGCCTTCACTGTCTGTGAGTTGTGCCTGTCCGGATATACCTATATATATTACGAAGGAGTCAATGTCGGAATAGTCTATACCCAATTGGCTGCGAACCGCTATTTTCCTGACGGTAAACTCTGGCGTGGAAAGCAGTTCGGAGATACCTTCCTCTTGATTCCGGTAGGATACGGGACGGGCATCGCGCCATTCATAGTCAAGGGCTTCGCAGGCTTGCTCCACATGTAGCTCGCGCAAGTTTCCTTTGGTGTCTCGACGGTTGAAGTCGTATGCTCTGAACGTGTCGTTACTGCTTTGTTGAATCTCGATCAGCAAGTTCCCTTTGCCGATGCTGTGTATGCGGCCGGCGGGAATATAGAAGCAACAGCCGGCTTCCGACGGATGGCTGACCACGTAGTCTGTAAGGTTTCCGGCTGCCAGGGCCTTGCGGTATTCCTCTGGAGAAAACGGGTGTGAGAATCCCGATCTGATGACAGCATCCTTTTCAGCCTGTACGATATACCACATTTCAGATTTTCCGAAGGGATGGCCCATGCGTCGGGCCATGTTATCATCGGGATGGACCTGAAGACTGAGATCGTCCCCGGCGGAAATGAATTTGATAAGTAACGGAAAATCGGTCCCGTAGCGCCGCAGGTTTTCATGGCCCGTCAACTCTTCGCCGTAGCGGCCTATCAGTTCTTTGAGCGTGAGTCCTTTGGCGTCACCATAGAGTACGGGAGTCTCGTTGCCGGGCAGGCCTGAGATCTCCCAACTTTCGCCTATGCGCAGGAGTTGGTCGTCAAGTCCTTTCAGCCTGACAACTCCATCTCCGCCCCAGAGGGTAGGTTTGAGAATGGCCTGAAATTGTAATGGTTTCATTTTCTGCTGTTCTTCTCTTCATTTGTTTTCTTTTCTTCTGCGATGTGCAGAATGGTATCTTTGCAATCTTCCATCAGCCACTTGGGGGTGGAGGTGGCTCCGCAAACCCCGATGCTTTTCGTTGTCTTGTCGAACCATTCGGGAAGAATAGCCGATGGAGTGTCCACCATGTGAGAGCGCGGATTGACCTGCCGGCAGGCCTCATAGAGAACCCGGCCGTTGGAACTCTTCAGTCCGCATACGAATATCACGACATCGTGGCGGGCGGCGAAGGTCCGTATGTTGGGCAGCCGGTTGGCCACCTGCCGGCAGATGGTGTCGTAGTATCGGAATGTGGCGGGAGGATGAATGTGCGATGTGATGTATTCTACGATGCAACGGAAACCTTCGAGAGGCTTGGTGGTCTGTGAGAAAAGACAGATGTCGCGTGAGAAGTCCAGGCAGGCGGCCTCCTCCAGACATTCTATGACGTGTGCTTCTCCGTCCGTCTGTCCTACCAGTCCCAGTACTTCGGCATGTCCGCGTTTGCCGTAGATGACAATTTGCGGAGGATGATTCTCCGTATAGACTTTCCGGATGCGACGTTGCAGTTGCAGCACGACGGGACATGTGGCATCCACGATTTCGATGCTGTTCCGTTCGGCCGTGCGGTAGGTCTCAGGCGGCTCTCCGTGGGCGCGTAACAGTACCTTCGTCTTGTGGAGCTGTTCAAGGGCAGTATGGTCTATTGTGTGCAATCCCAAGGCGTGCAGCCGTTCGCATTCGCTTCCGTTGTGTACAATGTCTCCCAGACAGTAAAGGGATCCGTCGGCCGACAGCTCCTCTTCGGCTTTCCGGATGGCAGTCGTCACCCCGAAGCAGAATCCGGATCCTTCGTCAATTTCAACCGTGAGCACGTCAGTCCTTTTCAATTCTTGTTTGTAGCTGTTCCAGCAGCCAGCGGTGCTGTTCTTCAATCGTCATATTGCTGTTGTCCAGAACAATGGCATCTTCTGCCTGTCTTAGCGGAGCCGTTTCGCGGTGTGTGTCGATGTAGTCGCGCTCTTCCACATTTTTCCGCACTTCCTCCAGATCAACCTGTTGTCCTTTGCTTTTCAGTTCGTCGTAGCGGCGGCGTGCGCGTACTTCGGTGGAGGCCGTTACGAAAATCTTCAGTTCGGCCTGCGGGAAAACGGCGGTGCCGATGTCACGGCCGTCCATAACGATTCCCTTTTCCTTTCCCATTTCCTGCTGTTGGCGCGTCAGGGCGGCCCGCACAAAGGGGAGGGCCGCTATCGGGCTTACATGAGAAGATACCTTCAAGGTGCGGATCTCCTCTTCCACGTTCTCGCCGTTCAGGAATGTTTGGGGCATCCGTGTCTCCGGATCCAGTTTGAAACTGATCTGTATTCCGGGCATGGCCTCTTCAAGCCGGACATTGTCTATCCGGTCCGTTTCATCGAACATCCCGTGACGGAGAGCGAAGAGCGTCACCGCGCGGTACATGGCTCCGCTGTCAACGTATATATAGCCGGCATCCCGGGCCAGCGCTTTGGCCATCGTGCTTTTTCCGCAGGAAGAATGGCCGTCGATGGCTATGGTGATTTTTTTCATGAATGAGATATATAGGGGTTGTTGAGAAATCAAATTACAGACTATAGGCAACATTGAACATCAGCGAGGAAGCGGACAGATGGTATTTGGCATACGAGATGCCGGCTTTGAAGCGACTTAGCTGTATGCCGCCTCCGAAGCTCAGTCCGGCACCGTGTCCCGATCCGGCGGCTTTCAGCTCGTATGCCCGCCGGAAGTTATATCCGGCCGACAGGTAGAGAAAGTCTGTGGGCAGGACATCGATGCCTACTACGATATGGTTCAGCACTTTTTTCGACAGGCTGATGCTTTCTTCTTCGGGATGGTAATAATAATGAGTGGCCCATCGGGTCAGGTCTGTCAGTGTGACCGAGAAGCGCACCGGGGCGTGGTTCATGCCTTTGGTGAAACCTATCTGCATGTTGAAAGGCAGGCGTTCCGTGCGGTCGTCGAAGGCTTTCAGCGGGGCGCCGATGTTCCGCAGGGCGGCCGAGACGGAAAGGTCCGTTTCTTCATTGTAGTAATTCAGGCCCAGATCGAAGGAAACGGCCACCGAAGAGAATTCCCCGTATCTGGAATAGAGCAGCTTGGCTGCCGCGCCGCCGGCCCAATAGTCGGAAAGCAGGTAGCTGTAGGCTCCTCCCACGGCGATGTCTTTGGCCGAGAACGATCCGAGCACGTTTCCGTTCGTGTCTGTTTCGTCCATTGAGCCGTAGTTCATCATCTGCGCCGTGAAGGCAGCCGTGTGACGTTCTCCGAAAGCCATCACATATTGTGCTCCCGTCCAGATGCCGCCGGAAGGATATGTCATGAAGTCCAGTCCTAACGAGCGGTTGCTCACGTTGGAGTAGAGGGCGGGATTGGCATATCCCGCAGTGGGGGAATCCTCAATCAGAGAGATATTCTCCCCTCCGAGAGCAGCGGCATGTGCTGAAGTCGGGAGCTTGAGCACTGTATATGAATAGGTACTCTCCTGCGCCTGTACGGCGAAGGCTGTAAGAAAGGGAAGCAGGAGAAACAGATTTTTTTTCATTACCTTATCAAAAATTGTGGTCAAAGTTACTCAAAAATTTAGATTTTGCGCGTAATTTTGCAGGACAATTTATTGGGAAGACCAAGACATTGACGCATTTCCGCGGGCAATATTTCTATGGGTTATAATTGATAACGTGGGTGAGCCGGATTTAGTATCAAAAGAATGGTGTGATCTTGTTTTTGAGAACAGAAACAAGGATTACGGGGCTTACCTCCTGCGGCGGGAGGCAAAGAGGCGCCATGTCCGTGCGTTTTTGCTCCTGTTGCTCTTGTTGCTGGCCGCCTCTTTGGTTTTTCTGGTGCCCTTGCTGTACACGGGCTATCAGTACAAGACGGCTCTGGACGAGCTGAAGGACGAGCTTCCCCGTATGGAAAGGATCTTCAAGGAAGAGGAGCGTGAGCTGAAAGCCGTTTCCGCCGGTCGCGGCATGCCGCGTGTCTCTACCGTGAAGGGTGCCGTCAGCCTCACACCGGACATCGTGGATTTCACGCCGCCCCCGGTAGTGTTCGGAAAAGCCGGTCCCGAGACGGTGGAACTGGAGGAGAGCATCCGGAAACTGACGGATGCCGACACGCTCCACAATCGTGACAAGGAAGACCGGCCCCTCGAAGGCATACAGCTGCGTCCGGTCGAAGTGGTCGAACAGATGCCCGATTTTCCCGGCGGACCTGCCGAGCTGATGAAGTGGCTCGACCGCAATATCCCTTATCCCCGGTCGTTGGTCGATAGAAAGGTGGAGGGAGATGTCGAAGTCTCCTTTCTTGTCGATGCCGAAGGGCGTGTGCGGAATGCCGAAGTAACGCAGTCCCTTCATCCCGAGCTGGATCATCTGGCACTGATGGCCGTACGGCGCATGCCTAAGTGGAATCCCGGAAAGGTGGACGGAAAGGTCTCGGTTGTCAAAGTCACCATTCCCATAGAGTTCAGACTGAAATAAAAGAAACAAAAGCAGAATACGATATCATGAATACCTCAGACCGTTTATTGGAACAAATCTCCGGCGCGTTGTCGGCTTTGTCATATCCCGTTTGTCCGGAAGGACTTTACGAACCTGTCGCATACGTTCTCGGCATGGGAGGAAAGCGCATTCGGCCCATGCTGATGCTGATGGCCTACAGCCTGTACCGCGACGATACCGAAAAGGTGCTGCCCGCCGCAGTAGGTCTGGAAACCTATCACAATCATACGCTGCTTCATGATGACCTGATGGATCGTGCCGATATGCGTCGCGGCAAACCTACCGTCCACAAGCGCTGGAACGACAATACGGCCGTTCTTTCGGGAGACGTGATGCTGATTCTGGCTTTCCGTCATTACCTTTCCTGCACTTGCGGGCATAAGGATGAAATGCTGGGGCTTTTCGCGCGGACGGCACAGGAGATTTGTGAGGGCCAGCAGTATGATGTGAACTTTGAAAGCCGTACGGATGTTTCCGTGGAGGAGTATCTGGAGATGATACGTCTGAAGACCTCCGTGCTTCTGGCCTGCGCGGCAAAGACCGGTGCTCTGGCGGCCGGTGCGCCCGAGGCTGAGGCTGAGGCTCTCTATGCCTTTGCCGAGCGTATCGGACTGGCTTTCCAGTTACAGGACGATTATCTCGATGTGTACGGTGATCCTGCCGTTTTCGGCAAGAAGATCGGCGGCGATATCCTGTGTGGTAAAAAGACGTTTTTGCTGGTCAGCGCGCTCGGCAGGGCCTCTGTTTCCCAGCGTGACCGCCTTCTCGCGCTTTTGGCCGCCGGCACGATGCCGCCGGCCGAAAAGATACGGGCCGTTACGGCACTTTATGACGAACTGGACATTGCGGATGTCTGCAACGAGGCGATAGGCCGCTTCTATGCCGAGGCCCGCGATTTCTTAGAGCGTCTTGACGTTCCGGCAGAACGGAAGGAAATGTTGTGGGATTATGTCACCGCTCTTTTAGGACGTTCCAGATAGAAAGAACGTTGTGCACAAGACAATTCCGCAGATGATGTTCATTGATACGCACACCCATATCTATACCGAAGAGTTCGGAGCCGACCGCGATGCCGTTGTCGCCCGTGCGGTCGGTGCCGGTGCCGCGGCTTTGCTGCTGCCCAACATCGACGAGGCTTCCATCGCCCCCATGTTGCGGCTTTGCCGGCAATATCCCGGACTGTGCTTCCCCATGATGGGACTACATCCCACCGAACTCCCGTCCAGTCCCGCCCCGCTTCTTGACCGTATGGAAAATGCCCTGCAACAGCCCTCCCATCCTTATGTGGCGGTGGGCGAAGTGGGTATAGACCTTTATTGGGACACTGCGAGGCGGGACGAGCAGATCGCAGTGTTTCGCCGGCAGGCGGAATGGGCGGTACGTTACGGTCTGCCGTTGGTGGTGCATTCCCGTGCGGCTCATGCCGAACTGGTGCAGACACTTCTTCCTTTGCGTGAAGAATTGTCAGGAGGAGTGTTCCATTGTTTCGGAGGTACGGCAGAAGAGGCCTGCCAGTTGCTCGAGATGTTTCCCCGTTTCGTGCTGGGCATAGGAGGAGTGCTGACCTTCCGTAAATCTACTTTGCCGGAAGTGTTGCGCAGCACGGTCCCTGTGGATCGGATTGTTGTTGAGACCGATGCGCCCTATCTGGCTCCCGTCCCGCATCGGGGCAAACGAAACGAGCCGTCTTTTGTTCCATACGTTCTGCAACAGTTGGCCCAGGTATATGATTTGCCCGTTGACAAGGTTGCCGCCGTCACTACCGCTACGGCCCGTCGTGTATTTCCCCGTCTGAATAATTTTCCCGGCGAATGAATCCGCTCCTGACCGTCGTTCCGATGGGCGGACTTTGCAACCGCCTGCGCGTCACGCTTTCGGCCCGTTTCGTGAGCGAGACGGTAGGGCGCCTCGTTCGTGTGGAGTGGGGGGCTGATCCTGAATGCGGGGCTGCTTTCGATGAATTGTTTCTGCCGATGGACAGGGATGCTTTCCGCATTGTCCGCCGCTCGTGGTGGAACCGTCCCGCCGTGCGTCGGGAACTGTATTGGCCCGCGCTGGTGCGCCTGTTCTGCTATGGAGAGCAACAGCGTGAGTACCATCCGGCGCGTCACGGCGAGGTGGCCCGGTTTGTGCGGCGTCACAGGCGTGTTTATTTCTCTACCGGTTATGCACTGGCCGATTACCCTGCCGCCCTGACCCGTCTTCTGCGTCCCCGTCCCGAAATCCGGGAGCGGGTAGAGACCGTTACCCGTAGGTTTCCGGCCGTGACCGTCGGCATCCACATACGGCGTACAGACAATGAGAAGTCCGTTCACGGCAGTCCCGTCAGCGCTTTCTGTCGCAGGATGGAGGCGGAGATCCGGGCCAATCCCGATGTCCGTTTTTTTCTGGCAACCGACGATGATGTGTTGCGGCGCGACCTTTGTGCAGACTATCCGGTCCATCTGCTCCCGCGGCAGGAGCGGCCTGTGCGTCGGGACACGCTGGAAGGGGTGCGCGATGCTGTGGCCGACCTGTGGTGTCTGGCGGCAACGAGCCGCATCTATGGCAGCTATTGGTCATCCTTCACGGACATGGCGGCCGGGATAGGTCGGGTTCCGCTTACGATAGTACGTGAGGAGGAGTGAAGGTCCGTAGCGTGGCCATGTTTTTTTGCCCCATAACAAAAAGTGTGCCAAACTGAAAAGGACTCCAGACCGCACAATGGATATTTCCGCTTTTTTAATGGTTTGAGATAAAGTTTAACGCGGGATTCGAAGGGTTTTCGAAAAAGATTGGACCTTTTTTAAAAAAGATAGGACCTTTTTTGAAAAAGATCCTATCTTTTTTCAAGAAAAACCTATGTATTTTTCACGTTAAGCTTCGAAAAAAAGCCGCCAATGGGCGGCTTTTCAGGGGGGTCCTCTTTTGCTACCGCAAACATACAACATTTCGGAGCGGAAAGCAAATGTTAATTAACTTACTTTTAGTTTTCGGGGATGCTGCAAAAAACGCTCTCTCCGGTTGATTCTGTAATGAAGGTCTCGGCTTGATTGATGTACGGCCGGAAATTTGCCGTTTCGGTCTCCGGACAAAAAACTTACTTTTTATTTGGTCCGTGCTACTTCATGTCGTAACTTTGCTACGAAATAAAAATAATTGCAATATATAGATGGAATACAATTTCAAAGAGATAGAAAACAAGTGGCGTACCCGCTGGGCGGAGGAGAAGACCTATCACGTCACGGAGGATGCTTCGCGCCCCAAGTTTTACGTGTTGAATATGTTCCCTTATCCCTCCGGAGCGGGCCTTCATGTAGGTCATCCGCTGGGGTATATCGCCAGTGACATATATGCCCGCTACAAACGGCTCAAAGGTTTCAATGTGCTCAATCCTATGGGCTATGATGCCTACGGTCTGCCGGCTGAGCAATATGCCATACAGACCGGACAGCATCCGGCCCTGACTACTGTGAAGAACATTGACCGTTACCGCGAACAGCTGGACAAGATCGGGTTCTCCTTTGACTGGGACCGTGAGATCAGAACGTGCGATCCGGCCTACTATCATTGGACACAGTGGGCATTCCAGAAAATGTTCAACAGCTATTATTGCAACGATACGCAACAAGCCCGCCCCATCAGTGAACTGGAAGAGGCGTTCGCCCGGTATGGCAACGAGGGGCTGAACGCGGCTTGCAGTGAGGAACTCAGCTTCACCGCCGCGGAGTGGAACTCCTGGAGCGAGAAGGAGAAGCAGGAAGTCCTGATGAATTACCGTATAGCCTATCTGGGCGAGACCATGGTGAACTGGTGTCCGGCATTGGGAACGGTGCTGGCCAACGACGAAGTGGTGGACGGTGTTTCCGAGCGTGGCGGGCATCCTGTGGTCCAGAAAAAGATGAAGCAATGGTGCCTGCGTGTCTCGGCCTATGCCCAGCGTCTGCTCGAAGGACTGGAGACCATAGACTGGACTGACTCTCTGAAAGAGACGCAGCGTAACTGGATAGGCCGCTCCGAAGGTACGGAGATGGAATTCAGCGTGAAGGACAGCGATGTGAAGTTTACGATTTTCACGACACGTGCCGATACGATTTTCGGAGTGACATTCATGGTTCTTGCACCCGAGAGCGAGCTGGTGGGGCAGCTGACCACCCCCGACCGCCGTGCCGAAGTAGAGGCTTATCTGGAGGCCACGAAGAAACGGACCGAGCGTGAGCGCATTGCCGATCGCCGCGTGTCCGGTGTTTTCTCCGGAAGCTATGCCGTCAATCCTTTTACCGGCGATGCCATCCCTGTCTGGATCAGCGACTATGTGCTGGCCGGTTATGGAACGGGGGCCATTATGGCGGTGCCGGCGCACGACTCGCGCGACTATGCTTTTGCCCGTCATTTCGGTCTGCCGGTGGTGCCGCTCATTGAGGGAGCCGATGTCAGCGAAGAGAGTTTCGATGCAAAGGAGGGAATCGTGATGAACAGCCCGGCGGCCGGCACCGAGGCTTTGAACGGTTTTTCGCTCAACGGCCTGTCCGTGAAGGAAGCCATTGCCGCTACGAAACGGTTTGTGACGGAAAACAAACTGGGCCGTGTCAAGGTGAACTATCGTCTGCGCGATGCCATCTTCTCACGTCAGAGATATTGGGGCGAGCCTTTCCCCGTGTATTATAAGGACGGAATGCCCCGGATGATTCCCGAAGAGTGCCTGCCGCTTGAACTTCCCGAGGTTTCCCGCTTCCTGCCTACCGAAACCGGTGAGCCTCCTTTGGGCAATGCCGCTTGCTGGGCATGGGACACGGTGAACCGTTGTGTGACGGAAAACAGCCGCATAGACAACAGTACGGTGTTCCCGCTGGAACTCTCCACGATGCCGGGCTTTGCCGGTTCGTCGGCCTATTATCTACGCTACATGGATCCCCGCAACGACAAGGCATTGGTGGGCCGTGAGGCCGATGAATATTGGCAGGCGGTGGACCTGTACATCGGAGGGTCGGAGCATGCGACGGGACATCTCATCTACAGTCGTTTCTGGAACAAGTTCCTTTTCGATACGGGTGTTTCGGCACAGGAAGAGCCTTTCCGGAAGCTGGTGAACCAAGGCATGATTCAGGGACGCTCCAATTTCGTCTACCGCATCAAGGATACCAACACGTTCGTTTCCTTGGGACTGAAAGACAATTATGACGTGACTCCGATTCACGTGGATGTCAACATCGTGCATAACGATGTGCTTGACATCGAGGCATTCAAGGCCTGGCGTCCCGAGTATGCGACAGCGGAATTTGTGCTTGAAGACGGCAAATACGTCTGCGGATGGACCATAGAGAAGATGTCCAAATCTATGTTCAACGTGGTGAATCCGGATATGATCGTAGAAAAATATGGTGCCGATACGCTCCGTCTGTATGAAATGTTCCTCGGTCCGATCAATCAGAGCAAGCCGTGGGATTCGAACGGCATTGACGGCTGTTTCCGCTTTTTGCGCAAAGTGTGGAACCTGTTCTTTGACAAGACAGGTAATTTCTGTGTGACGGACAACGAGCCGACAAAGGAAAATCTCAGGACGCTCCACAAACTCATCCGGAAGGTGACAGAGGACATTGAGGTGTTCAGTTATAACACCAGTGTGCCTGCCTTTATGATTGCGGCCGGAGAACTGGCGCAGCAGAAGTGTGCCAGCCGGTCCGTACTGGAGACTTTTGTTGTCTTGCTGGCACCTTTCGCTCCCCATGTGTGTGAGGAACTCTGGCATCAGTTGGGCCATACGACTACCGTCTGCGATGCCTCCTGGCCAATCTTTGACGAAAGCTATCTGAAGGAAGACACGGTGACGCTGAGCGTCTCCTTTAACGGGAAGACCCGTTTCACGTTAGACTTCCCGGCCGACACGCCGAAGGATGTGATAGAGAAAACCGTTCTCGCCGCCGAACCTACTCAGAAGTATCTGGAAGGAATGACGGTGCTGAAGGTGATTGTGGTGCCCGGCAAGATTGTAAATATAGTATTGAAAAAATAAAAGATATGGTTATTCAGCCTAAAATACATTTTACTTTTTTCCAGGAATTCCGTGACTACCTGCTCATCACGTTCGGATTGCTCTGTTATGCTGTCGGCTTTAATTGCTTTCAGTTGCCCTACGAGATTACTACGGGCGGAGTGGCCGGAGCGGGAGCCGTAATTTTTTATGCTACGGGTTTTCCCGTGCAATACACCTTTTTTCTGGTCAATATAGTCCTGCTGTCTGTCGCTATCAAGATTTTGGGATGGAAGTTCTGCCTGAAGACGATATATGCTGTATTCATGCTGACTTTCCTGCTCGGTTTTGTCAAGGAAATGACGATTCTTTTTGCCCAGAATCATCCGCAGGAATTTGTATGGAGCACTCACGGAATGCCGCAGATCGTACGGGAAAACATATTCTTGTCCTGCATTCTGGGGGCGGCGCTTGAAGGCATAGGCCTGGGCATCGTATTCCTGAGCAACGGGTCTACCGGCGGAACGGACATCATAGCTGCCATCATCAATAAGTATAAGGATGTGACGCTGGGACAGATGATGATGCTCTGTGACTTTATCATTATTACGTCCAGCTTGCTGACACCGTCGGGACACGTGCAGAACCTGTTGTACGGGTATTGTACGCTTATCATTACCAATCTTCTGCTGGATTATGTGATTGACCGTGGCCGGCAGTCGGTGCAGTTTCTCATTTTTTCGCGCAAGTACGAGGATATTGCGGCTGCCATAAACACCACAGGCCGCGGAGTGACGGTTCTTGACGGCATCGGTTGGTATACAAGAAAGGAGAGTAAGGTTCTTGTGGTATTGGCCAAAAAGCGTGAGAGCACGAATATTTTCCGGATCATCCAGAACATCGATCCCAATGCCTTTGTTTCCCAGTCGAAAGTGATTGGTGTGTTCGGCGAAGGCTTTGACAAGATCAAAGTGAAAGCAGCCAAGAAATAGGACAGGGGGGAGGTTGTGGTCCGTGTCCGTTTGAATAATTACTAATAGCAACGATTTATGAAAAAGAAAAAAATAGTCTTTGCAACCAACAATGCGCACAAGCTGGCGGAAATCCGTTCGATGCTGAAAGGAAAAATGGAAATCCTGAGCTTAAGAGATATCGACTGCCACGGAGATATTCCCGAAACGGCGGACACGCTGGAAGAGAATGCGCTGATCAAGGCACGCTTTGTCTATACGCATTACGGTTACGACTGTTTTGCCGATGATACCGGACTGGAAGTAAAAGCGCTGGGAGGCGCCCCCGGCGTGCATACGGCCCGTTATGCCTATCCGGACCGTCAGGACCCCGAAGCGAATACCCGTAAGTTGCTGGCCGAGCTGAAAGACAAGACAGACCGCAGTGCGCGGTTCCGCACTGTGATAGCCTTAATTGAAAAAGGAAACGAGCATCTTTTTGAAGGGGTGGTGGAAGGCATCATCGCGACTGAGGAACGGGGCACAGAGGGCTTCGGATATGATCCCGTGTTCGCTCCCGAGAATACGGGAAAGACTTTTGCCGAGTTGGGAGTGGAGATAAAGAACCGTATCAGCCACAGGGCACGGGCCGTGCAGCAGCTCTGCGATTTTCTCAATGAGAACGATTTATAGTTTTTCCTAAAAAGCAGAAAAGGTATGAGGAGGATAATTTCTCTGATGTGGGTCCTTTGTCTGGTTCTGACTGTTCGGGCTACAGGCGGGGAAGGCTGGACGTATTATCTGGCCTATCGTGATGCCGCATACAGTATTCCGGTTGGGAAAGAGGTGTACGCGCTTTATGGAGGAAATCTTCTTTCTTACGGAACAACGGATTCGGAAGTGAGGTTCTATACCAAGCAGAATGGCCTGAGCGATTCCCAGATTCTTTTTATCGGTTACTCCGAGACCACGAAGAGCTTGGTGCTCGTATATCAGAATGGCAATATAGATATTCTGCATACCGGAAACGGGGAGGTAGACAATTTGCCTCAGTTGAAGGATTCTTCGGACGGAACTTTGTCTGTTAATAATCTCTCGGTGGTGGGTGACAATGCCGTTATTGCCACCAATACGGGTGTTGTGGTGCTCAATGTGGCGCGTTCCGAAATAAGAGGAGTCTATAATCTGGGCGAGAACATTTTGTGTGCCACCGCTTGTTTCGGCAAATATTTCGCGGCCACGTCAACGCGGATCCTGACAAGCCGGGAAGCCGACAACCCTTCCGACAGGAACAACTGGAAGCCTTATATGAACAGGGTGGCACGCAATTTCTATCCGTTTGCCGGAGGTATGTACATCCTTTTCCCGCAGTCCGGACTTTGGTGGGCGGCCGATGGCGAATCGGAGGCCCGACAGTTGGATGCGCAGGTTTATTCCACAGCATTCGTGAATGCGTCCGCAGCTGTATTTTTGTCGGACAAGACCCTTGCCTTTTACAATCCGTCGGATCCGGTAGTTGCTTCCCGTCGCTGGGGACAGGACAATGCTTGGAAGCACTTGTCCCGTGCGGCCGATGGAACATTCTGGGCTGCCGACGGCCTTTCCGGATTGAATGCCTTGACACTTTCTTCGGATGGAACGCTTGTTCCGAAAGGAGTGAGTGTGGGAGGTTACGGTCCCCTGTATGACAATTGCTATTATCTGAAGTACGACAAGCAGCGTCTGCTTTTAGGGGGTGGTCGTCTGGATCCATACGACCGTCAGCACTATCCGGCATACGCAGCCGTATATGAAAATGGAAAATGGACCGATTTCCAGAGAGATGGCATCAGCGATATCACCGGTGTGGTCTTTCGTGATGTGACTTCTGTAGTTCAGGATCCTGCTGATGAGGCGCATCATTTTGTCTCGACCGGCGGTAACGGAGTCTATGAATATCGTGACTACAGATTTGTGGAACACTATTCCCTGCGGAACAGTCCTCTCCGTGCCGCGCAGGGAGCGACAAACAATCCCCGTTATGTGCGGACCGATGGTCTGAACATTGACCAGAGTGGAAATCTGTGGGTGCTCAATTGCGGGTGCGATACGGTCATCTGGGCCCTAAAGCCCGATGGTAAATGGAAAGGCATATATGTGGATGCCTTAAAATTCGCACCGACAGTCGAGAAAACCCTTCTTGACACCAAAGGACGGCTTTGGGTAGCATCCCGACGTACTGTTTCCAATCACACCGCAGGGCTTCTGTGTCTGGACTATAACGGCACGGTAGATGTGACTTTGGACGACATTGCCACCTACCGCACCAGGTTTACCAATCAGGACGGAACTTCCTATGACCTGAGAGGTGTTTATGCGATGGCGCAGGACCGGAACGGAGAGATTTGGCTGGGAACAGGAAGCGGTCTTTTTGTCATTACCGACCCGGACGAATGGAGCCGCAATGATTTTCGTATCACGCAGATCAAGGTCCCGAGAAACGACGGTACGAACTATGCCGATTATCTGCTCAGCGGAGTGGCGGTCACGGCTGTCGCTGTTGACGGAGGAAACCGCAAGTGGATCGGAACACAGGACAATGGCATATATCTTGTCGGTCCGGATGGCGTGGAACAGATTTACCATTTCCGTGCCGAGGATTCTCCTTTGCTTTCCAATAACATTTATTCCATAGCTCCCGATCCGGTTACCGGCGAGGTGATGATCGGTACGGACAAGGGATTGTGTTCTTTCCGTGGAAATGCGACTGAGCCGGAGGCCGAACTGAACAGGGACCACATAAAGGTATATCCCAATCCTGTCCGTCCCGGTTACAATGGCAATCTGACCGTAAGCGGACTGACCGATGCGGCCGATGTCAAGATCGTGACAACCGGAGGTCATGCCGTTGCCGGCGGAACCTCTACCGGCGGAACTTATGTATGGGATCTTCGTGACGGGAGTGGTAATCGTGTGGCTACCGGAGTTTATTATATCATGGTGTCTACTGCCGATGGAGGTAAGGGAGTGGCAGGGAAAGTGGTGGTCATTTGAGGCTTACTTTTACAAAAAAGGCCGGAAACAGGCCTTTTTTTGTGTTCTGAGTGAAAAAAACAGGAAAAAGTTTGCGCATAAATGCAAGTTACTTTATATTTGCCATATAAAACCACTTGATAAACAGAATATTCATCATTTAAATTAAGGTAAAATGAATAAGACAGAATTAGTAAACGCTATCGCTGAAGAAGCAGGATTGAACAAGACAGATGCAAAGAAAGCTCTGGATGCAACGTTGAACGCTATCGCCGGCGCGCTTACCGAAGGTGACAAAGTCGCTCTTCTTGGTTTCGGAACGTTTGCTGTGTCCGAGCGTCCTGCCCGCACCGGCATTAATCCTGCCACCAAAGAGAAAATTGAAATCGCTGCCAAGAAAGTCATCAAGTTCAAGGCGGGTGCCGAGTTGGCCGGTTCTATCAAGTAAATCGCGTATTTCCAAATACTTGCATTCAATCTAAACTGCACTCCTGTGAAGTCTGGCTTGGACTTCCGGGAGTGCAGTTTGTTTATATTTTCCGTTGTTGTGACGATGAATCTTTCAGGCTATGATGGGAAAGATCGATCGGAAAGTGCATAAAAAAAGGGATACCGCTGTATCCCAACCTTGTTAACCTTAAATCTAATACTATGAAAAACACGATGCAAATATACGGTCTTATTGGGGAATTGCAAGCGAAAGCCATGAAAAAAGTGTACCTGCCAGCATATTTTTATAAATAAAAGAATATTCTGTAAAGTTGATATTGCAAAATAGTAGCATAATGTATCGGGTGTCGTGTCGGGATTCCGAATTGGGGCAATGATGTAAGGTGTTTTTTTGTGGAATAGGCGGATAAAATGGTAATAATGGCATATTACGGTAAAAAAGTGTGCAGAAAAGCGAAGGATTCCGTATATTTGTCTCAGATAAAACCTAAGAAAAGATCTTTACGTAAATGGAAAGAATTGAAAACTTCCGGCAGATGTCGGATTTTCTTGCCCGAAACAAGCAACGCCGGCGTATTGCGGTGGTTTGCGGGTCGGACGCATCGACTCTTGCGGCGATAAAACTGATTCTTGAAAAAGATCTGGCAGATGTGCTGTTTGTCGGATCGGGTGCGGCTGTCAAGGCAAGCGGACTGTTGAGCGCCTTTCCGGCATCCTGTTCGGTGACAGATGCCGCCGATGCACCCGATTCGGCCCGGAAAGCGGTGGAGCTGATACGCAGGGGAGAAGCGGATGTGCTGATGAAAGGCCTTATCGGTACTGACGTGCTTTTGCGTGCAGTGCTGGACAAGGAGCATGGTCTGTTGCCCTCCGGACATGTGCTTACCCACATGGCGGTGGCCCAATTGCCGGCATACGGAAAACTGCTGTTCTTTTCCGATGCGGCCGTAATTCCATATCCCACTCATGAACAGCGTTGCGCACAAGTGGGCTATGCTGCCCGTGTGCTTCGCGCTTTTGGAATAGCAGAGCCTTGCATCTCGCTGATTCATTGTACCGAGAAACCGAGTGAGAAGTTCCCTCATACGATGGGCTATGCCGAAATAAAAGAGCGGGCCTCGCAGGGAGAGTGGGGACATATCCTGATAGACGGTCCGTTGGATGTGCGTACCTCTTGCGATCCGCAGGCCTGTGCGGCCAAAAGCATTGATTCATCGGTAGGAGGTAGGGCCGATGTCTTGATCTTTCCGGATATAGAGGCCGCCAATGCCTTTTACAAGACGTTGTCCTTTCTGGCCGGCGGAAAGGTGGCCGGCATGTTGTGCGGAGCATCCTGTCCGGTAGTATTGCCTTCGCGGGGTGACGATGCCGAGGCCAAGTTCAACAGCCTCATGCTGGCCCTTATGACTGTGGAAGGCGGAAAAGTGAGTAAAGAATAATGTAGTTTTATAATAGATAGAATGAATATATATGTCAGAACATTTTTCTCGTGATGCGGATGCCGTGATATTGGTGGTGAATCCAGGCTCGACGTCCACCAAGATCGCCGTATATAGGGACGAACGGCCCATCATGCTCCGCAATATCCGCCATACGGTGGAGGAGTTGTCCGTTTTCAAGAAGATCACGGATCAGTACGAATACCGTAGGAATCTGGTCGAGAACGAGCTGGAGAAGATGAACGTGCCTTTCAACTTCGACGCCGTCATCGGCCGTGGCGGGCTGGGCAAGCCCGTGGCCGGCGGTGTGTACGAAATCAACGACCGGATGCTGTATGACAACATCCATGCCGTGCGCAAGCATGCCTGCAATCTCGGTTGCCTCATTGCTTCCGATCTGGCGGCCCGCATTCCCGGCTGCCGCGCTTTTATCGCCGATCCCTCCGTGGTGGACGAATTGGAAGATGTGGCCCGTGTGAGCGGTTCGCCGCTCATGCCCCGCACTGCCGTATGGCATGCCCTGAACCAGCGGGCCATCGCACGGCGCTACGCGCGTGAGACGGGAACGCGTTATGAGGATCTGGATCTCATCATCTGCCACATGGGAGGCGGCATCTCCGTGGCAGCCCACCGTCATGGCAGGGCGATCGATGTGAATAACGCGCTGGATGGAGAAGGCCCTTTCTCGCCGGAGCGGGCCGGTACGTTGCCGGCGGCTGATCTGATCCGTCTGTGTTTCAGCGGGCGCTATTCCCAGGAAGACCTGCTGAAGCGGATTTCCGGGCAGGCCGGTCTTGCCATTCTGCTGGGCACGACGGATGTCAAGGAAATCATACGGCGTGTTCATGCCGGCGACCGTAAGGCAGATCTCGTGATCGAGGCCATGATCTACAGAACGGCCAAAGCCATAGTAGCTCAGGGAGCTGTTTTCTGCGGGAAGGTGGATGCCATCCTGCTGACCGGTGGCATTGCCTATTCCGACTATATAGTGGAACGTCTGCGCCGCCGTATCAGTTTCCTGGCTCCTGTCCACGTCTATCCCGGTGAGGATGAGATGCAGGCCCTTGCCCTGAACGCACTGGCCGTCCTGCGAGGACAGCGCAAGCTGAAGGTCTATGAATGAAAGGAATATTCTTCATTAGCTATTGCCGGCCCGAATGTTCTGCGTATTTTTGCAATCTCTTTAGATTTGTTTTCTTTTAATCTACGTACTGAATGAGACATACAGCTTTATTTCTTCTGCTTTGCCTCCTTGGCTCTTTTTCCACACTGGAGGGACGCAACTACACCCGTCTTGTCAATCTTTTCATCGGGACCGGCGGTCACGGCCATACCCATCCTGCCGCCGTGGTGCCCCACGGCATGATCCAGCCCGGCCCCGACACGCGGCGACTGGGGTGGGACGCCTGTTCGGGCTACCATTATTCGGACACCACCATCAATGGTTTCGCGCATACGCGCCTCAGCGGTACGGGGTGCGCGGACTTCGGCGATTTTCTGCTTATGCCCACCGTAGGCACTCAGGATGTCAGCTATGTCCAGCCGAAGGAGGGCGACATTGGCCGGTGTCCCTACGCTTCTTCCTTCAGCCATGAAAACGAGAAGGCCGAGCCCGGCTACTATTCCGTTTTGCTGGAACGTTACGGTGTGCGGGCCGAAATGACGGCCACGGAACGTACCGCCTTGCATCGTTTCACTTTCCCTCGTGCCGACAAAGCCGGTTTTATTCTTGATCTGGATTATGCCATACAGGAGCAATACAATCTGGAGATGGATGTGGAAGTGGTCGATTCCTTCACAGTCCGTGCCCGTCGGCGCAGCCTTTGGTGGGCTTATAACCAGGAACTCTTTTTCGTGGCCCGTTTCTCGCGGCCGTTCACTTACGACATTCTGCGCGATACGGTGAAGACGGAACGCGGCGATGAGCCGCGCTGCAAGTTGTTGCTGCATTTCGCAACCCGTGAGGGAGAACAGGTATTGGTGAAGGCTTCCGTGTCGGCGGTGGACTATGTCGGCGCAGAGCGGAATCTGGACTCCGAGCAGCCCGCATGGGATTTTGAAGGAACGCGCAGTGCGGCATCCCGGAAGTGGAACGAAGCATTGGCCTGCATTGACGTACAGTCGAAGGATTCTGAGGATTGTCCTTCCGAGGAAACCGTTATTTTCTATACAGCCCTCTACCACTCTTTGTTGGCTCCCTCCATTTTCTGCGATGTGGACGGCCGTTTCCGGGGGATGGACCTGGCCGTTCATACAAAGGCTGCCGGCGAGCCGGCCGAGGCTAACTATACCGTATTCTCCCTGTGGGATACCTTCCGGGCGCTCCATCCGCTTCTCTCCATCATTGATCCGGCGGCCAACGAGGCTTATATCCGCAACCTCATCCGTAAGGGCGAGGAGGGTGGCATTGTGCCCAAGTGGGATTGTGCCTCCAACTATACGGGTTGCATGATCGGCTATCATTTTGCCTCTCTCGTGGCAGATGCTTACGCCAAAGGCTACCGGAATTTCGATGTGGAAAAGGCTTACAAAGCCTGCCGCCGCATGGCGGAGTACAATCCCGACGGGCTCACCGCTGCCATTCCGCGTTGGAAACTCAAGACGGAAATCATGCCTGCCGCCCGTCTGTATAAGAACGAGCGCGGATATATTCCCTGCGATCTGGAGAACGAGAGTGTTGCCAAGGCTCTGGAATATGCCTATGACGACTGGTGCATTTCCCAGCTGGCCGAAGGTCTGGGAGACCGTGAGGGAGCCGCCCGTTATGCCGGACTGTCCGAAGCGTGGAAAAACTATTATGACGATGTGACGGGATTCATGCGCGGTGTGGACAGCTTGCGCAACTGGCGTACGCCTTTCGACCCCTGCCGCTCCACGCACCGTGCCGATGATTATTGTGAGGGCAACGCATGGCAGTGGACATGGTTTGTGCCGCACGATGTGGAAGGATTGATGCGGCGCATGGGCGGTAAAAAAGTTTTTCTCTGCAAACTCGACTCGCTTTTTTCCGTCTCTTCCGAACTGACGGGCGAGAATGTCTCGGCAGATATTTCGGGGCTTGTCGGGCAGTATGCCCACGGCAATGAGCCGAGCCACCACGTCATACATCTTTATAACTATGCCGGCCGTCCCCACCGCACGCAGGAACTGGCCGACAGCATTCTGCATTCTCTTTATGCTGCCGTTCCCGACGGACTTTCCGGCAACGAGGATTGCGGGCAGATGTCGGCCTGGTATCTGCTCAATGCCATGGGCTTTTATCAGGTTTGTCCCGGCCGTCCCGTCTATTCCATCGGCCGTCCGTTGTTTGACAGGACGGACATCCGGCTATCCCACGGAAAGACATTCTCGATACGTACTTCCGGAAATTCGCGCGAGGCGAAATACATCAAGAGCGTCCGCCTTAATGGGAAACGTCTCCGCCGTCCTTTCTTTACTCATGCCGAACTGACGGAAGGCGGAGTTATGGAGATTGAGATGAGCAGGCGGCCTACGAAGTGGGGGCGTTAGGATCTTTCGTGCCGGTCCGTATAAAACTATTATTGTCCGGTAAACTTTTTGTGGAAAATGTCTATGACGACCGGAAAATAGAAATATGTTGCCGTTTTTTTACAAGGCGTGTCAAAACATTTACAAGGCATGTAAAAATTTTTACATGCCTTGTAAATGTTTTATGTGTATTCTGTGAAAGCGGAATCGCAATTCCCCTTCATCTGTCCGTGCTTTTATTGAAAACTATTGCTTCTACATAACAAAAGACAAGACTATGCCTGTCCGCTTGAGGACAGCAGCCGTTCACCCTGCGCTTCCTCTTCAGGTCCCAGATTCATATATTTCAGCAATGCCTTCCGTGCCGCCAGTTTCAGGGCCGGCTCGTTGCCCGCCAGTTCGGCGGCCAGCTGGTCCTTCACCTCTTCGGCATCTCGTGCGGAGGGTCGCAGCCCCTGCATGAACAGGCGCGCCAGCAACAGCCATCCGCACAGGCGGAACATGCTTTCTTCGCGAGCAATCCACTCGAACACTTTTTGCGAGGCGTAGGGGAGGTGGCGGAAGAGGTAGAACACCGTGCATTCGGCCTCTTCCGTAAAGCGCATCTGTTCCACCCAGATGTCGGCCACTTCGGGCAGCAGTTCGTTGGCAGGCTGTAACATGGCTGCCAGCAACCGGCACTCGCGTATGTCCTCATGGCGCAGGGCCGAGGCCAGTGTCGCGGTATGGGGCAGCTCTTCGGCCAGTTCGCCCAGTCGCGGCAGGTCCACTCCGAAATTCACCTTATAGGTTAGTCCCTTCTCGCGCATCGAGGTGCTGACGATACCGTTCATCACTCCACGCAGGCGGCGTTTCACATCACGCACCTGTGCGGCCAGCGTCTCCCGGTCATCTGCCGGACGACCGGAGCAATCGGATATTTCTTCTTTCATGATGGCAAATGTTTTGTGACTGCAAAGATACGGATAAATGTGATACCTTGCCGTTATCGCTCGGGATGAAATCTCCGGTTGTAGAGTCGGAATGTTAAAAAGAAAAGTTATCTTTGCAGGGCGTGGTGTCTGTTCCGAGAGAAACGACATACGCGTCAAATAAACCAAACGAAAAGACCTGTATGAACGACAAAAGTTTTTGGGCAAGACCCCGTGTCAGGAAGAACATGACTTTGGGCACGACGCTGACCGTGGCGCTGGCTCTGCTCCTTTACTTCCTTCCCCGCGAAAGCAAGTTCGGATACGAGTATGAGCTGAACAAGCCTTGGCGTTATGCGCCGCTGATTGCCTCGTATGACTTCCCCATCTACAAGAGCAACCGGGAGATCCTGGCCGAGCGCGATAGCGTCATCAAGGAATTCATGCCTTTTTTTAAGACCGATTCCCGTATCGTGAAGCAGCAGACCGAGGCCCTGCGTACAGATTTCTACAAAGGGAAGTTCAAGGGCATCCCGGCTTTCTATCTGCCTCATTTGGTGGAGAAACTCCAAGAGGTGTATGCGGCCGGGGTTATGGGAACGGAGGACTTCGCCAGTATGTCGCAAAGTCCGGCCCGAGGTATACGGGTGGTAGAGGGTACCGAGGCCCGCACCTATCCGTTGGGCGAGGTCTATTCCATAAGGTCGGCCTATGAATATATCATGTTCAGCGATACGGCCCGTTTCTCGCGCGAACTGCTCACGCGTTGCAATGTCAACAATTATCTGGTCCCCAATCTGACCTACGACAGCGAGAAGACCAACTCTGCCCGCGACGACCTGTTGGCTACCGTATCGCCGGCCAGCGGCATGGTGCAGAGTGGACAGAAGATCATTGACCGCGGGGAGATTGTGGATGCCGCGAGAGTGAAGATTCTTGACTCTTTTGAGAAGGAGAGCGAACGCCGCAACGACCCGACGGACGATTTCTGGATTCTGCTGGGCGGACAGGCCCTTTTCATCACGGCCATGTTGACGTTGTTCGTGGTTTATCTGAACCTGTTCCGTCGCCGCTATCTGGATTCGCCACACAGCATACTGTTGCTGTTCTCACTCATAACGATCTTTCCTCTGTTGAGCTATCTCATCGCCACGGATAACCTGTTCAGCGTCTACCTGCTTCCCTTTGCCATAATTCCGATGTTCGTGCGTATCTTCATGGATTCGCGTACAGCCTTTATGGCGCTTGTCACAGCGGTGTTGCTCACGTTGCTGCCCCTTCACGGGACCTTCGAGTTCGTGCTGGTGCAGATCGTGGCAGGCCTTACGGCCATCTACTCACTGAAGGAACTGACGGAACGTTCCCAACTGCTGCGTGTGGTGGCGACGGTTACGGCTTCGAGTCTGCTCATCACGCTGGCCTACGAACTGTCGCAAGGCATAGCTCCTGCCGATTTGGACCATTCCCATCTGGTGCATCTTGTCATCAGCGGAGCCTTGCTGCTGCTTGCCTATCCGCTTCTTTATCTGATAGAGCGTCTGTTCGGCTTCACGTCGAGTGTTACGCTGGTCGAACTTACCAACATCAACAACAACATGCTGCGGAAAATGTCGAAGGTGGCGCAGGGTACGTTCAACCATTCCATGCAGGTGGCTAATCTGGCGGCCGAGGTGGCCAATAAGATCGGCGCCGATCCGCAGTTGGTGCGTACCGGCGCCCTGTATCACGACATTGGGAAAATGCTCAATCCGGCCTTTTTCACGGAGAACCAGAGCGGTGTGAATCCGCACGACAGTTTGCCCGAGGAGCGCAGTGCGGAGATTATCATCAGCCATGTCACGGAAGGGGCTAAGTTGGCCGAAAAGTATCATTTGCCCAAGATGATCCGCGACTTCATTACCACGCATCATGGCCGCAGCAAGACGAAGTATTTTTCCATTCAGTGGGAGAACAAGCATCCGGGTGAGGAGATAGACGAGCGGAAATTCACTTATCCCGGTCCCAATCCCTTTACGCGCGAGCAGGCCATCCTGATGATGTGCGATGCCGTAGAGGCCTCGTCGCGCAGTCTGAAGGAGATAACAGAGGAGAATCTCACGGAACTGGTAAACCGTATCATTGACGGACAGATCAAGGAAGGTTTTTTCAGGGAGTGTCCCATCACGTTCCGTGATATTGCCGATGCGAAAAGGGTGTTGGTAGAGAGTTTGAAAACCATTTATCATACACGCATTTCTTATCCTCAGCCGGTGCGCGAGGAGGAAAAGGCCGGTTGGAAGAAGGAAGATGCTCCGCGCGGAAGTCTTTTCGGTACTGGCCTGCACCGTACGTGGAAACGCTGACGTGCGGCACAAGGCCGGAACGCGCTCATAGCAGGTCCCGATAGGCCTCTATGGCGCGTTCAGCCGTTTTCAGAGCCTCTTCGAGCGGGAAGGGCAGTTCCCCGCCTGAAGCGTTGAGATGACCGCCGCCGTTGAAGAACCTCTCTGCCATTTGGTTGCAGGGAAAGTCATCTACCGAACGCAGAGATACACGTATTACGTCCTTTTCCGTGTCTTCGCGCAGGGAAATGCTGACGCGCATGCCTTTTACTTGTAGCGGCATGTTGACCAGTCCTTCGGCATCGCCGCGGATAAATTGGAAGCGTTTCATCTCTTCCCGTGTCAGGGTGAAGATAGAGGCGCGTCCGTCTGCCAGGAATTGCAGTTTTTCGTATAGAATGTATCCCGTCAGCCTCATGCGTTGTTCCGAGTAGTTGTTATAGACGTTGCGGTATATCTTGTCCTTGTTGATGCCTTTTGTGAGCAAAAGGCTGATGATGAGATAAATCTCCGGGTCTGACGAACTGTAGGTGAATCCGCCCGTGTCTGTCATCATGCCGGTGTAGATAGCTGCCGCTCCGTGTGTTGTCATGTTTTCGAAGCCGCCCAATTGATGGATCAGGCGGAACACAAGTTCCGATGTGGAACTCTTCTCGGGGTGAGAGATGATGAAATCGGCCATTTGGCGGTCGGGGTCCAGATGGTGGTCGATGATGACTCGTGTGGCTTTGGTGGCGGCAATGGCCTCGCCCATTTCCTGTAAGCGGCTCAGCGCGTTGAAGTCCAGACAGAAAATGAGATCGGCGTCTCTGATGATTCTTTTTGCGCGTTCCTGTTGTCGGGCGTAAAAGATGATGGTGTTGGTGCCCGGAATCCATTGCAGGAAGTCGGGGAAGGGGTTGGGCAGTACGATATTCACCTGTTTGCCCAGTCCGGTCAGGTATTCTGCCAGACCGAGGCAGGAACCGACGGCATCGCCGTCAGGACCACGGTGGGCGCAGAGAAGTATGCGGCGCGAGTTCTGTATGATGCGCATGAACTCGAAAGTTTCCTGAGGGGAGAGCAGGGGAGCAAGCATGGGGCAAGAGTTGTTCATGAGGGTAGGGGTTCCGAAAATCAGAGTGAACGCAA